>JBCCPS010000013.1:0-54610 GCA_039024775.1 Pseudomonadota bacterium
AGCGGTGCAGGAAGGCATCGTCGTTGGCGGCGGTGTTGCTCTGGTACAGGCGGCCAAAGGTCTGGAAGGCCTGACGGGTGAGAACAACGACCAGAACGTCGGCATCACCATCGTGCGCCGCGCGCTGGAAGCGCCGCTGCGCCAGATCGCTGAGAACGCGGGCGTCGACGGTTCCGTTGTGGCGGGCAAAATCCGCGAGAGCGATGACCTGTCCTTCGGCTTCAACGCGCAGGCGGAAGAGTACGGCGACATGTTCAAGTTCGGCGTCATCGATCCCGCCAAGGTTGTGCGGACTGCCCTGCAGGACGCGGCCTCCATCGCGGGTCTGCTGATCACGACCGAAGCCATGGTCGCGGATAAGCCCGCCAAGGAAGGCGCGGGCGCCGGTGGCGGCATGCCCGACATGGGCGGCATGGGCGGCATGATGTAAGCCAGCCTGGCCAGAACACTTTGGGGCGCGCCTTTACCGGCGCGCCCTTTTTCGTTTTGGGGCCCTGTGATCAAGCCGGTGTTAAGCAAACCGCAATGCCCGAGGTGCTACACCCCCGCACAACGAAACGAGGGTGCAGCATGCCGATGACAGACGCCAGCGAACCGGTTAAATCCACCGCGGGGCAAACCTCCCAGGATATGGAGGATTTCATCTATCTGATCAGCCACGACGTGCGGGCCTCTGTCCGGGCGCTGCTGGAACTGCCGCAGTGGATCCAGGAAGACCTGGAGACCTCCGGGGTGAAGATCAACGCCCAAGTGGCGGGATCCATTGAGATGATGAACCGCCACACGGGGCGTCTGGACCGGATGCTCGTGGATCTGCTGGCGCATTCTCGCGTGGGGCGGATGCAGACCAAAAAGCAGCTTAATCTGGCCCTGGTGCTTGAAGAAGTGCTGCAGGACACGGCCATCCCCTCCGGATTCCGGGTGGAGCATGATTTGGTCTGCGACAGCGTTGTGATGGGCGAAAGCGACCTTCCCATCCTGCTGCGGGACTTGGTCAGCAACGCCATCAAGCATCACGACAAGCCGGGGGGCAGGCTGCTGCTGCAAACCCGCAGGGAAGGCGCAATGGTGCGCATTTCAGCCTCAGATGACGGACCGGGGATCGCGCCTGAATTTCATGACCGTGTTTTTGCGCCCATGACCACCCTTAGGCCACGGGACGAAGTTGAGGGCAGCGGGATGGGTCTGGCCAAGGTCAGCAAGATCGCCGCGCACTACGGCGGCGATGTTGCGATCAAACCGTCCCCCTTTGGGCGCGGATTGCGCATCGACGTGCGCGTTGCGTCAGGCCGCGTGTCCTGAGCGGCCGCGTCCTCTCATCAGGCCAGGCCTTTTCGTCAAAACTGCCTCTCTATCGAGGTAAAAGCCGCTCACATCGGTGGTCTTTGCGTCCTGTGCGTTAAGGCTTTCTAGTCGGTCTGCATTC
Organism: Pseudomonadota bacterium; assembly: GCA_039024775.1. Taxonomy (GTDB): domain Bacteria; phylum Pseudomonadota; class Alphaproteobacteria; order Rhodobacterales; family Rhodobacteraceae; genus Sulfitobacter. The sequence goes on from JBCCPS010000013.1 coordinate 1,427, forward strand.
CATCTTGCCGCGCACGAAGGGGAGAGGGAACATGATGGAACACCCATACATGGCGCAAGGAGATCAAACCGTGCTGCCGCCGAGCGCGCCGGTGCGGGCGCTGCTGCTGGACGACAGTTCGTTTGACCGCGCGCGCATCAGGCGGTTGAGCGGTCAGAGCGGGCTTGATGTAACGCTTGATGAAGTCGGCAGCATCGAAGAGCTGGACGTGGCTGTCCGGCAGGAAAGCTATGACCTGATTCTGATCGACTACCGCTTGCCCGTGGGCGACGGCATGGTCGCGCTTGAACATGTGTTGAACGATCCGCGCAACAGTGACGCGGGCAAGATCATGATCACCGGCAACGGCGGGATATCCACCGCGGTGGAGGCGATGCGCGGGGGATGCCACGACTTCCTAACCAAGGATGAAATGGACAGCCAGATACTGAGCCGCGCGATGACCAATGCGCTCACCGTCGCGCGCGAACGCCGGGAGATCGCGTTGCAGATCGAACATCAGCGCGCGGTGATCAAGGACGGTCTTGTTGCAGCGCTCTCCGATAAGGCGGTCGCAGCCTCATTGATGTCCTTGATGCGTGCGCATCTTGAACAGATCACGCCTGCGCCGCCGCAACTGGCACAAGTCATGGACCCGGCGGATGTCCAGATGCTGATCCAGGGCATGGACGAGGAAGACGAATTCATCTTCTTCAAGCAATGAAGACGCGCAGGTGACAGTGCCGGTTGGGGCACGTAAGCATGGGCCATGCAGCTCGCTTTGCTCACGTGCCTGACCATGACCGCTTTCGCCGCCAATTCCGTGCTGACGCGCATGGCCATTGACGGGGGGCATATCGACCCCTCCGGCTTTGCCATCGTACGCGTTGCCGCCGGGGCGCTTGTGCTCGGAATGATCCTGAGCCTGCGCGGTGGCGGTCTGCCGCTGTTGCGGCGCGCAAGGGTGCCCGGCGCGCTGAGCCTCACGCTCTATATGATCAGTTTCACCCTGGCCTATCTCACCCTTGATGCAGGGCTGGGCGCGCTCATCCTGTTTGGGGTCGTCCAGATCGCCATGTTCACGCATACAGCCCTTTCCGGCGGCGTGTTGACCACGCGGCAGTTGACTGGCGCAGGCGTTGCCTTTGCGGGCCTGCTCATCGCGCTTTGGCCCGGCCCGGGCGGCGCCGCGGACCCGGTGGGAGCCGCGTTGATGGTGCTCGCGGGTCTTGGCTGGGCGGCCTACACGATCAATGGACGCACCGCCGGCGACCCGCTTGCGGCGACAGCGGCGAATTTTCTGCTGTGCCTGCCGCTGGTGCTGGTGCTGCTGGTGGGCACGGGGCTGACGTACACGGCGACGGGCGTGGCGTTGGGTATCTTATGCGGCGGGCTCACCTCCGGGCTGGGCTATGCGCTGTGGTACCGGGTGCTGGCGGGGATCAGCGGGCCCACGGCGGCCATCCTACAGCTCAGCGTGCCCATCATCGCGATCCTCGCCGGTGCGCTGATCCTGGGGGAGGCCGTGGGCTTGGTGCTGATCCTGGCCACCGTGCTTGTCATTGGCGGGATCGGCTGGGCAATCACTTCACAATCCGCTCCAGAGGGTCGTAGCTGAGCGCATCCGGCGCGCCGAAGGCCACATCCGCCAAGCTGTCGGGCTTGAACCGCATCGCGCGCAGCTCCGCCTCCGTCACCCAGCGGCGGTCGCTGACGATGTCATCGCAGTCGCGCCAATCGGGATCGAGCGTCGCCGCGCCCTGAAGCGCACAACGAAAGTAGAAGTCGATCTGGTGAAAGCCCGTGTCGGGATCGTGAAATTCATTCACCAAACAGGGCGCCGCGACCGCGACCGTGAGCCCGGTTTCCTCAAAGACCTCCCGGATCAGGTTATCGGGCAGGGAGCTGCCCACCTCCACCCCGCCGCCGGGGGCGCACATCAGCGCAAGGCGCTTGTCGCGGTAGGCGTTCACGACCAGCAGGCGGCCTTCGTGCACCAGAATGGCGCGGACCGCGACGCGAGGGGATTTGGGGGCCATGGCATGCCTTCCGCAGCGTTTATCTGCCGCGCAGCATTCCACAGCCGTCCGTTTCGGTCTATCTCAAGGTCATGCTGCGTTTGGCCTGCCTCTTTCTGTTGCTGACCCTTTCGCCCCTGTGGGCGGCGGAGCGCTGCGTTGTGCTGCTGCACGGGCTTGCGCGCACCGAGACCTCTTTTGCGCTCATGGAAGCGGCGCTGGAGGGCGAGGGCTACCGCGTGGTGCGCCCCGGCTACCCTTCAACGCAGGCGCCCATTGAAGAGCTTGTCACCCGCACGCTGCCCGATGCGCTGGCGGCCTGCGGCACGCCACGGGTGGATTTCGTGACCCATTCCATGGGCGGTATCCTCGTGCGGCAATGGGTGGCAGAGGCAGGACCGGAGCGTGTCGGCCGCGTGGTCATGCTGGGCCCGCCCAATCAGGGCAGTGAGCTGGTGGATGCGCTGGGCGATATCGCGGCCTTCGACTGGATCAACGGGCCTGCAGGCGCGCAGATGGGGACCGGTGCCAATTCCCTGCCGCGCAGGTTGCCGGCCGTGAATTTCGAACTTGGCGTCATCGCTGGCTCGCAGTCGCTTAACCCCTACTACTCCTCCCTGCTGCCCGGCAAGGATGACGGAAAGGTCTCGGTTGCCGCGACCATGGTGGAGGGGATGAACACCCATATCACCCTGCCGGTCACGCATACCTTCATGATGAACAACCCCCGGGTCATCGCGCAGACGATGCTCTTTCTCAACACCGGTGCCTTTGATGGTTCGATGACCTGGATCGACGGCGTGCTTGAATCCATCGGCTGCCCCGATGGCGATTGCCTGACCGGCGAAGACGACTGAGATGCTTTCGCTCCACCTGACAGGGGCAAAGGTGCTGACGCCGCGCGGTCTCGAAGAGACCCCGCTGTCTTTCTCCGAGGGCGTGATCACAGATGCGCCGGAGGGCCGCGCGGTGGATCTGTCGGGCTACCTGGTGCTGCCGGGGATCATTGATCTGCATGGCGACGGGTTTGAGCGTCACCTGGCCCAGCGGCGCGGTGCGATGAAGCAGCTCGATCAGGGGTTGGTCGCCTGCGAGGCGGAGCTCGCCGCTAACGGGATCACCACCGCCTATCTTGCCCAATTCGTCAGCTGGGAGGGCGGGATGCGGGGGCCGGAATTCGCCAATCAGGTCTTTGGCGCGATCCGGGCGACCTCCGCACAGGTGGTCAGCGACCTGCGCGCGCAATTGCGGTTTGAGATCAATCTGTTGGATCACTACGACGGCCTGCGCGATATGATCGCGCGCCATGACGTCGGCTATGTCGTGTTCAACGACCATCTGCCGCACGACCGGTTGGCGGCGGGCAAAGTACCGCGCAGCCTGACGGGCCAGGCGCTCAAGGCGCGGCGCAGCCCGGAAAAGCACCACGCCTATATGAAGGAGCTGCACGCAAACTCACATCTAGTGCCCGCCGCCCTTGATGCGCTCTGCGCGTCATTGCCTGGGCCGGTGCTGGGCTCCCATGATGACCGGGATGCCCCACACCGCGCGTCTTGGCGCGCGCGGGGCGTGGCGATTTCGGAGTTTCCGGAGACGCTGGAGGCGGCGGAGGCGGCGCATGCCGCGGGCGAGGCGGTGATCATGGGCGCGCCCAACGTGGTGCGGGGCGGCTCGCACAAAGGCAACGCCTCCGCCGTTGATATCATCGCGATGCGGTACTGCGATGCGATCGCCTCTGACTACCACTACCCCTCGCCGCGGCGCGCGGCGTTCATGCTGGCGGAAGCGGGCGTGCTGAGCATGGCTGATGCCTGGGGGTTGGTGTCTGAGGGTCCTGCACGGATTTTAGGGCTTAAGGACCGGGGCGTGCTGGCCCCCGGCAAACGCGCGGATTTCGTGGTGCTGGAAGCCGAGACGCGGCGCGTGGTGGCAAGTTTCGCCGGCGGCGCCGTGTCCTACATGTCCGGCGCGGTGGCACAGCGGTTCATGGGCTGAAAGGCCGGGTTTTGGAAACAAGAGGCTCGGTCAACGCGTGATGCGATTGACGTGACCCATTTTGCGACCCGGTTTCGTCTCCGCCTTGCCGTAGAGATGCAGCGCGGTGTCCGGCGCTTTGGCATAGGCGGGTACCTTGGCCATGTCATCCCCGATGAGGTTTTCCATCACCACATCGGCAAAGCGCGCCCCATCGCCTAAGGGCCAGCCCGCGATGGTGCGGATGTGTTGTTCGAATTGGTCAACCGTACAGCCCTGCTGGGTCCAATGGCCTGAGTTGTGCACGCGCGGGGCGATCTCATTTACGATAAGACCCCCTAGCGTCACGAAAAGCTCCACCCCCATCACGCCCACGTAATCCAGCGCGTTCAGGATCTTGCCCGCCAGCAGCACGGCATCGGTTTTCTGCGCCGCCGTCAGGCGGGCAGGGACGGTGGTGGTGCGCAGAATGCCGTCTTGGTGCACGTTTTCGCCGGGGTCAAAGCAGGCAACCTCGCCGCTGACGGCGCGGGCCGCGATGACGGAGACCTCGTGCGAGAAATCAACGAAACCTTCCAGGATCGCGGGCGCGCCGTTCATCTCAGCCAGGGCGGCTTCAGCGCCCGCCGCGTTTTGCAGGCGGGCCTGCCCCTTGCCGTCATAGCCGAACCGGCGAGTTTTCAGGATCGCGGGCGTTCTGATCCGTGTTATCGCGGAGGCCAAGGCGTCAGCATCAGGGATGTCCGCAAAAGGCGCGACACGCAGGCCAAGCGCTTCGAGGAATGTCTTTTCGGTAAGCCTGTCCTGGCTGACGCGCAGGGCCTCGCGGCCCGGGCGGATCGGGGCATGCGCCTCGATCACGTCGAGCGCGCCCGTGGGAATGTTCTCAAACTCATACGTCACCACAGCGCAGGATTTGGCGAAGGCAGTGAGCGCGGCGGTGTCGTCATAGGCAGCGGTTGTGGTGGCCGCGGCGACCTGGCCCGCAGGGGGTTCTGTGCCCGGGTCATAGATGTGGCAATGGAACCCCAACCGGGATGCGGCGACCGACAGCATGCGGCCCAATTGCCCGCCGCCGAGGATGCCGATGGTCGATCCCGGTGCGAGAGGTTCAGTCATCGGATGGAGACTCAGGGATGGAGGCCGAAAGGCGCGCGCGCCAGTCGTCCAAACGCTGGGCCAGAGCGCTGTCCGCAAGCGCCAGGATGCCTGCTGCCATCAGACCTGCGTTCGCGGCACCTGCTGCTCCGATGGCCATGGTGGCCACGGGGTAGCCGCGCGGCATCTGCACTATGGAATAAAGCGAATCCACGCCCGACAAGGCCTTGGTCTGCACCGGCACGCCGATCACGGGCAGCCGGGTCTTGGAGGCCATCATGCCCGGCAGATGCGCAGCACCGCCCGCGCCTGCGATGATGACCTTCAAGCCGCGCTCTTCTGCGGTCTTGCCATAGTCCCAAAGCCTGTCCGGCGTGCGATGCGCGGAAACGATGCGCGCCTCATAAGGAACCTCCAGCGTATCGAGCAGATCGGCGGCCTCTTTCATCGTGGGCCAGTCGGATTGCGAGCCCATGATGATGCCCACGGCGGGTGTTGTCATGCTGTGAGCCTTTGCGGGCCTGGTTGCGGAGCGCGCACTATAGCCAAGGGGCCAGCCCGCGCAATGGGTCAGGCGATGATGTCGGGGGTCAGGCGATCCTCAATCAGGCGGATCTTGTCCTTGAGCCGCAGCTTTTGCTTTTTAAGCCGCTTGAGCTGCAACTGGTCGGTAATGCTGCGCTCCTGCAGGGCGTCAATGGCGTCATCCAGATCCCGGTGTTCGCGCCGAAACACCTCAAGCTCCACGCGCAGAACCTCTTCGGCCTTCATCGAAAGATCGCTGGGGGCGTTCATCGTTTGGTGATTCCCATGCCTTAGCTACTGGAGAGAATATAGGGTCTTGCCCACTCTCGGCAAAGCCCTTGCAAGAGGCCGGGGGCTTTCCCATATTCTTGCTAACGGGTTGCCGTACCGGGACCCGATCTTTGACTGTCGCTTGGATAAGGACGTGTCGCGATGACGAAATTGACGTTGGCCTCCTATCCCCACATGTTGGGATTTGAGCAATTGGAGCGCGTGCTGGAGCGCACCGCCAAAGGCGGGAATGAGGGGTATCCCCCGTTCAATATCGAGCAGACCTCGGATTTCAGCTACCGGATCACGCTTGCGGTGGCGGGGTTTGGCGAAGATGATCTGTCGATAACCGTAGAGGACAAGCAACTTGTCATCCGGGGCCGGCAGACCGACGACAGCGAAGGTCGCGTTTATTTGCACCGCGGGATCGCGTCGCGCCAATTTCAGCGGTCTTTCGTTTTGGCGGACGGGGTCGAGGTTGGCGAGGCCAGCATGGAAAATGGGCTTTTGCACGTCGATTTGACCCGCGCGGAGCCGGAGAAGATCGTTCAGACAATCAAGATCAACAAGGGGTAGACAGATGGAACAGACCAATCAGACACCGCAGGACCGCACGGTCTATGTCAAAACGGTGATGGTAGACGATCTGCCCCGGGAAGTGCGCGATCAGGCCCAGGGCCTCGATAAGATTTTCGCCGTGCACGACGCGCAAGGCCAGCAGATCGCGCTGGTGGGGGATCGCAAGCTGGCGTTCCACCTCGCGCGGGAGCATGATTATGCACCCGTGATGGTGCATTGACGCGCAGAAACGGCATGAAATGATGAAGGGGTCGCACGGGGTGCGGCCCTTTTTTTTGGAGGCGGATGTGGCGTTTGAATTTGACTGGGTGGATGCGTTTTCGGACCGCGCCTTTGGCGGGAATGGCTGCGCCGTGGTCCATGGCGGCGCTGTGCTCGACGACGAGACCTGCATGGCCTTCACCCGGGAGACGGGGTTGGTGGAATGCACGTTTACGGGCCCTTCGGAGAGCGCGGATTTTCGCGTGAAATACTATTTGGCTAGCGGGGAGATACCTTTTGCCGGTCATCCCACGCTTGCCACCGTCGCCGCCCTTTTGCACCGCGGCATGGCGCAGCCCGGCGCGCTGACGCTTGAAACCGGCGCTGGCGTGGTTCCCGTGGACATCGCAGGTGACGTGATCACGATGCGCCAGATTGCGCCGCAGTTTGGCAAAGAGGTGCCGCCGGACATCGTTGCTGCCGTGGGCGGGCTGTCCCCTCAAGACCTTGTTGCACCCCCGCAGATCGTCTCCACCGGGTTGCCGTTTTGCATTACGCTTCTCAAGGATAGGGAGGCGGTCGAGCGGGTGACGCTGAACCGCGCGGCGCTGAGCGCCTATCACGCGCATCTGGGCGTTCAAAGAGGCGACGTCATGGAGCCGTTCTGGTGCACCTTGGAAGTTGCGATCGGGGCGGGCGACACCTTCGCGCGCCTCCTTTTGGCCCCGCCCAGCCCGGCTGAGGATCCGTTTACGGGGTCTGCGACCGGGGCCATGGCCAGCTACCTTTGGGCGCGCGGGCTGCTGAAAACGCCCACGTTCGTCGCACAGCAGGGCCATGGGATGGGCAGGCCGGGGCAGGCCCAGGTTGAGGTGCTGGGCCCGCGTGAGGCGATTTCCGGCGTGAAAGTCGGCGGGCGCGGGTGTGTATTGATGTCTGGGCAGCTGCACCTTTAAGACAGATGGGTGAACCCGGCATGAGATGCCGGAACCACCCATCTCTCTCAGATCATCCCGCGATCAACCCCATGCTTTCGAGCTTCAAAAGCACCTGATGGGCGCAATTGTCCACCTCCACATTCTCCGTCTCCACCCGCAGTTCCGGGTTTTCGGGCACGTCGTAAGGGTCTGAAATGCCGGTAAATTCCTTGATCTTGCCTTCACGCGCCAGCTTGTAGAGCCCCTTGCGGTCCCGCCGTTCGCATTCCTCGATAGAGGTGGCGACATGCACCTCTACAAAGGCGCCAAACGCCTCGATATCCTCGCGCACCGCGCGGCGCGTGGTGGCATAGGGCGCGATGGGCGCGCAGACCGCGATGCCGCCGTTCTTGGTGATCTCACTGGCCACATAGCCGATGCGACGGATGTTGAGGTCGCGGTGCTCCTTTGAGAACCCCAGCTCTGAGCTGAGGTTTTTGCGCACGATGTCGCCGTCCAGCAGCGTCACGGGTCGCCCGCCCATCTCCATCAGCTTAACCATCAGCGCGTTGGCGATGGTCGACTTGCCGGAGCCTGAGAACCCGGTGAAGAACACGGTGAACCCTTGTTTGGAGCGCGGAGGCTTGGTGCGGCGCAGTTCTGCCACCACCTCGGGGAAGGAGAACCATTCGGGGATTTCCAGCCCCTCGGACAGACGGCGGCGCAGCTCGGTGCCGGAGATGTTGAGGATCGTGACGTTTTCACGGTCCTCGATCTCGTCGTTGGGCTCGTACTGCGCGCGTTCCTGGACGTAGACCATGTGTTTGAAGTCCACCATCTCGATGCCCATTTCCTCCTGATGCTCGCGGAAGAGGTCCTGCGCGTCGTAAGGCCCGTAGAAGTCTTCCCCGGCCGAGTTTTGCCCCGGGCCCGCGTGATCCCGGCCCACAATGAAATGCGTGCAGCCATGGTTCTTGCGGATGAGCCCATGCCAGACGGCCTCCCGCGGGCCGGCCATGCGCATGGCAAGGTTCAGCAGCGACATGGTGGTTGTCGCCTGCGGATACTTGTCCAGCACCGCCTCGTAGCAGCGCACGCGGGTGAAATGATCCACATCACCCGGCTTTGTCAGGCCCACGACGGGATGGATGAGCAGGTTGGCCTGCGCCTCACGCGCGGCGCGGAAGGTCAGTTCCTGATGCGCGCGGTGCAGCGGGTTGCGGGTCTGAAACGCGACCACGCGGCGCCAGCCCAGCTTGCGGAAGTAGGCGCGCAATTCGTTGGGCGTGTCGCGGCGCGCGCGGAAGTCATAGTGTACCGGCTGCTGGATGCCCACCACGGGCCCGCCGAGATACACCGCGCCCGCCTGATTGTGCAGGTAATTCACCGCCGGGTGCTTTTGGTCATCCGCGCCAAAGACCTTGACCGCCTCGCGGGCCTTGTCGGGCTGCCAGCGGTCGGTGACGGTCATCGTAGCAAGGATCACACCCTCCTGATCGCGCAGCGCGATGTCCTGGCCCAGCTCCAGCGTGCTGGCAAATTCTTCTGACACGTCCAGCGTGATCGGCATGGGCCAGAGTGTCCCGTCCGCCAGACGCATGTTGTCCACGACGCCGTCGTAGTCCTCTTCGCTCAAGAACCCCTTGAGCGGGTTGAAGCCGCCGTTCATCAGCAGTTCCAGATCGCAGATCTGGCGTGGGCTGAGGTCGTGGCTCACCAGATCGGCGGCCTCCACCTTCATCTTTTGCGCCGATTCGTAGGAAACGAAGAGTTCGGGGATGGGGGACAGGTTGTTCTGCATGGTCGTGGTCCTGGTGTAGGGAGGAAGCTGAAGGCTGCTGCTGCCGGTCAGCTCCGCATGGATCGCCTGATATTCCGCATATTTGCGTGCCAAGAATTGGTCTATGAGGCGGGTTTTTTGTGTCGCGCCCTTGCGGGTCAGCGTGTAGGAGACGCGGCTGCGTCGGTCGCGGCTTTCGCGGTCGCTGATTTCAATGTAACCCGCGGCGACGGCTGATTTCAGAAACCCGTTGAGCCGCCCCAGTGAAATGCCCAGGGCTTGCGCAAGCGCGCGCTGTGACTCATCCGGTGCCAGATCAATCTGGCGCAGAAGGCGAAACAGCACGTCCTGGTCGGCTATCGTGGTTGAGGTTTCTTTGTTCATCGCTGAACGGGATTAAACGGGAAACTATGTTCACGAAAGAACAAACTTCGCGAAGCTCTCCAAACGTACGAACTGTTGCCCCCGCGCTGCGTTTTTTCCGGTCCTGTTTCCAAAACGGCAACAGACAGTCTGCGTACAAGAAACATCCAAAAGCGCTTTATTAGCGTATGGTTAAAAGAGTTTTAAAAGGATCCGCCGATGTCGCTCACTGCTCTCTTCCCCGTTCTTGACGATCCTATCCCGACGACGGCGGGCGGAACGCTGGCCCCCGACACCGATTTTGAGGTGCTGGCCCTTGCACTGGATGCTGCAGGGCTCACGACAACGGTGGCGGGGCTTGGTGATAATACGCTCTTTGCGCCCACCGATGCGGCCTTTGCCGATCTGGCCACGGCCCTTGGCTTTACCGGCGACACATCCGACGCCGACGCCGTCTTTGGCGCCATCGCAGGCGCGCTGACGGAGCTTGCGCCGGGTGATGACCCCATCCCGCTGCTCACCGACATCTTGCTCTATCACGTGGCCCCGGGGGAACAGACTTTGGCAGACCTTGCCGCGGCTGGCCCGGTGGACACGCTGCTGGCAGAGGGCACCGTACAGATCGCGGGTGACGCGGTGATCGACGCGGATCCAGATGCCGCCAACGCGGACATCATCGCGGCCGATCTCGACGCAGGTGGCGTAACGGTTCAGGTGGTGGACAGTGTCCTGCTGCCACTCGACACGCCAGTTGAAGGCCCTGAGCCCACGCTCACTGAAATCCTGGAGGAATCGGGTGGCGCGCCGGATGACGACAACAGCGACTTTGACCTGCTGTTGACCGCGCTGCAGGCCACCGGCCTTGATGTGGCTGCGGATGATCCGGATGCGGAACTGACGGTTTTCCTGCCCAACGATCAGGCCTTCATCAATCTCGCTCAGGACCTTGGGTATGAGGGCGAGGATGAGGCGGGCGCGTTGGAGACGATCCTGATGGCCTCCGCCGAAGCGGACCCGGACAACCCGCTGGCGCTGGTCAGCCAGGTGCTTCAATTCCACATCTCGCCCGGCGAACAGGATGCTGAGGCGGTGCTGGGCGCGGAAGAGATCGCCACGCTTCAGGGCACGCCGCTGGCCGTGGATGGCATGCAGCTGATTGATCAGGACGCGGACGCGGCGACTGCCACGCTGATTGCGACCGACATTGAGGCGGGCAATGGCATCGCCCATGTGATTGACGAGGTGCTGCTGCCCGTCGATCTGGCCGCAGCGGACGGTGCACCCGGCGTGCCGGAGGATGACCCAGAGCCTGAGCCCATCGTGGAAGACGACGATGGCGGCAGCGGCGACATCGCGCTGGGCATTCTGGGCATCTTTTTGCTTTCGCTCGGGCTTGGCGGCGGGTTGGCGTTTTTCTGACGCTTCCTCTGCGCGCTCATTGCGCAGAGATCAGGTTATACCGTAACAATTGCCCATCTGCGATGCGGAAGGGGCCTGATGCCGGTCGGAACAACAATTCTCAACGGGTTTTTGGGGGCGGGCAAGACCACGCTTTTGCAAAGCCTGTTGATGCAGGCGCGCAAGCTGCCCCACGTGACGCTGGGCGTCATCGTCAATGAGATGAGCACGCTCGACGTTGATGGCTCCGTGCTCGACACAAGCGAGGTGATCTCGCGCAAGAGCCCGCATTTCGCCTCCCTGCCTGGGGGCAGTCTGAGCACGGCGGAAGGCTTGCCGCAATTCCGCCGCGCAGTGGAGGCGGTGCTGGCGGATGGGCAGGTCACTCATCTGCTGATCGAGACCTCCGGCAGCACCCATCCCTGGCCGCTTCTGGAAGCGCTGCGCCAACTTAAGACGCTGCGATTGCAGGGGTTCTTGTCTGTCGTGGACACGGTCGTGATGCAGCAGGATCACGACCTGGGCCGCGCGGTGCACCGCCAGGCCAGCGCAAACCTGCAAGAGGGTCGGCGCGGGGTTGCGAACCTTTTGGCCGAACAGGTGATGTTCGCCAATCGTGTCCTGCTCAGCAAAGCTGACAAGGTGCCGCGCGCGGTGCTGCAACAGGTGGCCGAGGCGCTGCATCCGCTCAACCCCCGCGCGGACGTGATGGCGATGCAATGGGGCAATCTGAGCCTCGAAAAGCTGCTGGCGATGCCGCTTTATGATTACGAGCGGGTGGCGCGGCTGGGCGCTGAATTGAGCGATTGGCAAGCCCAGCACGGTGACACGCCGCTCGCGCAGCCAGAGAGCTACGCGCTGACCAGCCGGGTGTTGCGCGATCCGCGGCCTTTCCATCCGCAGCGGCTTTGGGATGTCTATCACCGCTACCTCGGGATCGGCATTCACCGCAGCAAGGGGTTCTTCTGGCTGCCGAGCCGGGACACCCTGGTGCTGCTCTGGAATCAGACCGGCGGCAGCGTGGGGCTGGAGATCGTGAACTACTGGAAGATCTCGGCGTTAGAGGACGACAGCCTTAACCTGACGGATTGGGAGAAAGACGCGATGCGCGCTAAGCTCGGGCAGGCGCATCCCGATTTTGGCGACCGCCGCTGCCAGTTGACGGTCATCGGTGATGCGCTGCAAATCGACGATTTTGTGAAAGAGCTTGAGGGGTGTTTTTGCACGCCAGAGGAGGTCGCCGCCTGGCAGGCGGGGGAGGCATTTGACGATCCCTGGCCGCAAAGCGTGATGACGCTTGGCCAACCGGGCTGAGCGCGCGGCGGCCTAGAGCCAACGATTCAAAACCTGAGGGATAAACATCAATCGTTCATGCGTCGTCCCGCGGGGTGGCGCTAATGCGCCGCCCCGCGGGACGGCGCAGCCCAACAGTGCCTGTTGGGCGGGCGCTTTGAATGAAGCGAAGTGTTTCAGGTTTTGATTTGTTGATCCCAGAGTCATGCCTCGGCCAAAAGCGCCTCCAGCCGCGCGGCTTGAGGCACTGGCAGCGCGGCGAGGGCCTCCCCCAACCCGCGCAGTTCCAGCTTGGCCAAAGCGTGCTCTGCTACCTCAATGCCCGCCGCCTCCAGCAGTTCCAGGGACAAAAGGGCCTCCACCGCGAGCGTCTTCGTCTGGCTTTCCAGCCGCGAGGCGGTGTTGACCGCATCCCCGATCAACGTGCGCGCCGCCTGACCCGAAGCGCCAATCTCTCCCAGCACGACGTTGCCCAGATGCACGCCGATGCCCACGGCCACGGGCGCGCTGCCTTCGGCGGCTAGGTCCGCATTGAACCGCTCCAACGCCGCGCCGATGCCCGTGACAGCCGCGAGCGCGGCGCGGGCGGAGGACGCAGGACTCTCCGTTTCAAACAGGGCCATCAGGCCGTCGCCCATGTATTTGTCGACCGTCCCGCCCGCTGCCCGGATCGGCGGCACGATGCGGTCGAAAAAGCGGTTGAGCAGAAAGACCACGTCATAAGGCAACTGCCCGTCCGTGCGCGCGGTAAAGCCGCGCATGTCCAGAAAGAGGATCGCGATGCGCGCTTCCTCCCCCTGGCTGGCATGGGCGCGGTCGCGGCGTCCGTCCTTGCGAAAGACGCGGTAGACGGTGACGGGCCCGGTGGGTCGCACTTGACAGGCCAGCCGCGTGCCGGGGCCCGCGCCCACGGCTTTGAGCGTGCGCGCCTCTGATGGGGAGGGGTCGGGCAGGTTTTCGGCGCCCGCCTCCACGATCACACGGCAGGTGGTGCAGCGGCCCCGGCCCCCGCAAAGCGCCGTATGCTCCACACCCGCGGCTTGCGATGTCTCCAGAATGGTCTGGCCGCGGGGGGCGCGCGCGCTGCTGCCGCCGGAATAGGTGATGCGGATGGGTTTGCGCACGGCCGCGACGCCCTGCCGGATGATCAGGACAACAGCCAGCACCGCCATCGCGACGAGGATGACCCGGTCCGCGCTGGCATCAATCGCGGCAAGCTGCGCGAAGCCTGCCGCGTCTGGCCAGCGCCACGCATTCAGGGCCGCTTCGCGCGTTTCAGGATCGGCCAATACGTACTGCGCCGTCCGGCCTGCGGTGGCGAACCCGGCCAGCGCCAGCGTCGGGATCAAGGCGCCGAGCGCTACGAAGGCCGGCATCATGCGCGGCCACCAGCGCGCGCTGCGCAGCCACATCTGCAAACCGATCATTCCGTGCGCCCAAACTAGCAGCAGCAACAGCGCCTGCAACCAGCCGTCGCCCGTGTTCCAGATGAGCCCGGTGAGGTAGCCCAGCCGCGTGTCTACCTGCAGCTGCTCAAAGGCGGTGTGGGTATAGATGATGTGGCTCGAAAGCAGGATCGGAATGGCCAGCCCCGCCGCGATCTGCGCGCCATCGACCAGCGGCATCCGCAGGCTGCGCCGCCGGACCAGCTTTGACAGCGACAACACCATGTGGGCGGCAAGCGCTGCGACAAGTATGAGCTCCACCGGCCTGCTGCGAGTCACGGCCAGCCGGATCGCCTGGAACCTGTCAGCGAAGCCTTCGGAGATCAGCACCGACCCAATGTTGAGAAAATGCAGCGTCACGTAGCCCATGAGCACGAGGCCGGAGGCGATGCGCACCCGTGTCGCCCAACTGCCGCGCCAGAGAACGCTTGCCATGCTGCCCCTCATCTTGTTCGAGGCCCAGCGTGAAACGCCCGCGCGGCGCGGTCAAGCGCTCAGCAAAAGGCGCGCGGGCAGCCTATTCCGCGACCGCGCCGTAGCCCAGCGGTTCGGTCACGGTCTCGCGCGCTGCACTGCCGTGTTCTGCCAGAAAACGCTCCGCCTCCAGCGCGGCCATGCAGCCCATGCCAGCGCTCGTCACCGCTTGGCGGTACTTGTGATCGGTCAAATCGCCCGCTGCGAAGACGCCCGGGATGGAGGTCTCTGTGCTGTCGGGCTTGGTCACGACATAGCCGCCCATGTGGGTCTCCAGCACGCCCTTGACCAGCTCATTGGCAGGCGCGTGGCCGATGGCGATGAAGACGCCCTTGGCCGGGATATCGGTGATCGCCCCGGTTTTGACGTGTTTGACCTTGATGCCTTCGACGCCCAACGGGCTGTCGGTGCCGTAGACCTCGTCCAGGGTGTGATCCCAAAGCGGTTCGATTTTGGGGTTCTTCATCAGCCGGTCGATGAGAATGGCCTCCGCCCGCAGCTCATCCCGGCGGTGCACCAGCGTGACCTTGGAGGCGAAGTTGGTCAAAAACAGCGCCTCCTCCACAGCCGTGTTGCCGCCGCCGACGACCACGATCTCCTGACCGCGGTAGAAAAACCCGTCGCAGGTGGCACAGGCGGATACGCCGAAGCCCTTGAACTTCTCCTCGCTCTCCAACCCCAGCCATTTGGCCCGCGCGCCCGTGGCCAGGATCAGCGCGTCTGCCACATAGGTCGTGCCGCTGTCGGATTGGCAGACGAAGGGGCGGCTGGAAAAATCGACAGACGTGACGATGTCGCTCACCACTTGCGTGCCCATCGCCTTTGCATGCGCCTCCATCCGCACCATCAGGTCAGGGCCCTGCACTTCGGTATCGCCGGGCCAGTTTTCCACCTCCGTTGTTGTGGTGAGCTGGCCGCCCGGTTCGATGCCTTGCACCAGAATAGGCTCCAGCATCGCGCGCGAGGCATAGACCCCCGCGGTGTAGCCCGTCGGGCCGGAGCCGATGATCAGAACTTTGGTGTGCTTGGTCTCGCTCATGGGGCCCCCGGATGTGTGACATTGCAGCCCATCCGATATAGCGGCACGGCTGGCGCGCTTAAACCCCCCGGATCGGGGCACAATTGCGTGAAGAATTAGCAGCTTTCTGGCGGTGTTAGAAAGAATCTTGCGCTTGAGCGAAATAATATTGCGCGCAGAAAGGGCGCTGCTATAAGAACTGCAAATTTGCCAAGGGGACGACATGGCGACAACGCGGCTGGATGCCATTGACCGAAAAATACTCGCGGAACTGCAGGGCGATGGCCGGATGACCAATGTGGAGTTGGCCAAACGGGTCGGCATCTCCGCGCCGCCCTGCCTGCGCCGGGTGCGCACGCTCGAAGAGCAGGGCTATATCAAGGGCTATCACGCGGAGGTGGATGCGCGCGAACTGGGGTTCGAAGTGCAGGTTTTTGCCATGGTTGGGCTTGCCAGCCAGGCCCAGGACGATCTCTCCGCCTTTGAGGAGAAATGCCGCGCCTGGCCCTTGGTGCGGGAGTGTCACATGCTCAACGGTGAGGTGGATTTCATGCTCAAATGCGTGGCGCCCGACCTCAGCTCTTTCCAGCGCTTTCTGACGGATGAGCTGCTGACGACGCCCAATGTGGAAAGCGTGAAAACAAGCCTGGTGATCCGAGGCGCGAAGGATGAACCGGGCGTGCCCTTCGACGTTTTGGAAAGCCGTCTGGCACAGGACGCCTGACGCACAGCCGCGGCTCTTGCCCGTTTACGCGAGCTCTTCGTCCACTTCTGGCGCGCGGGGATGCGCGAGCGGCCCGAAGTCCGTGACATGGCCGATCCGCGGGAACATGCCCAGAAACCTGTCGCGTACCGAATGCGACACGCTGCGCGTGGCGTTCATGCCCGGGTGAAACGTCTCCATCTCGATCCCGCCCGCCTGAATGACGGCGTGGCGCGTGAGGCACAGATGGAACAGACGCACGGGCGTGGGCGGCACGACTTCTATCACGTTCACCCCGTCGATGAATTCCCGCAGCGGCGTCAGCATGCGTGTGCCGCCCGCCTCCGCCCGCAAATGGTGCGGCGTGTGCAGGACCCGCGCGGCGGGGCCGACGGTCAGAAATGAGCTGGGCCGCCCTTGTCCGAAGGTATCCGTCATCACCCGAATGAGCGGCATGCGCCGCCCGGTGTCGGCGGGCACAAAGCTGCTGGAGCCGATCCAGATCAGCTCCGCCGGCTCGTCCGAAGAGGTCGGCAGCATGTCGCCCGGCTGCAGGTCTTCCACAGCCACCTCGCCGTCCGTTGTCATGATCAGCGTCCCGCGCGCAAAGGCGGAAAAGGCTGCCTCAATGAAAGGGATCGCCGGTGCTTTATCCTGCCCGATGTAGAGAGAGCCGTCAGACCGCAAAGCCGCGATTTCATACGCGCGGGTCGGCAGGGGTGCCGGGCGCGTGAGGCCGCCGGTGGAGGGTCCGGCGGCCGTCAGGCTGAAACCTGAGCCTTTGGTGTCGGTCGTGCGGCGCGGGGCCGGGGCAGTGTTCAGTGTCATGTGCATACCCGTATCTTAGGTGTCACATCCGTGTCGGCCCCCACCGACAGCACGGAAACAACGGTCAGTCATTTCTTGTCTTTCGTGAGCACCAAATCACCGTATGACTGCCTCATTGTCAAAGGTTGCGCGACATTAGGCAAGGTTGCGTGCGCAATCGGGGGCAGGTGCCGGTCATCGTTTCCTTAACGGGCGCGCAGGCTGCCACATTTGCCTCGTCCCACAAAAAAACCCGCCGCGAATCAAATCGCAGCGGGCTTTTGGGGTCTTATCGCCTGAAATGAGGGCGCGCGAGGGTCAGGCCGATTTGCGGGCAGGCTCTTGCAAGCGCCTTTTGGCGATGAAAACGGCACGCCGCGCGCCCCGGGTCCAGGGCATCTGCACGTCTGTCTTGGCGGCGGTTTCGGTTGCGGATTTGATAAAGCGGGTCTTCATGGCTGCTGCTCCTCGCGCCTTTTTGGCTTTTTCGGTTAAGCGCAAGATGCGCAGCAATTCCGGCGGGTTTGAGACAAATGAAAGGTAACAAGGCGGAAAGGCGATGACCCTCGCTAAAGCGCGATGGCGGCAATCAACCTGCCATAGTCTGCTTCCTTGTTGTGGGTGCTGCGCCGGTAGGAAAAGAACCGTGCAGGATCGGCATAGGTGCAGTGGCGCGTCCATTCCGCGCGTCCCACGCCTGCGGCCTGTAGCTGGTGCAGTCCGAAGGCGGGCAGATCAAAGTGCATTCTGTCTCCCGCGCCTGCGACAAAGAAACGGGCAAAACCCGGGTCCGCGCAGACAAAGCTGTCATGAAACTCCGGCCCGACTTCATAGGCGCGCTGACTGATGGAGGGGCCGATCACGGCAGCGATCCGGCCCTTTTGTGCGCCAAGCTCGACCATCGCCTCCACCGTTGCGGCCAAGATACCATCCAGCGCCCCGCGCCAGCCTGCATGCGCGGCCCCGATCACGCCTGCGCTGGCGTCCGCAAAGAGCACCGGCTGGCAATCCGCCGTTAGGACGGACAACGCCAGACCCGGTGTGGCGGTGACCAGCGCGTCGGCCTTTGGTTTTTCGGCCATCGGGGCGGTCACGCTGACAGCCCGTGCCGAATGCACCTGGTGCACCCCCAAAAGGTGATCGGGCGCGACGGCCATCGCCTCTGCCACGCGGGCGCGGTTAATGGCGACGACTTCTGACTGGTCAGAGCTTCCCGTGCCACAGTTGAGCCCGGCAAAGACGCCCGAAGACGCACCTCCGCGCCGGGTGAAAAAGCCGTGGCGCAGCGGAGCCAGAGCCTCTGAGGTGATGATTTCGAGCGTCATGAGCGTCATTCCAGAACGACACGCTCAGGTTTTGGCGCGCCGCATCCCCCCGTCAGCTTTTCCTTTTCGTCTGGAGACGTCAACCGGTCGCGGGACAGAGGTCACGCAATCCGGCGCCGAGCCGACAGGATCAGCCAGGCCCCCAACAGCATCATCGGCAGACACAACAGCTGACCCATCGTTAGCCCATAGCCCCCGACCTGCAGGGCAAGACCCAGCGGATTCCCATCTGTTACAAACTGCGCATCGGGCTGGCGCACAAACTCGACGGCAAAACGCGCAAGGCCGTAGCCCGCAAAGAACACGCCTGCGATCAGCCCCGGCACCTTGAGCGCGCCGCCCCGCCAAGCCATCCAAATCAGGATTGCGCCCAGCAGCAGACCTTCCAGCGCGGCTTCATAAAGCTGCGAGGGGTGGCGCGCGCAGAGGCCCACCACGCCGGGACAGAACTGCGCGGCTTCCGTAGGAAAGACGACGCCCCAGGGCAGATCGGTGGGTCTGCCCCAAAGCTCTGCGTTGATGAAATTGGCAAGCCGCCCTAGCAGTAGCCCTGGTGCAAGGCCAAGGCAGACCATATCGCCCGTGCTGCGCAGGGGCAAACGGTGGCGTGTGACGAAGTAGGCCACGGCTAAAAGCACGCCGATGGCACCGCCGTGAAAGGACATCCCGCCCTCCCACAGAACGGGAATGCGAGCAGGGTTCTCCAAAAAATAGGCCGGTTGATAAAATGCCACGTATCCCAATCGCCCGCCGATGATCACGCCCAGGATGATGTAGAACAGCAGGTCCTCGACCTTTTCGGCGTCCATCACCGGGGTGTCGCCCGGCCAAAGGCGCGGCGTGCGCACCGCCCGCAGTGACAGCCGCCAGCCCAGGATAATGCCTACGATATAGGCCAGCGCATACCAGCGCAGCGCAAAAGTCATGCCGAAAAGCGTGATGGAGAAAATTTCGGGCGAGATGTCGGGAAAGGGCAGCATTGCGGTCATGTCGCTGACCTCGCGCGGGCCTGCGGCGATGTCAACCTTGCCAGGGCCGTGCAAAATGCCCATATCCCAAGCAACACAGCCTCGGAGGGCCCAACATGCAGACCCGCAACAAGATTTTCGACGACATCAGCCAGATGATGACCAACGCCATGGGCGTGGCTCAAGGTGCCAAAGAAGAGGCGGAGACGGCCATGAAAGGCATGATGGACCGCTGGCTGGCCGACCGTGATTTCGTGACCCGCGAGGAATTCGACGCGGTGCGCGCGATGGCGCAGAAGGCGCGGGAAGAGAACGAAGCGCTGAAGGCGCGGATTGAGGCGCTGGAAGGGAAGTAACCCGCGTGCTTTGCGCGGTTTCACTGTTCAGAAGAATAGCTTTACCAGGGCTGCCGTGCCGCCCATAAGAGCGGCCGCCGCCAAAGCGGGCGCAAGGAATGTGTTCACCCCAATCTGGCGCGTTTCAGCGAGCAATGTTGCGATTTCCGCGCGCATCTTATCGTCCGCTAAGGGTTGATCCTGTTGAGTCACCTGCAATGCTCCTTCCCAGTTGGTTAAAAATAGAGCCGTCTTGCTACGCTTATAATATGCGGATACCCAGCCATCGGAGCGTGGCAGTTCTTATTTAATAGAAGTTTAAGCCCAAAGCGCCTGCAAAGCCATGCGCCCCTGCCGCAACGCACACCGTAAACGCCGCTGACCAGGCCCCCCTCTCAATAATTGTGCGCTTGCGCAAAGCGTCCACAAGATATGGTGTTCATCCCCAAGTCATTGCCTTTATCCACAAGAAAAGGGGTTGCCAGACTCCTGCGATAGGCTCACCATATCTTGTAGAGGGCGCGGCGAGGCACCCGCCTTCTGGTACAGGCACATAGGTCTTGCGGTCCGTAAGAGGCCGGGACTTGCAGCAAAAGAGGTGGCACATGGCCCTGAGCGAGCATTTCCTTGAAGACGACATTCACCCCATCGACATCGTCGAGCATCTGGCAGCCCACCATGAGTGGGACTTTGACCGGATCTCCGACGAACAGATCGCGATGGCCGTTGAAGGGCAGTGGCGAACCTATTCGCTTACCCTGGCCTGGTCGGCCTATGATGAAACGCTGCGGTTGGTCTGCACGTTCGAGATGGAGCCGCCGGAGGACAAGCTGCCGGGGCTTTATGCACTCCTTAATGACGTGAACGACCAGTGCTGGGCGGGCTCTTTCACCTACTGGGCCGAACAGCAGATGATGGTCTACCGCTACGGGCTGGTGCTTGCCGGGGGGCAGGACGCCAGCGCGGAGCAGATCGACACGATGATCTGTGCCGCCGTGATGAGCGCGGAGCGGTATTATCCCGCGCTGCAACTGCTGGTCTGGGGCAACCGCACCCCCAAAGAGGCGCTGCAGGTCGCGATCGCGGAGGCCTACGGCCACGCCTGAGCGGCTTTTCACGCGATATCAAACCGACTAGGAAGTCCCCCGGCAACCC
The DNA here is from genome assembly GCA_039024775.1 of Pseudomonadota bacterium. Taxonomy (GTDB): domain Bacteria; phylum Pseudomonadota; class Alphaproteobacteria; order Rhodobacterales; family Rhodobacteraceae; genus Sulfitobacter. Next base: position 22,052 of record JBCCPS010000013.1, read on the forward strand.
CGGGGGATTTTTCATGGAAGACGCGCAGAAAATGCAGGACACACGCATTGCCCGGGACGGTCTGGTCCTGTTGGGCTGCGGCAAGATGGGATCGGCGATGCTGGCAGGCTGGCTGGCGCAGGGGCTGCCTGCGGCCTCGGTCTGGGTGGTTGACCCCGCGCCGTCGGCTTGGCTGTCCGAACAGGGCGTGAACCTCAATGCTGACCTGCCGCCAGCCCCTGCCATCGTGCTTGTCGCCGTTAAACCACAGATGATGGCGCAGGCCCTGCCGGGTTTGAAGGCGCTTGGCGATGGCCAGACGCTGTTTGTCAGCGTGGCGGCGGGCACCCCGATTGCGACATGTGAGGACATCCTGGGGGCGAAGACCCCCATCGTGCGCGCTATGCCCAACACGCCCGCGGCCATCTCTCGCGGGATCACGGCGATTGTTGCGAACAAGGTCGCGGGTGCTGCGGCCCTGGAAGAAGCGGAGCTGATTTTGACCGCCGTGGGGGACGTCGTGCGGCTCAGCGATGAGGCGCAGATCGATGCGGTCACGGGCGTCAGCGGCTCGGGCCCGGCCTATGTCTTTCACATGATCGAAACGCTCGCGGCTGCGGGCGTGGCAGAGGGGTTGCCGGACGCCATGGCGATGCAACTGGCCAAAGCGACCGTCGCGGGGGCAGGGGCCTTGGCGATGGAGGCCGGAGAGGACCCCGCGCAGCTGCGCGTGAACGTGACAAGCCCCAACGGCACCACGCAAGCCGCGCTGGAGGTGCTGATGGACGAGACCTCAGGCCTTCCCGCGCTCATGCGGCGCGCGGTAAAAGCGGCGAGCGACAGATCAAGGGAGCTGGCCCGTGGCTGAGATATCATTCGATGACTTCATGAAGGTCGATATCCGCGTGGGCACCATCGTGCGGGCAGATCCTTTCCCCGAAGCGCGCAAACCCGCGATCAAGCTTTGGGTGGATTTTGGCGGCGACCTGGGGGTCAAGAAATCCTCCGCTCAAATCACCGTGCACTACGCGCCCGAGACGCTGGTGGGCAAGCAGGTCCTGGCCGTGGTGAACTTCCCACCCCGCCAGATCGGGCCGGTGCGGTCCGAGGTCCTGGTGCTGGGCTTGCCGGATGCAGAGGGTGCGATTGTGCTGCTTTCGCCCGATCAGCCGGTGCCAAATGGCGGGCGGATGCACTGACGTCTGGAAATCAAAGCGCCTGCGGTGCGGGGCTTTCGCTCTTTTCCACAGGTTCGTTGGACTCTTGGGAGTAACTTCTCCGACTTGATGAGCCATCGCGAGATTGAGCGCCGCTTAGGGGGTAAAACTCAAAATTCAGCGTTAAATCGGCAAGTAACTGGTGTTTTGAAGCCCGGCTATGCGTTCATCCTGATCAAACCTGGGGATAACCTTCCTGCTCTTAAAGTCTTGGATGAACTCAATCCCCAACCGCTTCCCGCCAATGGCGACGGCACAGGGAAACATAGGTCTCATTCCCGCCGATCTGGATTTGTGCACCATCTTTCAATGCCTTACCGTCCGGACCTTGACGTACGACCATCGTGGCCTTCTTCCCGCAATGGCAGATTGTCCGGATCTCCCGCATCTCATCAGCAAGTGCCAAGAGCGTGGCTGAACCGGGAAAGAGCTCCCCTCGGAAATCCACGCGCAGGCCGTAGCACATGACGGGCACGCCCAGGTCGTCCACCGCGCGCGCCAATTGCCAGACCTGGGCGGCCTCCAGAAACTGCGCCTCATCCACGAAGACACAGGCGCAAGGCCCTTCTTTCAAACGATTTTCCAGCTTTGCGAAAAGGTCCTCCCCGACCGCGAAAGTATCTGCGGCTTTGGAGATGCCGATGCGCGATCCGATCTGCCCTTCGCCTGCGCGATTGTCGAACTGCGCGGTCATCAGATAGGGCACCATCCCCCGTTCAAGATAGTTGTGCGCGGCCTGCAGCAGAACGGTGGACTTGCCCGCGTTCATTGTGGAGTAGTTAAAGTAGAGCTTTGCCATGGCGGAGGTTTAACCGCGCCTCCCGCGGGCTCACAAGCCGCAAAACCATGGCGTTCGCGCGATCTGCTGCCGGATGACCGGCCTGCGCCTCCCCTCAAGACGCAGAGATGCACGAACCCAACCAATCCACCCCGGGAAGAGCGGTCACTCGTCGCTCCCGGTCCTTCACCAGGAGTGATTAAAGACATGACATTTCCTACCCGGCGTCATAATGGGAAAAAACTATGTGCTTTCCCCAGCGTCGTATCTGGGGAACAATGCGCCGGCGCGCGGGGCGATGAAAGATTGGGAAGCGACACATGACCGCCATTGGCAGTTACCTCAAAAAGCACACGGAAAATCTGGTCAAGGACGTGGGCATTGAGCCCGCGTGTGAGCTGACAGGCAAATCGAAGGCCACACTGGGCCGGTACTATTCGGACAACCCCGAACATGCGGACCGGTTCATGCCCATCGATGCCGTCGCGCAATTGGAGGAGGCGTCAAGCTATCCTCACGTGACCGCTGCGCTCGCCGAGCTGAAAGGCATTGGCCTGGCCTTTGACGACAGGCGCAACACGGAGCAGCGCTCTGGCAGCGTCAACTCCGATGTGATCGCGCTCAGCCAGCGCTTTGCGATGCTGATGGCGGAGTACCAACAGTCGATGGAAGACGGAAAGATCACCGTGAACGAAGCCAAGCGGCTGTTGAAAGAAACAACGCTTTTGCAGCAGGTGCTCATCGATATGAAGCTCAACCTGGAAGACGAAAGTGTCTGACGCGCTGCCCGCGCTGGTTTCCGAACTGCTGCACCCCATTGATCCCGCGCTTTATGCGGCACCCGGCGATCCGGGTCACAAGCCGCGCATTCTGCTGCTCTATGGATCGTTGCGCGATGCCAGCTATTCCAGAAAGGCGGCGGTGGAGGCCGCGCGCATTCTGGAGCATCTGGGCTGTGAGACAAAGCTCTTTGATCCCAGCGGTTTGCCGCTTGTTGATGATGTGTCGTCTGAACATCCCAAGGTCACCGAACTGCGGGACCTGAGCGTCTGGGCAGAAGGCATGGTCTGGTCCAGCCCGGAACGCCATGGTGCGATGACAGGGCTGATGAAAACTCAGATCGATTGGTTGCCGCTCTCCTTGCAAGGCGGGATCCGGCCCACGCAGGGCAAGACGCTGGCGGTCATGCAGGTATCAGGCGGCAGCCAGAGCTTCAACGCGGTCAACCAGATGCGCATCCTGGGCCGCTGGATGCGGATGGTAACGATCCCCAATCAGTCGAGCATCCCCAAGGCCTGGCTGGAGTTTGACAGCGAAGGGCGCCTGCCCGCGGGGCCCTTTTACGCGCGCATCGTGGACGTGATGGAGGAGCTGGTGAAGTTCACCCTGATGGTGCGAGGACGCAAGGAGACGCTGGTGGATCGCTATTCCGAGCGGTTGGAAAGCGCGGAAGAGGTGCACAAGCGGGTGTCGCAAAAGGGCGCATGAGCCGGAGGCCCCGGTATCCGTGTCCGGGGTTGCACTAGGCGCAACGCTCCACGATCACCGACCCCACGGAGTAGCCCGCGCCGAAGGAGCAAATCAGCCCCCGGTCGCCAGCCGCCAGATCGTCGGAGTACTTGGCGAAGGCGATGATGGAGCCCGCCGAAGAGGTATTGGCATAGTCCTGCAGGATGTTCGGCTGCTCGCCCCGGGCGGGCGTGCGCCCCAGCACTTTGCGCCCGATAAAGTCGTTCATGGATTTGTTGGCCTGATGCAGCCAGAGCCGCTTAAGGTCTTGCGCGGCGATCCCTTCGTCCGCCATGTGCCCGGCGATGTGCTCTGACACCATGGGCAGCACCTCTTTGAAGACCTTCCGGCCTTCCTGCATGAACTGCATGTCGCGCCGGTCGGCCATGCCATCGGGGCGAGAGCGGCGCAAAAAGCCGTTGTTGTTGCGAATGTTGTTTGAGAACTCCGTCGCACAGCGGGTTGATTTCACTTCGAAATGCGCGCCTGCTGCGTCTTCCTTGCGCTCCAGGAAGGTGGCTGTGGCCACATCACCAAAGATGAAATGACAGTCCCGGTCGCGCCATTCCAGATGGGCCGAACAGATCTCGGGATTGACCACCAGTGCAGAGCGGATGGAGCCCGAGCGGATCATGTCGGCGGCCGCCTGAATGCCGAAGGTGGCCGAGGAGCAGGCGACGTTCATGTCAAAGGCAAAGCCGCCCGCGCCGAGCTCTTGCTGGATTTCGATGGCGACAGCGGGGTAGGCGCGTTCGAGGTTGGAGGCCGCACAAATCACCGCGCCAACGTCCTCTGCGGTTTTGCCCGCCTGTTCGAGGGCTTTGCGGGCCGCGATCACGCCCATTTCGGTCATCACCGATGGCTCGTCATCCGAGCGCTGGCGCAGCAGCGGGTGCATCACGCGGGGGTCAAGTATGCCTTCTTTGTCGAGGACATAGCGCTGTTCGATGCCGGAGGCCTTGAGGATGAATTCCTCTGAGGAATACTCTTTGGCTTTGAGCGCGCCGGCGGCGATCTCAGCAGAATGCTGGTCGTTGTAGAGGTCCACATAGGCGTTGAACGCCTCGACCAGTTCGGCGTTTGTGATGGTCTGCTCGGGCGTGAAAACGCCGGTGCCGGTGATGGCGGGAATGTGCATGAGGCTCCCTTTCTCAGGCTACTGGGGATGTGGGCGCAAACGCGTGCAAAGGTCAAGGCGTGGGCAGCTGCGTCAGTGCTGCAACGCCTTCACCCCGATCTCATCCTCCGCCTGTGCCTTGATCGCCAAAGCGGCGGCATAAGAGCCCGCGGCGGTCGTGTAGTAGGGGATCTTGTCATAAAGCGCGATGGAGCGGATTGATTTGCTGTCTTCCACCGCCATGGCACCTTCGGTGGTGTTCATCACAAGGTGGATGCGGTTGTCCTTCATCATGTCGGTCACATCGGGGCGGCCCTCGTAGACCTTGTTGACCGTCTCGCAGGCATGCCCATGCTCGTTGAGCCAGGCGGCGGTGCCGCGGGTGGCAACAAGGGAGAAGCCCTGCTCCAGCAGGATGCGCGCGCAGTCGAGCATGTCGGATGTTTTATCGGCATCCTTGATGGAGAAAAACGCGCAGCCCTCTGATGGCAGGATCGTTCCCGCCCCCATTTGCGCCTTGAGAAAGGCACGGGGGAAGTCGCGGTCCCAGCCCATGACTTCGCCGGTGGAGCGCATTTCGGGGCCCAGAATGGTGTCTACGCCTGGAAAGCGGGCGAAGGGCATGACGGCTTCCTTGACGGAGAACCAGGGCATGTGCGGATCGGCAAGCTCCATCGGATCGCCGAGCGGCAGCACGTCTGAGTAGCTGGTCTGGGTTGGGTAGGGCGCGCGTTTGGGGAAGGTGGAGAGTGTCTCACCCGCCATGATGCGCGCGGCGATGGATGCAATGGCGCTGTCCGTGGCCTTGGCCACGAAGGGCACGGTGCGCGAGGCGCGGGGATTGACCTCAATGAGGTAAATCTCACCGTCCTTGACGGCGAACTGCACGTTCATCAGGCCTACAACGTTGAGCGCCTTTGCCAGCAGTTCCGTCTGCCGTTCGATCTCCGCCACGATGTCATCCGACAGGGAGTAAGGCGGCAGCGAACAGGCGCTGTCGCCCGAGTGCACGCCTGCCTCTTCGATGTGCTGCATGATGCCAGAGACATGCACGTCCGTCCCGTCGCTCAGCGCGTCCACGTCAAGCTCCACCGCGCCCGACAGGTAGCTGTCGAGGAGCACGGGGCTGTCGCCGGAAACGACGACGGCGGAGGTGATGTAGCGCTCAAGGCTGGCCATATCGCGCACGATTTCCATGGCGCGGCCACCTAGGACATAAGACGGGCGGATGACGAGGGGGAAACCGATCTCTTCAGCGATTGCCATCGCCTCATCGTCGGTGCTGGCGATGCCGTTCTTGGGCTGCTTGAGCCCGAGGTTTTGCACCAGTTGCTGGAAGCGTTCGCGGTCTTCCGCCAGATCGATCATGTCCGGCGTGGTGCCCAGGATCGGAATGCCTGCGGCGTGCAGCGCGCCCGCGATTTTCAGCGGCGTCTGCCCGCCGAATTGCACGATCACGCCGTGCAGCGTGCCTTTTTCCTGCTCGCGGGCGAGGATTTCCATGACGTGTTCAAAGGTCAGCGGCTCGAAGTAGAGCCGGTCAGATGTGTCGTAGTCGGTGGAGACGGTCTCGGGGTTGCAGTTGACCATGATGGTCTCATAGCCCGCCTCCGTGAGCGCATAGCAGGCGTGACAGCAGCAGTAGTCAAACTCGATCCCCTGGCCGATGCGGTTGGGGCCACCGCCGAGGATCACGACCTTTTTGCGGTCGGAGGGCCGTGCTTCGCATTCCGCCTCGCCCATCATGGGGTGTTCGTAGGTGGAATACATGTAGGGCGTCTGCGCCTCGAATTCGGCAGCACAAGTGTCGATGCGTTTGAAGACGGCGGTGACGCCTGCGTTGAGCCGGGTCTGGCGGACGTCGGCTTCTGACATGCCCGTCAGCGTGGCAAGACGGGCGTCGGTGAAGCCCATCATCTTGAGCGCGCGCAGGCCTGCCTCAGCGGTTGGAAGGCCGCTGGCCTTCACGCCCTCTTCGGCCTGAATGATCTCCCGGATGCGGTCCAGGAACCAGGGGTCGAACATGGTGACGGCGTGGATGTCGTCGTTCGTGAGACCGTGGCGCATGGCCTGGGCGATCGTGCGCAGGCGGTCGGGCGTCTGCTGAGAGATGGCCTTGACGATCGCTGCTTTGTCGGGCGCGCCGGGGATGTCGATTTCGTCGAAGCCGGTGAGGCCCGATTCCATGCTTGCCAGCGCCTTTTGCAGGCTTTCGTGGATGGTGCGGCCGATGGACATGGCTTCGCCCACGGACTTCATGGCGGTGGTCAGGTCTGGTGTGGAGCCGGGGAATTTCTCGAATGCGAATTTGGGGATCTTGGTGACGACGTAGTCGATGGTGGGCTCAAAGCTCGCAGGGGTCACCCCGGTGATGTCGTTGTCGAGCTCATCGAGCGTGAAGCCGACCGCCAGCTTCGCCGCGATCTTGGCAATGGGGAACCCGGTCGCTTTGGACGCCAGCGCGGAGGAGCGGGAGACGCGGGGGTTCATCTCAATAACCACCATACGCCCGTCATCGGGGTTCACGGCCCATTGCACGTTGCTCCCGCCCGTCTCCACCCCGATCTCGCGCAGCACCGCGATGGAGTGGTTGCGCATGATCTGGTATTCCTTGTCCGTCAGCGTCAGCGCGGGCGCCACAGTGATGCTGTCGCCCGTGTGCACGCCCATGGGGTCCACGTTTTCGATGGAGCAGACGATGATGGCGTTGTCCGCGGTGTCACGCACAACCTCCATCTCGAATTCCTTCCAGCCCAGCAGGCTTTCGTCGATCAGAATCTGACCCACGGGGGAGGCATCCATGCCGGTGCGGCAGATGTGCTCGTAATCCTCACGATTGTAGGCCACGCCACCGCCCGTGCCGCCCATGGTGAAGGCCGGGCGAATGATGGCCGGGAGGCCCACCTCTTCCAGCGCGTCGAGCGCCAAGGCAACGCCTGCGGCGAGGTCTTTTTTGCCGTCCATCGTGGGCGCGGTTACGATGGTTGCACGGGGGTTTTCGATGCCAAGCCGGTCCATCGCCTCTCGGAAGAGCTTGCGGTCTTCGGCCATTTCGATGGCATCGCGCTTGGCGCCGATCATCTCGACGTTGAACTTTTCAAGCACGCCCATCTCTTCCAACGCCAGCGAGGTGTTGAGCCCTGTCTGCCCGCCCATGGTCGGCAAGAGCGCGTCGGGGCGTTCCTTTTCGATGATCTTGGCGACGATTTCGGGTGTGATTGGCTCGATGTAGGTGGCATCGGCCAGCCCGGGGTCGGTCATGATGGTGGCGGGGTTGGAGTTGACGAGGATGACGCGGTAGCCTTCCTCCTTGAGCGCCTTGCAGGCCTGCGCGCCGGAGTAGTCGAATTCGCAGGCTTGGCCGATGACGATAGGGCCCGCGCCGATGATCATGATCGACTGAATGTCGGTTCTTTTTGGCATCGCCCCGCCCCTGCCGCAAAATCTGTCGCGCGTTTTGTACCGCGCTGCGCAGCGCGCCAACCTGTCGTGCTCCGTGACACGCCAAATTGCCGTGCTCGGTAGCGCGCCAAATTGTCGTGCTCGGTAGCGCGCCAAATTGTCGTGGGTTATAGGCAAGGGCGCGCGGGGCGCAAGGGCCAATGGGGCGCGCCCGTCGCAGATGAGCGCCCCAGAACCCCGACATTGAAAGCCGCACTTGGCGGTCGGTTACGCGCGCGCGCGGATCGCTGCCATCGCGCCTGCATGCGCGCCGCTCAGCCCATGCGCAGGCCCTGACAGGATCCCGACGTAGCGGTCATACGTCATCAGCCCGGCCACGCCTGCTGCGTCTGGGAAGGCTGCGGGGAACGACCCCTTCAGCGCATCATAAGCGTCGGCTGAATACCTGCCTCCACCGCGCATTTCCTGCTCCGGCTTGACGTCATATCCGCGTACACCGTTTATCCAAAACCCGCCCAAAGCCATGAAACTTCCGTCCGGGCGGTAGTGGATGTCTTGGCATGCCCATGCGCCTTCGCCCGTCTTGCCCAGAAAACGATGGATTTGCGGCCGCACCCAAAACCGGCAGAGCGTGTTGGGATATTTGGGCTGGTGGCGAAACGTGAGCTCGGTTTTGACGGAAGTAAAACCGTCCAGTATCCAATCCACGATGGCTGAATAGTCCTTACGATTAAAGGCTTTTCCCATGAGTACAGTCCTTTGAATATGACTTGAGGATAAAAATGCGGCGCGAAGAAAGAACGCAGCAGTCAACAGGTACTTAAAAATCAGATTTAAAGGGTATCATGGCTGGTATGCCCTGTCACCGTAAAACCCTTGCGTTGCGGCGAAGGAGGCGACAGGGAGACGCGAAGACCGGGCCGTCACGCGGCCAGGAAAGCGCGCACCGCCGCTTCGAAGTCGCGCGGTTTTTCAGCGTGTAACCAATGGCCCGCACCCGGTAGTTTGGCAAAGCGCGCGCGCGGGAAAAGCGATTTGATGGGCGCGCGGTGTTCGGGCCGCACATAGTCCGATACGCCGCCAAACAGGAACAGCGTATCGCCGTCGAATTGACCGGTGATGTCCGCGGGCCAGCCGATGATCTTGGGCATCTCGGCTTCCAGCGTGTCGAGGTTGAGCCGCCAGCGCCGCGCGGGCAGGTCGAGCGACTGGGTGAAAAAGCTTTGCAGCGCGCGTTCCACGCCTTGCTCGGCAAGCTGTGCCTCTGCTTCTGCCCGGCGGGTGACGTACGACAGGTCTACGGCGCGCATCGCGTCGATGTACATCGCTTGGGTATGGGCATAGGCCACAGGCGCCATATCCGCCACGATCAGACGGCGCAGCAGCTGGGGCTGCTCAAGCGCCAGCACCATCACCGCCTTTCCGCCCATCGAATGGCCGCAGATGTCGACCGGGCCGCCGATATGGTCCACCAGTTCTGCCAGATCCTGCGCCATGTCCGGGTAGCTGTGGCTGGCGGTATGGGGGCTTTGCCCGTGGTTGCGCAGATCGGGCGTGATGACCCGGCGGGTGTCGCTGAGCCGCTTTGCGATCATGCTCCAGTTCCGCCCGGACCCATACAGTCCATGCACGATGATCAGCGGGGGCGCATCGGGCGCGCCGAATTCGGAATAGGCGAGCATGGCGTGTTGGTAGACCCATTGCAGGCGATAGGCCAGTGCGGTTAGATGCGCCGATGTTGGATGCACAGGACATATCGGCCAAAACCAGCGAGGTGCAGCAGCAGCTGCGGGCCAAGCTGGGCGTGCGCAGCAGCTCGCTGGATCAGGGCCTCAGACGCGCGGGCCGTCGCCTGCCGCGCGATGTGCGCCGCCAGGGGGACGTATTGCTCAAAGCGCAGAAACTGGCGGAAAACCCCAGGCTTGCCCGCCAGTTGCGCCCCGTGGAGGTGAATGCGGCCTACAAGCGCGTGACCGAGCATTTGCGTGGTATCGATGTATCAGACCGCCGCAAGGGCTGGTGGCTCTCCCTCGCGGGGTCGATTGCCACCAACCTTCTGCTGGTCAGCGGCGCCTTTCTGACCTGGGCATGGTGGCGCGGCTACATCTGATTGCGTGGCACGCGCCCGTTAGCGGAGCCGCGTGATCTGCGTGCCGTACAGGCAGCGCGGAAAGAACGGATAGGTGTCGGTGGCGAAGTAGACGTATTTGCCGTCCACCATGCCGCCGTTGCAGGCATCAAGGTTTCCCGCGCCTTTCACGAAAGTCCAGTCTTCGTTGTAAGTGCCGTCGTGCGCGCCCCCCGGTGCGCTGAGCCTGTTGCCGGGCAGCAGCATATAGCTGGAGCGCGCGGCACTGCCCACATAGTGGATCTCGAAACCGTCGGCAGCCCAGCCCATCAGCGTGCCGCCGTTCACGCCCTTAAGCGCGGCTGGCATGCCGTGGTAATGGTAGTCGCCATCGTGCCCCACATGGGCGTTCTGGGCGTCGAGCCCCAGCATGTCGCGCGCACCCATGCCATCGAGGTTCCAACCCGATGACCGGTCGCGGGAGTGCCCGCGCGGCGACCGTGCGTCGTAGTAATCCGCCGTGCCGGGGCGGATTTTGACGCCGTTGATGGCGATCCCGGTGACAGCCACCTCTTGCGCCGTGTTGCCGCGGACGGGGTTCAGCGGCACGCAGAACTGCAAATTCTGGCGTTGCATCGCGTGTGGGTTGTTGCGGTTGGGAAATGTGCCTGTCGCATGATCCGGCATCCCATCGGAGCTGACGCAGCGCTGGTCTGCGGCTTTGGAGACGCTGACGGAGGCAGTTGTGGCGGCTGTGAGCACGCCAAGGGCAATGATCGCCGCACTGGCAAAAAGCGGGATTGAAAATGGATTGCGCATAAGAAGCCTTTCAAATCTGATTTTGTCTCTCTGATACGTGTCGCGCCCGACTTTCCGTCGCGGTTTTTGAGCTTTTTTCCGCTGTTGCTTGCCGGTCGTGGGCGCAGGCAGTGTCAATCGGGTCAGCGGTGGCTTGGAATTGCGCCAATCATACATAACTGCGAAGCTCGGAATTTGATGTTCCCATAGGCATGGAGCCTCTATCCATGGTCTCTTGCCGCCGGAGCATGGTCGTAAAAACCAACAGGAGGTCCCATGGCCAATACCGCACTTATCACAGGCGCATCCTCAGGCATCGGCGCGGAATTCGCCCGCTATCACGCCCGCAAAGGCGGAGACATGATCATCACCGCGCGGCGCGAAGAGGCGCTTAACGACCTAAAAGCCGAGATTGAGGCAGAGCACGGCGTCAAGGTGCACGTCGTCGCGCTTGATCTGGGCGCGCCTGACGGGGCCAAGCAGCTTTTCGACAAGGTCGAGGCGGCGGGGCTTGAAGTGGATATCCTGATCAATAACGCGGGCTTTGGCGGGCAGGGGGCCCATGCGGACAGGGCGCTAGATGACGAGATGGCGATGATCGATCTCAACGTCCGGTCGCTGGTGGCGCTGACGCACATGGTTGTGCAGGGCATGGTGGCGCGGGGCAAGGGCAAGATTTTGCACGTGGGCTCTACCGCGGGGTTCATGCCGGGGCCCAATCAGGCGGTCTACTTCGCAACCAAGGCCTTCGTGAAATCCTTTTCGGAAGCGCTGGACCAGGAATTGCGGCATAAAGGGGTGACCTCAACCGTACTGGCGCCCGGCTACGTGGAGACGGAGTTTGCCAAGACCGCGAACCTGGAAGGCACCAAGCTGATCCAGGGCGGTGGCAAGTCCGCCAAGAGCGTGGCCAAGCACGGCTATGATGCGATGCGCCGGGGCGAGCTGGTCACGGTGAACGAAGGCATGCTGGGGTTCATGGTCAACTGGATCATTCCGCTGCTGCCGCGCCGTATGGTGCTGAGAATGATGCAGGGCATGCAAGCCAAGTAACGCGCGTCAGGCGCAAGACGTGAAAAAGGGCGGGGAGGACCCGCCCTTTCGTTTGTGTCTCATAGCGTGGGTTTCGGACCGCGCGGCTTTACAAGTTGGGGTACATCGGGAACTGCGCGCAGAGCGCTTTGACCTCGCCCTTCACCTTCTCTTCGACCGCCGCATTGCCGTCGGGGCCGTTTGCAGCCAGGCCGTCCACAACCTCGATGATCCAATCAGCGATCTGGCGGAACTCCGCCTCGCCAAATCCGCGCGTTGTGCCCGCGGGCGAGCCGAGCCGGATACCGGAGGTGACCATCGGCTTTTCCGGATCAAACGGCACGCCGTTCTTGTTGCAGGTGATATGCGCGCGCCCCAGCGCCTTTTCGGTGTCGTTGCCCTTCACGCCCTTGGGGCGCAGGTCCACCAGCAGCACATGGGTGTCGGTGCCGTGGGTGATCGTATCGAGCCCGCCCTTGATCAGTTGATCGGACATCGCCTGGGCGTTCACGATCACTTGTTTGATGTACTCTTTGAAGTCCGGCTGGAGCGCCTCGCCAAAGGCCACCGCCTTGGCCGCGATCACATGCATCAGCGGGCCGCCCTGGATGCCGGGGAAAATGGCGGAGTTGAACTTCTTCGCCATCGCCTCGTCATTGGTGAGGATCATGCCGCCGCGCGGGCCGCGCAGGGTTTTGTGAGTGGTGGTCGTGGCCACATGCACATGCGGGAAGGGGTTGGGATATTCGCCAGCCGCGATCAGTCCGGCAAAGTGCGCCACATCCGCGAGCAGATAGGCGCCCACGCTGTCAGCGATCTCCCGCATCTTCGCAAAGTCGATCTGGCGCGGGATGGCGGAGCCGCCTGCGATGATCATCTTGGGCTGATGCTCCGTCGCCAGCGCTTGGACCTGGTCGTAGTCGAGCAGGTTGTCCTCTTTGCGCACGCCGTACTGCACCGCGTTGAACCACTTGCCCGACTGGTTAGGGGCCGCGCCGTGGGTCAGGTGTCCACCTGCATCCAGGCTCATGCCAAGAATCGTGTCACCCGGCTTCAGCAGCGCCTGAAAGACGCCCTGGTTTGCCTGGGAGCCGGAGTTGGGCTGCACGTTGGCAAAATCGCAGCCAAAAAGCTTGCACGCCCGCTCAATCGCGAGGTTCTCCGCGATGTCCACGAACTGGCAGCCGCCGTAGTAGCGCCGACCCGAATAGCCTTCGGCGTATTTGTTGGTCATCACCGAGCCTTGTGCTTCCAGCACAGCGGCGGAGACGATGTTTTCAGAAGCGATCAGCTCAATCTCGTCACGCTGACGGGCCAGCTCCTTGTCGATGGCCGCCGCGATATCGGGGTCGGTCTGCGCAAGTGCTGTGGTGAAAAAGTCAAACATGGGTTCATCTCCTCAGGACCGGGATTCCCGCTCTTTATCTAAAATCGCCCTGTGCGGGAAGGTGCGAATACGACGCAGCCCGCCCTTTGAGCGTCTGTACTGGCAGCACGAGAGTTAATGTGCTTGAGTTGAAATAGCGCAGGGCAGGAAGGTTCCCATGAAAATCGCATTTGTCGCCAGCGATGCACCGGTGGCACAACACGCGCGCGGCGCCTTGATGAACCGCTATGGCAACGCCCCCGTCACAGAGGCGGAGGTGATCGTGGCGCTGGGCGGGGATGGTTTCATGCTGCAGACGCTGCACGACACCCAAGATCTGCCCGCGCCGGTTTATGGCATGAACCGCGGGACGATCGGCTTTTTGATGAATTCCTACGGGGAGGCTGATCTGGTGGATCGGCTGATCGCCGCTGAGCGGGCGGAGATCAACCCGCTCAAGATGGTCGCAACGCATGGCGATGGCCGGGTTTCCCACGCGCTGGCCATCAATGAGGTGTCGCTTTTGCGCGAGGGCCCGCAGGCGGCGAAACTGCAAATCACGGTCGATGACCGGCTGCGCATGCAGGAGCTTGTCTGCGACGGCGCGTTGGTGGCCACGCCTGCGGGCTCTACCGCCTATAACTACTCCGCCCACGGGCCGATCCTGCCCATCGGTGCGGATGTCCTTGCGCTTACCGCGATGGCAGCCTTTCGCCCCCGCCGTTGGCGCGGCGCGCTTTTGCCCAAGGTCGCGCGGGTGCGCTTTGACGTGCTGGAGGCGGACAAGCGCCCGGTGATGGCAGATGCGGATGGCAAATCTCACCGCGATGTGGTGCGGGTGGAGGTGTCATCAGAGCCCAGCATCAGCCATGCGATCCTGTTTGACCCGGGCCACGGGCTGGAGGAGCGGCTGATTTCGGAACAGTTTAACTGAGAAGGCACCCTACGGAGGTTTTGAGCATGAGGCCCCGGGTCAAGCCTGGGGCGGAAACGCGCTTAGCTCCCTGGTGCGATGTATTTCCGGGTGATCCGCAGGGCAGTCTCCGCATCCATGACAGGCATCAACAGGGTCAGCACCTCTCCCCTGGCATCCAGCAGGTAGACAAAGGACCCATGGGTGTAGATCGGGCCAAACTCGGGATCCTCATAGGCCAGCGTCCGTTCGATGGAGAAAGCCTTGTAAGCCGCCTCAAGTGCTGTGGGATCCCCCCGCAGACCGATGAAATCGGGGTGATAAGCGCTCAGCACCTCGGTCATGTTCTCCGCCGTATCGCGCGTGGGATCGACGGTGATCATCACCGGTGTGATGGTCACGCCCTCCGCCGCCATCGCCTCGACCGTGTCGATCATCAGCGGCAGGGCGGCTGTGCAGATGCCTGGACAATTGGCATAGCCGAAAAACAGCAGTTGCGCGTGGCCGTCCGGGTCGGCTTGGGTGCGCGTCTGGCCGTATTGATCCGTCAGGTTAAAGGCACCGCCCACGTCAAAGGGCAGCGGGCCGTCGGCCAGCGCGGGCGAGGCGGCGAAGAGCAGGGATGCGATGAGCCCCCTCATTCGAACCAATACTCAAGAAAGGGTCCGTCCACGTCGAGCCCGAGCCCCAGATACCCCTCTTTCGCGATCTCCTCTGCGATGCGCGGGTCGCGGCGGAACCAGGGCCCGCGGCCCGTGGCCTCCGGATTCTCTGCCGCCCAGACCTTGGTGAACTGGTTGGCACGCGCCCAGTCGGCCTCCGCCGTCTTGATGCGCTGCACCAGATAGATATTGCGGATCGGGAAGTCCGGATCCTCGATCATCAGACCGTCCACCTTCACCGCCTGCCCGCAGTAGGGCAGCAGGTCCACCACAGCCCCCGAAAACGCGGGCTGGCTGTTTTTCATGACCATCACGATGGCCTCATCCGCCGTGCGCAAGAGCGCCATCTGGCGGCTGCCGTCGCCGCAATTTTCCGGGCAATCGCCGGTGAGTTCGCACATCACGTCGATCACGAGCGCCTCGAAAGTGGCGGGCACTTCCGCATAGAGGTTCCAACTGCGCGCCTCGGAGTTTTCAGAAAAGTCCTGCGCGGCGAGCGGGGCTGCGAAAAGCGCAAGGGCGGTGGCGAGGCGGGTGATCATAGCGGGTCTCCTCATTCTTTCGGCTCCGGGATCGCGAAAGGCGGGATCACGTCATAGACCTCATGGCTGAGATTGGTGATGCCCATATCCTCGACCACCTCCTCGACCACGATGTATTTCACGCCGTCGCGTTCATAGAACATCCCGTCCGCCGTGATCGTATGCGCCGCAAGCCGAAGCGCGGTGTCGCCGCCGGTGGCATTGTCTTGGGGGCCAAGCTTGAGCACCATGTAGACGTCGCCCTCTTCGGTCAGCAGCCCGATGGGGATGCCACCCGCAGAACACCAAAGCGCGCAGGTGTGATGCGCCGAACCGGTCACGGCCTCGGGCGGGCCCATGACGCCGGAGTAATAGCACCAGGTGTCGATGATCTCTCCTGTCACGGTGATCCGCTCGCCCTCCGAGGCGGCGGCGGGCAGGGCGATAAGGCTGAAGAGGGCCGCGGTTAGCAGGCGCATGTCAAATCCTCCGGTGTTGATGTCTGTCAACTTAGAGTGACACCGCCGCCGATGGCAAATCACAACTTTCGCGCATGTGCCGCCCGCGCGGTTTCTGCCAGAGAATTGGAACGGTCCTGCTTCGCGTCCGTTAATTTAGTGAAGCCGCCGCGGCTGGCGCTGCAGCAGATCAGAAACCAACGACGAAAGGAGCCGATCATGAATTGGGACCAGATCGAAGGAAATTGGAAGCAGATCAAAGGCGACGTGAAAGCCAAGTGGGGCGAGTTGACGGAAGATGAAATCGACCAGGCCTCAGGCAAGCGCGAAAATCTGGTGGGATTGATCCAGGAGCGTTACGGCAAAGCCAAAGAAGAAGCGGAACGCGAAATCGATCACTTCTTCGCCAAACACGAACTGGCGTAACGGCCTTAGAAAAACGGCGGCTCATCACGAGCCGCCGTTTTTTCTTTACCCCTTTTTGGGATAGCCGATTGTCTGAAGGGCATCCCTGATCTCGTCCAAGATTGCCGGGTCATCAATCGTTGCCGGCATCTTGAAGTCTTCCCCGTCCGCAATCTTGACCACCGTGCCCCGCAGAATTTTGCCGGAGCGCGTTTTCGGCAGCCGGTCAATCACCAGCGTCAGCTTATAGGCCGCCACCGGGCCGATCAGATCGCGTACGCGTTGGGCGCATTCCTTGGCGATCTCCTCATGGGGGCGGTTCACGCCCGTCGTGAGACAGACGAAGCCGATAGGCATCTGCCCTTTCAACGCATCGCTCACACCCACCACGGCGCATTCAGCCACGTCCGGGTGGCCTGCCAACACTTCCTCCATCGCGCCCGTGGACAGCCTGTGGCCCGCCACGTTGATCACGTCATCGGTGCGCGCCATGATGTAGAGGTATCCGTCCTCGTCCATCATGCCCGCATCACCCGTTTCATAATAGCCGGGGAAGGTGGTGAGATAGCTTTTCTTGTACCGCTCGGGCGCGTTCCAGAGGGTGGGCAGCGTACCGGGCGGCAGCGGCAGTTTGATGGCGATGGCGCCCAGTTCTCCCGGCGCCACGGGGTAGCCCCCGTCATCCAGGATTTGTACGTCATAGCCCGGCATCGCCACGGTGGGAGAGCCGATCTTGACCGGGAGTGCCTCCAGCCCCGCTGGATTGCCCGCGATGGTGTAGCCCGTCTCTGTCTGCCACCAGTGGTCATAGACCGGGATTTGCAGCTGTTCCTGAGCCCATTCGATGGTGTCGGGATCCGCCCGCTCGCCTGCGAGATAAAGCGCGCGTAGACCGCTGATGTCGTACTTTTTCAGGAAGGCGCCCTTGGGATCATCCCGCTTGACCGCGCGGATGGCCGTGGGCGCGGTGAAAAAGCTGCGCACGTTGTGTTCTTTGATGATGCGCCAGAAGGTTCCCGCGTCTGGCGTGCCGATGGGCTTGCCTTCGAAGACAATCGTGGTGTTGCCCGCGATGAGAGGCGCATAGCAGATGTAGGAGTGCCCCACGACCCAGCCCACATCCGATGCCGCCCAGAAGACATCGCCGGGATCACACTGGTAAATGTTCTTCATCGTCCAATGCAGCGCCACCAGATGCCCGCCTGTGTGGCGCACGACGCCCTTGGGCGCGCCAGTGGTCCCGGAAGTATAAAGGATGTAGGCCGGGTGATTGCCCTCAACTGGTACGCAAGCGGCAGGTTCAACACCCTCTTGCGCGGCATGCCAGTCAAGATCGCGGCCCGGGATCAGCTCGCAGGGGTGCTGGTCGCGTTGCAGGATCAGGCAGAGCTCGGGTTTGTGGTCCGCCAGATCGATGGCGCCGTCGAGCAGGGGCTTGTATTCCACCACGCGCCCCGGCTCCAACCCGCAGGAGGCCGCGAGGATCGCCTTGGGCGTGCAATCGTCGATGCGCACAGCCAGTTCATTGGCGGCAAAACCACCAAAAACCACGGAGTGGATGGCCCCGATGCGCGCGCAGGCGAGCATAGCATCGAGCGCTTCGGGCACCATGGGCATATAAATGATCACCCGGTCGCCTGTGCCCACGCCCTGTGCCACAAGCGCGCCAGCAAGCTGCGCCACACGGCTCTGAAGCTCCGCATAGGTGATTTTGGCCTGGGTGCCCGTGATCGGGCTGTCGTGGATGACAGCCACCTGATCGCCCCGGCCCGCCGCCACATGGCGGTCCACGGCGTTGTAGCAGCCGTTCACTTTAGCCTCGGCAAACCATTCATAAAGATCGTCGCCCCGGTCAAAGAGCGCCTGTGTCGGCGGTACGTCCCAGTCGATGGCCTTTGCGGCATCCAGCCAGTAGCGTTCCGGGTCCGCTTTCCAGCGGGCGTAAGTGTCTGCGTATCCCATGGTCTTCCTTTCGCGTTGCATTTGGTTACGCGACCGGATGCATCGGGGGCAAGAGGCGTTAACGGGCGCGGGCTGGGCGCCCTTCCGGTAGACCCACGAGAATTTGAGCGAATTGCCGTGTTTCTCCCCCTGTTGCGTTCCGCACCGCAGACTATTTGAATTGAAGGCGAAGCATAAGGACATCGCACGTGCGACATGGCATCACCCTTGCAGGACTGATCAGTCTGCTGGCAGCAGGACCGCTGATGGCTCAGGACCGGCTGCTCAACTTTTCGCTGCGTGGCGGCGTTGGCGTTGCACCCGCGTACCCCGGCGCGGATGATTTTGAAGTGTCGCCTGATCTTGGCATCCAGTTTGGCGCGCTGCGTTGGGGACGGATCGACATCGGAAACGGCGTGCGGGCGCTGCCCGACAACGGGCTGTCGCTCGGTGGGGCATTTCGCGTGCTGGGCGACCGGGATGTGGCCGACAATCCCAAGCTCACGGGTCTGGATGATATCGACACCGCTGTAGAGCTCGGCGTGCGGCTGACCTATCAGGAGACCAACTGGATGGTCTTTGGCGAAGTGCGGCAGGGGTTTGTCGGGCATCACGGTGTGACGGGCACGCTGGGCGGCGATCTGATCTTCCGGCCTGACGAGAGGCTGACCATTACGGCAGGTCCGCGACTCAGCATGGGGAACAGTGAATTTGCCCGGACGTACTTTGGCGTGACCCCCGCGCAGGCGGCTGCATCGACCTTTGGCGCTTTTGACGCATCTGGCGGCCTGCTTGGCGCTGGCGTGCAGATCGGCGCGACCTACACGCTCGATGAGAACTGGGCCATTGAGGGCGCGTTGAATTACGAGCGGCTGCAGGGCGATGCGGCGGATAGCCCGATCACGCTGGGCGGGTCGCGGGATCAGGTGTCGCTGCGCATCGGGGTCAGCCGACAGTTCAATCTGCGGTTCTGAGCGGCAGCCGTGACCTGATTGCCGCGCTGACGCGCGAAGACATTCTAGGTGCTTTTGACTGGCCTGAGCCCTCTTAAGTGCGCTTGGCGCGGGTGCAGCGGTTCGGGGGGGTCTGCTGAGAAGCGGTTCAGGGGCAGGTCTGCCCTGAACGCGCCAGTCCCATGTTTTATGCGATTCTCCTCGCGTCAAGGACACGCCGCGCAAAGCGCGGTCGCATTCGCGATCCTTGACCCGAGCAGAATCACGGGGGCTCATCCGTAATGGGCGACCGGCGTGCCGGCGATGGCGGCCACGTTCAGCAATCCGCGGGCGGTGACGCCGGGCGACACGATATGGGCGCGGTTGCCCATGCCCATCAGGATGGGACCAACTTCCAGTCCGCCGCCTTTGGCCTTGAGGATGTTGCGCACGCCTGAAGCCGCGTCTGCATGGGCGAAGATGAGCACATTCGCCGCGCCCTCCATCCGGTTGGAGGGCAAAAGGCGCGCGCGGAGTCCCGGATCAAGCGCCACTTCCACGCTCATCTCCCCCTCGTAGCAGAAATCCGGTTGCAGCGCGTCGAGCATCTCGATCGCGGCGCGCAGGCGGCTGCCCTGGGCGCTGCCCTGATTGCCAAACTGGCTTTGACTGCAGAGCGCGATCTTGGGCTCAATGCCAAAGCGGCGCACGTGGCGGGCGGCACCGATTGCGATGCGCAGGATCTCTTCAGGGCTGGGGTGGAGGTTGACATGGGTGTCGGCGATGAAAAGCGGCCCGTCTTCGAGGATCATCATGCTCAGCGCGCCCTCCGGGCTGCGACCCTCGCGGCCCAGCACCGCATCCACGTAGCCCAGATGCCAGCGGTATTCGCCAAAGGTGCCGCAGATCAGGCTGTCGGCCTCGCCCCGGTGCACCATGATGGCGCCGATGGCTGTCGTGTTGGTGCGCATGATCGCGCGGGAGATATCGGGTGTGGCCCCCTGCCGCCCGAGCAGGGCGTGATAGGTCTCCCAATACTCGCGGTAGCGGGCGTCGTTTTCGGGATTCACCAGATCCACGTTGACGCCGATGCGCAGGTTGAGCCCGGCGCGTGCGATCCGGCGTTCGATGACTTCCGGCCGTCCGATCAGGATTGGCGTTTCCACCGTTTCCTCCATCATGGCTTGGGCGGCGCGCAGCACGCGCTCATCCTCGCCCTCGGCAAAGACGATGCGCCGCGGGGTCGCGCGGGCCGCCTCGAAAACCGGGCGCATCACAAGCGCGGATTTGAAGACGGAGCCGTCGAGGCTGGCCTTGTAGGCGTCGATGTCCGCGATGGGCCGCGCGGCCACGCCCGTGGCCATTGCGGCCCGCGCCACAGCGGAGGACACCACGCCCATGAGCCGTGGATCGAAGGGCTTGGGGATGAGGTAATCCGCGCCGAAGGTCAGCTGCTCCCCTTGGTAGGCTGCCGCGGCTTCGGCGCTGGTGGTGGCACGGGCGAGGGCGGCGATGCCGTCGATACAGGCAAGCTCCATCTCGTCATTGATCGTGGTCGCACCGACATCCAGCGCGCCGCGAAAGATAAAGGGAAAGCAGAGCACGTTATTGACCTGATTGGGAAAATCACTGCGGCCCGTGGCGATGATGGCCTTGGGCGCGACGGCGCGGACCTCCTCAGGCAGAATTTCCGGCGTGGGGTTGGCCAAAGCGAAGACAATGGGGCGCGGGGCCATTTGTGCCACCATCTCGGGCTTCAGAACGCCCGGACCCGAAAGCCCTAAAAAGAGATCCGCGCCCGCGATCACATCCGCCAGTGTGCGCAAATCCGAAGGTTGGGCGAATGCGGCTTTGGCGGGGTTCATATCCTCGGTGCGGCCTTCATGGACAAGCCCGGTGATGTCGCATAGCCAGACGTTTTCGCGCCGCACACCCAGCTTCAGCAGCATGTTGAGACAGGCGATGCCCGCCGCGCCGCCGCCGGTGGAGACGACCTTGATGTCTTCAAACCGCTTGCCCGCCACGTGCAGCGCATTGGTGGCCGCGGCCCCGACCACAATCGCGGTGCCATGCTGGTCGTCGTGAAAGACCGGGATGTTCATCCGCTCCCGGCAGATGCGTTCGACGATAAAGCAATCGGGCGCTTTGATGTCCTCAAGGTTAATGGCGCCAAAGGACGGCTCCAGCGCGCAGACGATCTCCGCCAGTTTTTCCGGATCAGGCTCGTCCACCTCCAGGTCAAAACAATCGATGGAGGCGAATTTCTTGAAGAGCACCGCCTTGCCTTCCATCACCGGTTTGGAGGCCAGAGCGCCGATGTTGCCCAGGCCCAGCACCGCGGTGCCGTTGGTCACCACCGCCACCAGGTTGCCGCGCGCGGTGTAGCGGGCGGCGGTGGCGGGGTCAGCCTTGATCTCCACGCAGGCTTCCGCCACGCCGGGGCTGTAGGCGCGGGCCAGATCGCGGCCATTGGCCAAAGGCTTGGTGGCGCGCACCTCCAGCTTTCCGGGTTTCGGGAACGCGTGATAGTCAAGCGCGGCCTGGCGCAGGGTCGGTTGGTCGGACATGGCGGGTTCCCTCAGAATGGTCGGACCAGCCTAACGCGATTTACACCCTTGCCGCAAAGACCTTGCGTTTCGGCCCCCGCAACGCCATTCAGAAGGCTCCTGATATGCAGGAGTTTTGGGGGTTCGAGATGGGCAACAGTCTACGCCAAGCAGCGCGCGATGTGCGGGAGAACGCCTATACACCCTATTCCAATTTCAAGGTGGGCGCCGCGATCCGCGGGGCTTCAGGCACCGTGTATCTTGGTTGCAACGTGGAAAACGCGGCCTACCCCGAAGGCACCTGCGCCGAGGCCGGTGCAATCGCGGCCATGATCGCCGCCGGCGAAACGGAGTTGACGGAGGCCTATGTCATCGCGGGCAGCGACCGGCCCGTGCCGCCCTGCGGCGGCTGCCGTCAGAAGTTGGCGGAGTTCGGTGCAGCGGATACCCCCGTGACCTTGGCCACCATGGGCGGGACGGAGCAGGCCACGACCATCGGGGATCTGCTGCCGGGTGCCTTTGCCGCCACGGATATGGAGTGAGCCTGTGAACGCGCGCGACATCCTTGCCAAGCTGCGCCACCGCGTCTCGCTCAACCGGGAAGAACTCGCCTGGGTGGCGCGCGCGCTGGCTGATGGCACCATGTCGGACGCGCAAGCCGGGGCTTTTGCCATGGGCGTCTGTCTCAACGGGCTCAGTGACATCGGGCGCGTGGCGCTGACGCTGGCGATGCGCGATTCGGGCCAGGTGCTCCAGTGGCAACTCGATGGCCCGGTGCTGGATAAACACTCCACGGGTGGTGTGGGCGATTGCGTGAGCCTGGTGCTCGCGCCCGCGCTGGCAGCCTGCGGAGCTTATGTGCCGATGATCTCTGGGCGGGGCCTCGGCCATACGGGCGGCACGCTGGACAAGCTCGAAGCGATCCCGGGGCTCAGCACCGCGCAGGATACACCGCGCTTGCGCCAGATCGTGCGCGAGGTGGGGTGCGCCATCGTGGGCGCCACGGCGGATATCGCGCCCGCGGACCGGCGGCTTTATGCGCTGCGTGACGTGAGTTCCACGGTGGATTCCCTTGATCTGATCACCGCGTCCATCCTCAGCAAAAAGCTCGCGGCGGGCCTGGACGGGCTGGTGCTCGACGTCAAAACGGGCTCCGGCGCGTTCATGAAGTCGCTGGAGGAGGCGCAGGCGCTGGCGGAGGCGCTGACCAAGACCGCCAACGCCGCCAAGTGCCGCACCACGGCGATCATCAGCGATATGAGCCAGCCGGTGGTGCCCAGCCTTGGCAATGCACTGGAAGTGGCGGAGGTGATGCGCGTGCTCACCGGTAGCGGGCGCGGGGCCATCGTGGATATCGCGGCGGCCTTGGGCGGTGTGCTCCTGGCCAATGGCGGTCTGGCCGAAGACGTGCAAAGCGGCGCGGACGCCATCGTGGAATGCGTGCGCAAAGGCTATGCGGCAGAGGTGCTGGGCCGCATGATCGCGGCGATGGGCGGCCCGGTGGGCTTTGTCGAAAATTGGCCGCGCTTTTTGCCGGAGGCCAATGTGATCCGCGAAGTGCCTGCGCCAACCGACGGCTTTGTCGCCACAATCGACGGGGAAGCGCTGGGCATGGCGGTCGTCGTCATGGGCGGGGGCCGCATGAAGCAGGAGGACCGGATCAACCCGGCAGTGGGCCTGTCGGATGTCGTCCGATTGGGCAGCCGTCTACGCCAAGGTGAGCCGCTGGCGGTGGTGCACGCCACCCGCTCTGACGAGGCGGATGCGGCGGCTGCCTCTGTGCGGGCCGCGATCACGATGGCCCCGACAGCACCGAAGGTGCCCGATCTGATCCTGGAACGGGTGGGCTGATGCCCCGCGCCTTTCTGGTGGTCATGGACAGCGTCGGGATCGGCGGTGCGCCTGATGCCCATGCCTTTTTCAACGGCGGTGTGCCTGACACCGGGGCCAATACGCTGGGCCATATCGCTGCCGCCTGCGCGGCGCGTGAGGCGGAAGAAGGCCGGAGCGGGCCCTTGCAGATGCCGCATCTTGGCGCGCTGGGTCTGGGGGCCGCGCTGACCCAGGCCAGTGGCATGGTCGCGCCAGGGTTCGGCAAGGCGGTGCAGGGGACCTGGGGGTCGGCCACGGAGCGCTCGAACGGCAAGGACACGCCATCGGGCCACTGGGAGCTTGCCGGGGTGCCGGTCCCCTGGACTTGGCACAGCTTCCCGGACAAGCGGCCTGCTTTTCCGCAAGAGCTTTCCTGGGCGGTCGCGCAAGCGGCGGGCACGGACGGCATCCTGGGCAATTGCCACGCCTCCGGCACCGAAATTCTCGCGCGGATGGGCCAGCAGCATTGCGAGATCGGCTGGCCGATCTGCTACACCTCCGCTGATTCGGTCTTTCAGATTGCCGCCCATGAGGACAGCTTTGGTTTGGACCGTCTGCTCAAGCTCTGCGCAGACATCGCGCCGCGGCTGCACGCGATGAAGGTGGGCCGTGTCATCGCGCGGCCCTTCAAAGGCGACGACCAGACAGGCTTTGCCCGCACCAAGAACCGGCGCGACTTTGCCATCGCGCCGCCCAGCCCCGTGCTGACCAACTGGGTGCAGGCAGCGGGCCACCGTGTCTACGCCGTCGGAAAGATCGGGGATATCTTTTCCATGCAGGGCATGGATGACCTGCGCACGGGGCCGGACGCGGAGCTGATGGTCCATCTGGAGGAGCTGGTGTCAGAGGCGGTGGACGGCAGCCTGACCTTCGCGAATTTCGTTGAATTCGACAGCCTTTACGGACACCGCCGCGACGTGTCGGGCTATGCCCGGCATCTGGAATGGTTCGATGCCCGGATGGGCGCGCTGCTGGCGCGCTTGCGTCCGGGCGACATGCTGCTGATCACCGCCGATCACGGCAATGACCCCACCTGGGTCGGCACCGATCACACGCGCGAGCGCGTGCCGGTGCTGATCGCGGGGCAGGGCGCGGGGGAGCTTGGCCAGATCGGGTTTCAGGACGTGGCGGCGCTGGTGGCGCGGCATTTGCAGGTGCCGATGCCTGCGTGAGCCTTTGGGAAAGATCAAGAGAGGGAACAGAACATGAGTGAGCCGCATCTGACAGTGGTTGATCACCCGCTGGTCCAGCACAAGCTGACGATCATGCGCGACAAGGAGACGCCCACGGCTGTCTTTCGCCAGCTTCTGCGGGAGATCAGCCAGCTTTTGGCCTATGAGATCACCCGTGGCCTGCCGATGACCACCAAGCGGATCGAGACGCCGATGACCGCGATGGATGCGCCCACGCTCGACGGCAAAAAGCTGGCGCTGGTGTCGATCCTGCGGGCGGGCAACGGCCTGCTCGATGGTGTGCTGGAGCTGATCCCCTCCGCACGCGTGGGCTTCGTCGGGCTCTACCGAGACGAGGAGACGCTGGAGCCGGTGCAGTACTACTTCAAGGCGCCCGAGGCGCTGGAGGATCGGCTGGTGATCGCGGTGGACCCGATGTTGGCCACCGGCAATTCATCGGCGGCAGCGATTGATCTGCTCAAGGAGGCGGGTGCCACGAACATTCGTTTCCTGTGCCTCCTGGCGGCACCTGAGGGGATCGCGCGCATGAAAGACGCGCACCCGGATGTGCCCATTGTGACAGCGGCGGTGGACGAAAAGCTCAACGAGGTGGGCTATATCGTGCCCGGTCTGGGCGATGCGGGCGACCGGATGTTCGGCACGAAATAGGCGGGAATTCATGGTTTTATGATCCGTTCTTCTAGACTCGGCCGGCGGGTTGCGGCATGCTCCGCCGCATTGCTAGTGTTTGGGGACACCGGATATGAAATTGAAAAGACTGCTGAGCGCGGCCTCCCTGGCCGTCATCCTGGGCACGACTGCCGCCCATGCCCAGATCGCGGAGACGCAACCGGCTGAGTTTCCTCCTGCCTCCTTCAAGGGCAAGCAATACGTGGACAGCAACGGCTGTGTGTTCATCCGCGCCGGGATCGACGGCGATGTGTCCTGGATCCCGCGCGTCACCCGCTCACGCCAAGTGATCTGCGGCTTCACGCCGACGCTGGGCGGTCGGGTCGCCTCTGCCCCTGCCGCCGCCCCCGCGCCGGAAGTAGAGCAGATCACGGTGGACACCGCTGCCGCCGCGCCTGCACCTGCGCCGCAGCCCGCGCCGCGCCGGGTTGTGCGCCGCCAGGCCGCTCCGGCTCCGGCACCCGCGCCCAGACCCGCCCGCCGGGTTGTGCGCCAGACCGCCCCCCAGCCAGCACCTGCCCCGAGGCCCGTGGCGATCGCCCCCGCGCCCACACCGGCACCCACGGTTGCGCCGCAGGCCCGCGTGGCAGGCACCTCGGCCTGTCCCGGCGCATCCGCCATTTCCCAGCGCTACCTGCGCAGCGACGGGCGCACGCCGGTGCGTTGCGGGCCGCAGTCTCAGCCCATCGTGGCTTCAGGTTTTGCAGGACGCACGGGTGTTGCCGCAGCCGGTGGTGCGACGATTTCCGCTCAGACCCGGGTCGTGCCAAAGCATGTGGCGATCAACCGGCTCAACACCACCGATGTCACCGTCCCCCACGGCTACAAGCGCGCTTGGGAGGATGACCGCCTGAACTCCAAGCGGGCGGAGCAGACGCTGGGCGGACGGTCGGATATGCTGCTGGTGTGGACCAACACGGTGCCGCGCCGCCTGATCAACCAGTCCACGGGCCGCGATGTGACTGCGCGCACACCGCTGGTCTATCCGTTCCTCGACGTCGCAACACAGCGGCGGGAGCTGGGTGAAGTGCAGATCGTGCAGCGCAACGGGCAGACGGTAAAGCGGATCCTCCGCAACCCCGGTGCCGCGCGCGTGACCTATTCCAGCCGTTCCGCGCCCAAGCCGCAGGCCGCGGCAAAACCGGCGGCGCGGGCCACGCCCAAGCCCAAAGCGGCGGCCACCGGTCCCGCGCGCTACGTGCAGATCGGTCATTTCTCGACCAAAGCCAAGGCCCAGCAGGCCGCAGCCCGCCTGTCGTCGATGGGCATGGGCGCGCGCATGGGCACGGTGCGGCGGGGCGGCAAGACCTACACGGTCGTGCAGGCCGGTCCGTTCAAGGGCAATGCCGCGACCGACCGCGCCGTAAAGCGGCTACGGGGGATCGGCTACACGGGCTCTGTTGTTCGCTGAGACAGGACCTCGCAAAGTGAAACGGGGGGCCAGCACATCGCTGGCCCTTTGTTTTTCAAAACGGGCATCCGTACCTCAGTCGCCGCAGATGTTCTGCAAGCGCAGCCAGTCGGCATCCGACATCAGCGGTTCCGTCAACCGCCCGTTCATCGGGTCCCCTTCGATCAGCGGCAGCGTGGTCTCACCGGTGATGTCCACCGCATAGGCATAGGGCGTGCTGCGCAGGGCCAGCGCCTCGAACCGCGCCAGCTGGTCTTCAAGCCGCGGCGCGTCGGGCGCGCGGGTCATCAGCACTTGCGCATAGGCATCGAGCGCGCTGTCGGAAAGCTCACCCGTCGTGAGCAGGCGGAAGTTTTCTCGCAGGCCCGCGACGTTCAGCAGATCGCGCAACGGGTCCTGGGCCGCGCGCCGGGTGCTTTCGGTCACGATATAGCCCGCGGCCACATCCGGTTCTTCGTGATCTTCGATGATCGCGTTGTTAAGGAGCAGCGTGCCACCAGGCAGATGCAGGCTGTCGCGGGTCATCTGCGGCAACACCGCGATGTCGCCCGCTCTGAGCCGCTGGCTCAGAAGCCGCAGCGCCGCGAGCCCTGCGCTGTCACCGCAGGCCGGGCCCGAGACCCGTTCGATGCGCGAGAGCAAGGCGGCACCGATCTGGTCGCGCTTGACCTCGGGCACGACCCGCAGCGTGTGATCCAAGAGCGCGCCCGGCAGCCAAAACACCGTGGCCCAGCCCACCGCCGCTGCCGACAGCAGAAGGCCCAGACCGCGCAGCCGCCCCGGCCTTGGCCGCGTTTTGGAGATCGCCCGGCGCAGGGTCTCAATGGCCTCTACCATTTCAGCCTCTTCCGCGTCGATCTCCAACGTCTCCCCCGGATCGCCATCGGGGTGATAGATCGCGGGCGTCTCGCCCGGGTTCGCGCGTTCCACTGCGGCAAGCGACCAATGGGTCAGCGCCTGATCGGTGAGGTCCTTGATAACAAGCGTTGCATCCCCGATCACCACGACCACCTCGCGGCGCTGCCCTTCAGGCACGGCGCGCCAAAGCGCGGTCGCCTCAAGACGGGCGTATTTGCTGAGGGCTGTCACCTGATATTGCTCTGCTCTTTTACTTGCATGTTATCAGAGCGGGGAAGATGGATCAAAGCGCAAAGGGCGCGGGCATCGCAGCCAAGACCGAGCCAAGCTCGGCTTCGAGTTTCGCGCCGATGTCCAGCAGGGCATCATCGTCATGCATCGGCGCCACGATTTGAACGCCCGATGGCAGGCCGTCCGCCACATGGGTGGGCAGCGCCAGCGCGGGCAGTCCGAGAAAGTTCGCCAGAAGCAGCGGGCGCTGCGCGTCGATCAGGGTGGCGGCGCGCTCCGGCTGCTTGAAATCAAAATCCGCCTCCACGGGCGGAAGCAGCGAGGTGGGCAGGATGACCGCATCGACGTCCTGGAACATCTCATTCCAGGCGCGTTGCAGCAGGACACGCTCCGCGATGCCTTTCATGTAGCCTTCCAGATTCAGGACACTGAAATAAGTTGAGAAATCGGCGATCCAGCGGTGCAGCGGCTCTGACCCGGTATCAGCGATCTCAGCCTTTGACAGGACCTCGAGTTCGGTGAACAGCAACTGACCCCAAAGCGTGCATATCCGTTCGGCCTGTGGCAGAGCGACCGGCTTTGGGCGCAGCCCCGCTGCCGCGGCGGCGCGTTCCGCGTGGCCCATGGCGGCGCGCACGGTGCTGTGCTGGGTGTCCTCGAACAGGGTGGCCGCCACCCCGATCCAGCCGGTGCGAGACCTGCCGTAAGCGGCGGCAGCGCTCCAGGCGGGGTCCTCCCAGGCAAAGCCGCGCATCGCGGCAAGGCCCAGGCGGACATCCGCAACCGACCGGGCCAGCGGGCCCTGCACGGCCATCGCGGCAGTCATGGGCGCAGCGATCCCTGGCGCCGTGGGATTGAAATTCGCGATGCGCCCGCGCGAGGGCCGCAGCCCGACCAGCCCGCAGCAATAGGCCGGATAGCGCACCGAGCCGCCCAGATCATTGCCCTGCGCGATCACGCCGATGCCTGCGGCCACGGCAGCGGCGGCGCCACCGCTCGACCCGCCGGGGGTAGTTGCCGCGTTCCAGGGGTTCAGCGTGGCCCCATGCAGCGGGTTGGACGTGCACCAGCGCATGGAAAACTCTGGCGCATTGCTGCGCCCGATCACGACACCGCCCGCCGCTTTGAGGCTGTGCACCACGCCAGCGTCGCCCCGCGCAATATTGGCCTGCATCGCGGGCAGTCCGTTGGTGCTGGCCACGCCGGCCTGATCGGTGTTGATCTTGGTGGTGACGGGCGCGCCAAACAGAAGGCCCGGCTCGACCTGGCCTGCGTCAATCGCGGCGGCGCGGTTCAAAGCGATGGGCACCCCATCGACAACGGCGTTGAGCGCGGGGTTCACCTGCTCCAGCCGCGCAAGGTGCGCCTCTGTCACCTCCACCGCGCTCACCTCACGCGCGCGAAGCCGTGCGACAGTTTCGACCGCGCTCCAGCGGATGATGTCCGACACCTTGAGGCTCCTTGCCCTGCGGTCTATGCACCCGCCAACCCGGAGGGAGCGCGATGCCAGAATTCCTGAAATCCAGCCAAGCCGATTTCGAGACCCGCTTCAACGCGCTTTTGTCGGCGAAAAGGGAAGACAGCCCCGATGTGGACGCCGCGGTGGCTCAGATCATCGCCGACGTCCGCGCACGCGGCGACGCGGCGGTGATCGCGCTGACCGAACGCTTCGACCGCATCGCGCTGACCCCTGATCGCTTGCGCGTCTCAGACGAAGAAATCGCGCACGCGGTTGATGAGGTGCCTGAAGCAGAGCGCGCCGCGCTGTGCCAGGCGGCAGAGCGCATTCGCGCCTATCATGTTCGCCAGATCCCAGAGGACGCGCAGTGGACGGATGATACGGGCGCGACCCTCGGCTGGCGCTGGACGCCGGTTTCTGCCGCGGGGCTCTACGTGCCGGGTGGCTTGGCGAGCTATCCCAGTTCCGTTCTGATGAACGCGGTGCCCGCGAAGGTCGCGGGCGTCGATCGGCTTGCCATGGTGGTGCCCACGCCGGACGGCGTGATGAACCCGCTGGTGCTTTTGGCTGCGCAGCTATCGGGCGTGGATGAAGTCTACCGCATCGGTGGCGCGCAGGCGGTGGCGGCACTTGCCTATGGGACCGAAACGATCGCACCGGTGGACATGATCACCGGCCCCGGCAACGCATATGTTGCCGCGGCCAAGCGCCGGGTTTTTGGCAGGGTCGGCATCGACATGATCGCGGGGCCCTCCGAGATCCTCGTGATCGCGGACGCCGACAATGATCCCGATTTCATCGCGCTCGATCTGCTGAGCCAGGCGGAGCACGACGAGAGCGCGCAGTCCATTTTAATCACCACCGATGAGGGCCTAGGCATGGCCGTGGCAGAGGCCGTCGACCGCCACCTTGAGACGCTCGAACGCCGCGCCATCGCAGGCGCAAGCTGGCGCGATTACGGCGCGGTGATCACCGTGCCGGATCTGCAAACCGCCGCCGCCCTTTCGGATCGCATCGCGCCCGAACACCTGGAGCTCTGCGTGGCTGACCCCGAGGCCTTGAGCGCCACGATCACCCACGCTGGCGCGATCTTTCTGGGTCAATGGACGCCGGAGGCCATTGGCGATTACGTGGGTGGGCCGAACCACGTGCTGCCCACGGCCCGCTCCGCGCGCTTTTCCTCCGGCCTGTCTGTGATGGATTTCCTCAAACGCACCACACTGGCGCGCATGACGCCCGAAGCGCTGCGGGCCATAGGCCCGGCGGCAGAGGTTCTGGCCAGGTCGGAAAGCCTTGAGGCGCATGGGCTGAGCGTGACGGCGCGGTTGCGAAAGCTGAACGGGTAGCGCGGCTTTGCGGGACAGATCGCCAACTCGCTGCAGATGCGACTACGGCTGCTTATCGGATTGGACCGTTTGTGAAAATTGCGCGTCACCAATGGCTCGGATCGTCAAGCGGCCTAACGCATGTCGAAGGCCCCTTAAGCGGAACGAATGGTCCCACCTTTAGGGTCTGACCCAACCATCCTTTAGGATATTGTAACGGCAAGGGTGGTTGCGCATCCGCTTCTGTAATGTGAGCGAAGCCTACTTTTGAATAGAAGTTAATGTCGCCGTAGGTAAGGGCAATTTCCACTCCACGAAGCAGTAATATTTGCAGGGCATGACTGATCAATTGTTGTCCCAATCCTTTGCCTTGATGAGCGGTTGCACCCGCGACGGGCGAAAGAATAAACACCGACCGCTTATCATCGGGATAGGTCATGCGTGTGAAGATGATGCTGGCCAGCACATCCTGGTTCTCAATTGCCGAGAACACATGCATGTCACTTGGGCCAAGCGAAGATAGCATGTCGGTCACCAATGCCTCGATCAGTCTGCCAGCCTGATCTCCTTCTGAGACAGCGAAGGTCTTTAAGAACATCGCGATGATGGCGTCGGCTTTGTCTGAGTATTCAGTCGTAAATTCCATGGTCTGTTCCTTTGGATCAGATTATCGTTGATTGAGCTGAGCAGGCACGGCATCTATCCCAAGTTTTAAAGCCCGATACGAACGTACGCTTTGAGAGCGGATAAAGCGCTGTTTTTTCACGCGCAAGAAAGCCGGGAGCGTGCAATCCGTCAGGATATGCCCGTCGCGTGTGCAGCAGATGATTTCGCGAATTTTGCCATTCTCGTATCGCTCTTGGTCGAGTGTTCCACCGAGCGCGAGTTCATGCAAAACACGCTGCTCGTTTTGTGAGATGTCCAACTGAGTTTCTCGATTTGATGAAGATGCAACAAAAGGCCGCTCAGCGTGGCGCGCAAGCAATCTTGATGTCATGCGTGCCCGGTGCCCTTTGGCCGGAACAGGCTTATGCGTGGGTGTCTTGCATAAAACCATGATCTGGAGCTGCATCTGCCACTTTAGATGCGTCCGCAATTCCAAGCTTGAAGCAATGCAACTCTCGTCACATCACCGGGGCGGCACTGCACGGTCAGAGAGCAGGTCGACGAATTGGCATCATGATACGCGCCTCTCAGACCGGTCATCGACGAGGATTACAACAGTCGTCATATTCGGCTCAACGCAGACATCCTTATGCCCTAACCGCACGAAATCTCTGCCCACGCCGCCTATTCCAACGTTTGTCCTCATTGCTCCAACCCAATCGCTAGGCTAAGCACGCGTGAATTACAGTGCCGAGAACGTCCATGTCCCGCATCACCCACATCTCGCTTGATGACGCGAACCTGCCCCCGCCCACGCCCGAGATCGAGCAGGAGCGCAAGGTGGCTGTCTTTGACCTTCTCGAAGACAACACCTTCACCATCCCTGCGCGAGACGACCGGCCCGTACCGCAAGGCCCCTATCATCTGGGCCTCTCGATCCGCGACAAACGGCTTGTCTTTGAGGTTGATACCGAGGACGCGCAAAGAGCGGCGGAGTTTCACCTGTCGCTCGGCCCCTTCCGGCAGGTTGTGAAGGACTACTTTCAGATCTGCGAAAGCTATTTTGAAGCGGTCAAAAAGCTCCCACCCTCCCAGATTGAGACCATCGACATGGCCCGCCGCGGCATCCACAACGAGGGCAGCCGCGTGTTGCAAGAGCGCCTCGAAGGCAAGGCGGAGATCGATGAGGACACCGCGCGCCGGCTCTTCACGCTGATCTGCGTGCTGCACTTCGGGGGCTGAGGTGACCGAGCTTCCCCAATCGGTCCTGTTTTGCTGCGATCACAACGCG
>JBCCPS010000014.1:0-52319 GCA_039024775.1 Pseudomonadota bacterium
AACTCGGTCACGTAGAACTGGTAGTTGGTGAAAAGCACGTAGTTCTGGAAATGCCCGGGATCGGTGGCGGTGTAGTGGGCGAGCCGGGCGAGCGAATAATCGACCCGCTGGGCCGTGAAAGGCGCGAGCGGCTGGGTGTCGTCGACGGGTACATAGGTGCCGTTGACGATGTCGTCGTTCGTGGTGCTCAGATCGGGCACATCAAAGACATCGCGCAGGGTGAAATCGCCCGCGCCCTCCTGCGGTACATTCACGCTTTCATCGGCGCTGACGGCGAAATGGATGGGGATCGGTGTCTCCGACACACCGACCACCACGGGCTGATTGTGGTTCTTGATCAGCAGCCCGATCTGCTGGATCAGGTAGTTGCGGAAAAGATCGGGCCGGGTGACGGTCGCGGCATAGGTGCCGGGGGCGGAGACATGGCCGAAGCTGAGCCTGGTATCCACGGACGCAAAGCTCGATGTCGTGATGCGCACTTCCGGATAGAAGGCGCGGATGCGGGTGCCCTCTGGCGGGGAGGCCATGGCTTCGGCAAAGCGTTCGCGCAGAAAAGTCGTCGCCTGGGTGTAGAGCTTTTGGAGCTGATCAACCGCCGCAGTCGCGTCCTCAAAGCTGAGCGCATGGGGCGTGTCGGGCGTATGGATGGCGGGGGTGCTCATGACGGCTCCTGAGGTTCTGCGGGGTCCAAAAAGGGCCCAAGTGCGCGATCTGTATAGCGTCGGTATTATGTCGGTATTGCGTCGGTGTGCGAGCGCTTAATGCAGACCCGCCGCAAAGACCACAGGTCACCGCAGCAGCGACGTGTTGGACTGCCGCCATCAGCCCCCGCGGAAAACGGCGTTACGAAAAAGGCAGCGCGCGCCAGCAAATTGGTGCAGACTGCGGCAAAGAGGAGCGCACAGATGGCCGTCACACAGATGAAACCCAACATGGACCACTGGCAAGAGCGCGTGGACATGGCCGCGGCCTTTCGCTGGACGGCGCGGTTGAACCTGCATGAGGGCGTGGCCAATCATTTTAGCCTTGCCATCAACGAGGACGGCACGAAGTTTCTGATGAACCCCAACCAGATGCATTTCTCCCGCATCAAGGCCACCGACTTGATCGAGATGGATGCAAACGATCCCGACAGCATGAAAGGTGTGGATGCAGACATCACCGCCTGGGGGCTGCACGGTGGCATCCACCGGCACTGCCCACATGCCCGTTGCGCAATGCATGTGCATTCGATCCATGCCACTGTGTTGGCCTGCCTGGCCGACAGCACGCTGCCGCCTATCGATCAGAACTGTGCGACCTTCTTCAACCGGATCGTGATCGACGAAGGCTACAACGGGCTTGCGCTGGAGGATGAGGGCGACCGCTGCGGGCGGCTGTTCAGCGATCCCAAGAAGAAGGTCATGGTGATGGGCAATCACGGCGTGATGGTGATCGGGGACACTGTCGCGGACACGTTCAACCGGCTCTATTATTTCGAGCGCGCGGCGGAGACCTACATCCGTGCGCTGCAGACGGGGAAGCCCCTGCGGGTGCTATCAGACGCGGTGGCGGAAAAGACCGCGCAGATGCTGGAGGAGTATCCCGAGCAGGACACGCGCCATCTGGCGGAGTTGAAGGCCATCCTGGATGAGGAAGGCTCAAACTACGCTCAGTGATCCGCGTGAGCGTGCGCGCGCAGAGGAGGGCTATGCACCAACGGCCCGCCGCCATATGCTCTGACCCGAGCAGCAGCCCGAGCCCGCGCATATGAAATTCCTTTTCGTGCATCAGAACATGCCGGGCCAGTACCGCGAACTGGTGCAATGGCTGGCCGCGCAGGGCAGTCACGAGATATGTTTTCTCACCCAGCGCAAGGATCCGCCCAAGATCCCCGGGGTTGAGGCCATCAGGTACAAGCCTCACCGCAAACCGGCAGAGGGCGCCTATGGCCTGTCCAAGGTCTGGGAGGAGGCAACAGGTGCAGGCTTTGGCGCAGCGATGGCCGCGAGGGCCCATCAGGAAAAGACGGGCTTCAAGCCAGATATCATCATCGGCCACGTCGGCTGGGGGGAGCTGACGTTTTTCAAGCAGCTTTGGCCGGATGTGCCCAGCATCGGGTTTTTCGAATACTACTACCGGATGCAGGGTGGTTCGGTGGCGTTTGATCCCGATGAGGTGATCAGCGATCACGCGCCCTACCTGATGCAGGCGCGCAATGCGGTGCCGCTGGCCAATATCGACGTGGTGGACCAGGGTCATTGCCCGACCTATTGGCAGCGCGACCGGTTCCCGGCGTCCTTCAAGGACCGCGTCTATGTCTGCCATGACGGTATTCGCACCGATAAGCTGAGGCCCGATCCAAAGGTGAGGCTTGGCCTGGGGCGGCTGGGTCGTGATCTGACCCGCGCGGATGAGGTCGTGACCTACGTGGCGCGCAATCTGGAGCGGACACGTGGCTTTCACGTGATGATGCGGGCCCTGCCGCGCATCATGAAGGAACGCCCGAACGCGCGCATTCTGATCGTGGGCGGCAACAGTGTCTCCTATGGCGGCAAGAGCGAAAAACCGGGCGGCCTGCGCGCGCAGATGGAAAAGGAAGTGGGTCCAGAGCTTGATTGGGACAGGCTGCATTTTCTAGGGCAGGTGCCTTATGGGGACTACCGCAAGCTTATTCAGATCAGCCGGTGTCACATCTACATGACAATGCCCTTCGTGCTCAGCTGGTCGCTGCTGGAGGCGATGTCGATGGGGGCCACGGTGGTGGCTTCAGACGTAGCCCCGGTGCGCGAGGCGGTAAGCCACGGGCAGACGGGACTGCTGGTGGATTTCTTTGATCCCGGCGCGCTGGCCGAAACGGTCATCGAGGTGCTCGCCCGTCCGGGGGATCACGCGCATCTTGGGGAAGCGGCGCGCGCCCATGTGGTCAAGACCTATGACTTTCTGACCGTCTGCCTGCCAGAGCATATCCGCCAGATCAACGCGCTGGTGCCTGCGGACCGCCGGATGCCGGTGCCGGGCGGATAAGGCTCTAACCGCCGAGGCTGCCCGCAGCGGTCACAAGCCCAAAGATGGAGCCTACAACGGCGAGGATCGTGCTGGTCCCGGTGAGCGGGCTTTCGGTCGCGAGCACCAGATCACCATTCTGGATGTTGAACTTACGCGCTGAGAAAAGCCCGTCCGAGGTTGTCAAATCCAGCGTGAAGACCACCCGTGTCTTACGCGGCCCCCGGGTGCCAGCGCTTACGGCGGAGGGTGCGTATTCGCGCAGGATCAGAATGCCCTGCGGATCAGCGCGTGCATCGTTCACGCCACCGATGATCGCCAGCGCATCAAGTGCGGAGATGTCATCGCGGTTGAACGCATGCTGCGCTTCTTGCCCCGCCGCGCCCAGCGACAGGAAATACCGCCGGTCGTCTTCCACGATCACCTTGTCGCCGCCCCGCAGCCGGGTGTCGAGCCGGGGGTTGGCATAGAGGTTGTCCACGGAAGTCGCGTAAATGTTGTGGCCGCGCACCAGTTTTACCTGGGGGTTCTCCATGGAAGCGGCCACGCCGCCCCCCGCAGAGATCGCCGCGAGTACGGAAAAGTCGTTGTCGGGCATCGTGATGCTGCCCGGACTGTTAACACCGCCCACCAGATCGATCGAGTTGTTGCGCCCTTCATTCATGGAAAGTTGCACCTGGGCGGAGGGCACGACGGGCTCAAGCCTGCGCTGGATCAGCCCTCGCGCGCTATCGGGTGAGCGGCCGGAGACCTGGACCTTGCCGACGTAGGGCACAAAGACGGTGCCGTTTTCAGACACGCGCACCGCCGGAAGCGAGGCCACACGCCCTTCTGGCCCGGTCAAAAGCGAGTTGTCGCTGCTTTCCCAGATCATGATCTCCAGCGTGTCGCCGGGCCGGATGATCTGGGCAATGGTGCCGTGGCTGTGGCCGATCCAGTTGTGCTTTTGCCCGTTGTTGCTGGGCCATCTGTCATAGCTGGGCAGGAAGGCGCGGGTGACCGAATAGACGGCGATGTCTGAGTCCACGGCATCCGCATTCTCGGTGATCTCTTCTTCTACCGCCGCGCCGCGCGGGAGGTTGCCGCAGGCCGCGAGGCTGACCGCCAGAAAAATCCAGGCGAGGTTTCTGATGCGCGTGCCCATATGTCTGACCGTTTTATCGTTTTTGATCCGCAACTTAGGGTCGGTGCTGGGCGTGACGCCCGGGTTTGCAAGCGCGCAGGGTGCTTGTCGCCGCGCCGCCCCGTGTTGGAATTTGCTGCGCCGCAAGATACTGGGCTTGGCCATGGCGTCAACGATTTCAAAGCGCTTGGGCGAAATTAGACCTGTGGTTGTACTGGGCGCCTCTGGTCGGCTGGGCGGGATGCTGCGGGGGTTTTGGCCGGGCGAGATGCCGCTGGTTCTGCACACAACGACGCCGCGCGCAGGTTTCACGGCTTTTGATCTGACGCGCGACCATGAGGCTGCTGCGGCCTTGGTGGCCGACGCGGGCGCGGTGATTTGCCTGTCCGGCGTCACGCCAGCGCGGATGCGCGCCACGGGTGATCCGCTCAGCCGCAATGTCGATTTGGCGCTGGCAGCGCTGGCTGCTGCGCATGCGGCGGGCGGGGGCCGGGTATTTCTGGCGTCATCGGCTGCGATCTATGGCAACGCGCCGGGCGTGCTGGACGAAGAAATGCCCTGCCTGCCCGTCTCCGACTATGGCCGCGCCAAGCTTGAGATGGAGCGCGTGGCCGCGCGTGAAGCCGCAGCACTCGGCCACCCGCTTACGTCGCTGAGGATCGGCAATGTGGCGGGGGCGGATGCCATTCTGGGCAATTGGACGGAAGGTATGGCGCTGGATCACCTTGGCGGTGGGCGCACGCCTGCGCGCAGCTACATCGGGCCGCGTACCTTCGCCAAAGTCATGCACGCGCTCTGCCAGAGCGTGGAGCTGCCGGGGGTCATCAACCTGGCCTGCCCGGGTACGGTTGAGATGGGCGCATTGCTGGACGCGGCGGGCCTGCCCTGGGCGCGGCGCGACCCGCACCCGGGCGTCATCCCGGAAGTCGCGCTGAGCACGCGCCGTTTGAGCGCGCATGTACCGCTTGCAAAGGACGCGGGCACCGCCGCACATCTGGTGGCGGAATGGCGCGACTGGCAGGAGAGGCAGAGGACATGACAATACGCAAGCGCATTTTTGATCTTTTCTTTGCCAGCTTGCTGGTGATCATCCTGGGCCCGGTGCTGATCTGGCTGGTGATCTACCTGCTGATCAAGGAGGGCCGCCCGATCTTTTACGTGGCCGAGCGCATGAAAGACCCGGTGACGCCGTTCAACCTTTGGAAGCTGCGCACCATGACCCACGACGATAATGACCAAGGCGTGACCGGCGCGGATAAATCGAGCCGGGTCACGGCGACGGGCGCCTGGCTGCGCCGCAAGCGGCTGGATGAATTTCCGCAGCTTTGGAACATCCTGCGCGGCGATCTGAGCTTTGTCGGGCCGCGCCCGCCGCTTCGCGCCTATGTGGAGCGGTTTCCCGAAATCTACGGCGAGGTCCTGAAATCGCGCCCGGGTGTCACGGGCCTGGCCACGATCCGGTTTCACAAACATGAGGAACGGCTGCTGGCCCGCTGCACCACGCCTGAACAAACCGATGCGACATATTGCCGAATCTGCGTGCCCCGAAAGGCCAAACTGGACCTGATTTATCAGCGTAATCAGAGCACTTGCTATGATTTCGACCTTGTCTTTCAAACCATCGGAAATTTATTTCGCCGTCGCAAAGGTTGAAGAAAAGCCCTGCTTTTAGGCGTTTTGAGCGATTTTTCAGCACAATTTCGCAGATTCAAGCAGGGGTTGCCGTTAACGTTCTGTAAATTGCCTGTTCTTTGTGCCATAGCTTGCCCTTGGGGAGAGCCTCTGCGAGGCAATTGTAACTTCCTGAAGGTCGCTTTTTCGTGGCCATGCCAAAGGGAAATATTCGAGCGTGCTAAGTTTCGTAAAGTCGCTGACGGACCGCCAAAAGCAGGTGGTGATGCTCAGCCTGGATTCACTTCTTCTGACAGTCTCTATTATGTTTGCGCTGACCGCGCCCGGTCTGCCGGGAGGGAGCGTTGAGAATTTCGTGCGCTACCTGCCGGTGCTGCCCTATCTGCTCCTTTCCGGCATCGGGATTTCTTATTGGTTGGGTGTCTGTGCCATCAGGCTCAAGGCCTATGAAACCACAGCAATTGGGAAGACCGGTGTTTTCGCCTCGCTGATGATGGTGGTATCCATGATCGGCTCTACCGTGGGGGGGCTTGGCCTGCCGGTTGGGGTGCATATCGTCTTTGCCGCCGTGTTCTTCACGCTTGTCGTCATCAGCCGGGCTGCGATGCTGCAACTGGTGCTTGCCATCTATCGCCGCTCCGCCCCGACATGCCGGGTCCTGATCTATGGTGCCGGGACCACCGGCACGCAGCTGGTCTCCGCCCTGCGCAGTCATGAGACGATCCAACCGGTTGCCTTCGTGGACGACAACGCCGCGCTGCAAGGGCTGACCGTTGCACATCTGCCGGTTTACACCCCGCTGCGCATCGCAGAGCTTGCGACGGAGATGAACATTCACCGCGTGTTGCTGGCGGTCCCGTCGCTGAGCCCGCCCAAGCAGACCCAGATCGCGCGCCGCCTCCAGAAGATGGGGATGGAAGTGCAGACGCTGCCCTCTTTCTCCCAGCTGATCGGGGAAGAGGCGCTTGTCGACAAGCTCAAGCCGATCAAACACCACACGCTGCTCAACCGCGACGAGGTCGATGAATCCGTTGGCGATGCCACGCTGTGTTATTCGGGCAAGGTGATCATGGTGTCCGGCGCCGGTGGCTCCATCGGGTCGGAGATCTGTCGCCAGGTTCTGGCGGCGCGGCCCAGCAAGCTGGTGCTTTATGAGTTGAGCGAGCTGGCGCTTTACAACGTCGATATGGAATTGCGGCAGGCGGTCGAGGGCAACGGCATCGATATCGTGCCGATCTTGGGCTCGATTACCGAAGCGCGGCAGGTCCGTAAGGTGATCGAAGACCATGAGGTTAATGTGATCCTGCACGCGGCGGCCTACAAGCATGTGCCCCTGGTGGAGGCGAACCCGCTGCCGGGCCTCGTGAACAATGTCTTTGGCACGCAAACCTTGGCGGAGCAGGCGGCCAAGGCGGGCATCGACCGGTTCATCCTGATCTCCTCTGACAAGGCGGTGCGCCCCGCCAACATCATGGGCGCGTCCAAGCGGCTGGCCGAGCAGGTGATCCAGGATCTGGCGCGCGGCAACAGGTCTGCCAGCGGGACGATCTTTTCCATGGTGCGCTTTGGCAATGTGCTGGGGTCCTCGGGCTCCGTTGTGCCGCTGTTCCAGGACCAGTTGAGCCGGGGCGGACCGCTCACGGTCACCCATCCCAATGTCGAACGGTTTTTCATGACGCAGCAGGAGGCGGTGAAGCTCGTGCTTCAGGCCGGTGCGATGGCGCAGGGGGGCGAGGTTTTTGTGCTGAACATGGGCCAGCCGGTGCCGATCATCAAACTGGCCCGCCAGGTGATCGAAAGCGCGGGCTACACCGTGCGCGATGCCGAGAACCCCGATGGCGACATCCAGATCAAGATCACGGGCCTGCGTCCGGGCGAAAAGCTGAAAGAGGAGCTGACGCTGTCGGGCGAGCTGATCGAGACGGACCACCCCAAGATTTTCTCCGCCCGAGAGCGGGGGATGTCAGAGTTGGAGATCGCATCGGCCCTGCGCCGGTTGCGCGAGGCTTTTGTCGCCAGCAACGAAGATATGGCGCGCGAAGTGGTGATGCGCTGGGTCGAAGGATTTGCCCATGAACCTGAAGCGGCCACATCCGCGCTCAACACCCGCCGGTTCTGATTCAAAAGGCCTGTGCCTGCCTGTCCGCAGGCGGCTGCCTTTTTAACGTGCGGCCCTGTCTGGCAGTTGATTTATTGGGCCGGTCCGTGCACAAGAAATCAAAAAGCGCTTGAGGCAGAGGGCGGATAAAGTGCGCAAGAGCAAAAAGACCTACCTTTCCCTCTCTGTCTGCGTGGCTTTTTCGACGGGCGGTGCCGGGGCGCTGTCGGCCCAGTCCATTCCGCCAGAGCAAATTTTCGCGGTCCGCGACCGCCCCACGCTGAACTTTTACGGCTCCTCCGGTCTGATCGACATGCCATCGGGTGAATCGCTGCCTGATGGTGAGATCGCCATCGGCATCTCCAACTTCGCGGGGATGACGCGGTCCACCTTCACCTTCCAGGCCTCGCCGCGGCTGTCTTTCAGCTTTCGCTATGTCGGGTTGCGGGACGCCAACATCGGCGGGTTTGAGACCTACCGGGACCGCAGCTTTGACGCGCGGTTTTTGATCAACAAGGAAAGCAGGCTCTGGCCCGCGATCACGGTGGGTCTGCAGGATTTTGCGGGCACGGGCATTTATGCCGCCGAATACATTGCCGCCACCAAGACCTTTCAGGGCGGTGCGCGCATTCCCGGCACGTTCAAGGTTACGGCTGGTTTGGGATGGGGGCGGCTTGGCAGTTCGGGCAGCATCGGCGCGCCGCTTGGCCGGGATCGCAACACCTTTACCGACGGCGACACGGGCGGAGAGCTGTCTTTCGACCAGTGGTTCCGCGGCCCCATGGCGCCCTTCGCGGGGGTCGAGTGGCAGTATAGCGACCGGCTTGGTTTTAAGGTGGAGTACAGCTCCGACGCCTATAACCAGGAAGATACGGTTTCCGGCATTTTCACGCGCAAGTCCCGTTTCAACTTCGGCGCGGAGTATCAGTATTCCGACCGGGTCCGGATTGGCGCCTATTACCTCTATGGCTCCGAGTTCGGGATCAATCTGCAGTATCTGCTCAACCCCACCAACCCGCCTGCCTTGCAGGTGACGGAGGCTGTGGCACCGGTCAGCCTGCGGCCCAGCCGGGCGGAAAACCCCCAGGCCTGGGAGACCAATTGGGCCAGCGCGCCGGACGCGCCCGCACGGTTGCGCACCGCGCTCAAGCCCCAGCTTGAGGCGAACGGCCTGGCCTTTGAGGCGCTTTCGGTGGACGCCAACAGTGCGGAGCTGCGGTATCGCAACACGCGCTATCAGGCGACGGCCATCGCGATTGGGCGTGCCGCGCGTGTGATGGCCGCGACGCTGCCTGCATCGGTGGAAACATTCCGCATCGTGACAGTGGAAAACGGCCTCGCGCAATCGGCGGTCACGATCCGCCGCTCTGATCTGGAAGCGCTGGAGTTTGACCCGCAGGCCGCGGATGCGCTGCTGGCCGTGACGGGGATCGGAGAGGCCGCGCCGCAGCCCCAAAACGCGATCTTTGAGGATGAATTCTATCCGGATTTCGCCTGGTCCATCGGGCCTTACGTCTCCACCAGCTACTTTGACCCCGATGAGCCGGTGCGCGCGGATGCGGGGCTGAAGCTGGAGGCGGCCTATCGCCCCGCGCCCGGCTGGACCCTGGGGGGCGAGCTGCGCTACCGGCTGACGGGCAACATCGGCTCTTCGCCGCGGTTGAGCAACTCCCAGCTGGAGCGGGTGCGCACCAACGGCGTGCTTTACGCGCGCGAGACGACCTCGCTTGAGAACCTCTATGCCTCCTACCAGTGGAAACCGAGCGAAGACCTCTATGCCCGGGTGACGGCGGGCTATCTGGAGCGGATGTTCGGCGGTGTCTCGGCGGAGCTGCTGTGGAAACCCGTTGGCAGCAGGCTGGCACTTGGGGTCGAGGCCAACTACGTCAAACAGCGCGATTTTTCCGGCCTTGGGTTCCAGGACTATGGCGTCGCCACGGGCCATGCCTCCGCCTATTACGAATTCTCTGATCAGTACCACGCGCAGGTCGATGTGGGCCGCTATCTGGCAGGCGACATCGGCGCCACGATGACCTTCACCCGCGAGTTCGCCAACGGTGTCAGGATCGGTGGATTCTTCACGCTGACCAATGTCTCCTCCGAAGAGTTCGGCGAAGGCTCTTTTGACAAGGGTATCAACATCGAACTGCCGTTGAGCTTTTTCCTGGGCAATCCGAGCAAACGCACCGTTGCCACCACCATTAGGCCCATCCAGCGGGACGGGGGTGCGCGGCTGGCCGTGCCGGGACGGCTTTACAGCCAGGTGCGGTCGGGCCACCGCCGCGCGCTGGAAAGCAATTGGTCGAGGGTCTGGGAATGAGGCGCGTCTTTCTTGCGGGTGCTGCCTGTGTTGCGATGGTTCTGTCCGGTTGCGCGGGCGGTGGGGACGGCAATGACAGCAACCTGATCTCAAGTGTCGGCAGCACGCTCTTCACCACTGTTCAGCAGGGCAGGCAGGCGCGCAATACGGGCCCCGCCCTGCGGATCGACATCACGCGCGAGCTGTTGGACGAAACCCCGGGCGAGGTGCTGGAGGTCGTGCCGGAAAACCGCGGGCTGCAGGACTTTCTGGCGCTGCAGGACCGGCGCAGGGACGACAACCCAGGTGTGATCGAAAGCTGGCGGTCCTCTGACAACGGGGTCATCACGACCCGCAATGGCGTGGTGATCAGCACAAGAGGCTTTGGCGGCGGGCTGAAGTCATCGGATGTGGCCACGATCATCGCGGGGTTTGACGGGCTGGGTGGCGGTGGCCAGCGCCGGATGGAGATTGCCCGCGCCGATGGCATCGCGGAGACCGTGATCTTTTCCTGTGATGTGACGCAGCTGGGCCGCGAGGTGATCCAGATCGTCGATCAGCGGGTGAGCACGCATCGTCTGCGCGAGGACTGCGTCTCTGGCGGCGTGAAGATCAGCAATGAATACTGGGCCGAAACCCACAGCGGCCGCCTGCGCAAATCGCGCCAGTGGGTCAGCCCGACCTTCGGCTATGCCGCGATCACGCGCCTCAAGAACTAGCCGGGCG
The DNA here is from genome assembly GCA_039024775.1 of Pseudomonadota bacterium. Lineage (GTDB taxonomy): Bacteria > Pseudomonadota > Alphaproteobacteria > Rhodobacterales > Rhodobacteraceae > Sulfitobacter. Next base: position 10,864 of record JBCCPS010000014.1, read on the forward strand.
GCCGCGCTCCCACGCCCGAGGACGTCATGAATAAAAAGCTGCTCTCCATCGGTCACGGTTACAGCGCGCGCGCATTGGCGCGGCTGCTTGTTGCGGACGGCTGGGAGATCACCGGCACCACCCGCAGCGCTGAAAAGGCGGAAGAGATCGCCGCAACCGGTGTCACGCCGCTGATCTGGCCGGGCGCTGATCTGGCCGCATGCCTGCAAGACTTCTCCCATGTCCTTCTCTCCGCCGCGCCGGGGCCTGAGGGGGATCCGGTGCTGGCGCAGGATGCCAAGGCCTTTGAGGAGGCCGCGCCGCAGCTGCGTTGGGTTGGCTATTTGTCGACGACGGGTGTTTATGGGGATCAGCAGGGCGGATGGGTGGATGAAACAACGCCGCTCACCCCCGGCACGCGCAGAGGTCAGGCGCGGGTTGAGGCGGAGACGGGCTGGTCGGCGATCCCGGGCCTGCCGCTGCATATCTTCCGGTTGGCGGGTATCTACGGCCCGGGCCGGGGGCCTTTTGCAAAGGTGCGGGACGGTTCCGCCCGGCTTATCATAAAAGAGAACCAGTTTTTCAGCCGCATTCACGTCGAAGACATCGCCCAAGCGCTGTGCCTGTCGCTCAATGCGCCGGAACCCGGCGGGGTCTATAACCTGTGCGATGACCTGCCCGCCCCGCCTGAGGACGTGATCGCCCATGCCGCCGCATTGCTGGGGTTGCCGCGCCCGCCAGAGGTGGATTTCGAGACGGCGGACATGAGCCCCATGGCACGTAGCTTTTACGCGGAGAGCAAGAAAGTCCGGAACGATCGGATCAGAGCCGCGTTGCACTGGCAGCCTCGCTATCCCGATTATCGGGCGGGTCTCGCCGCCTTGCTGGCGCTGGAGAGAGGGGCAACCTGAGCCGCTTCTCGGGAGCAGAATGTGGCATCCTCAGTCCGATCCGGAGAAACGCAGCCGCCCCGCACCCTTATTCAGTTGCTGGATGCAACAGTAAGCTCAGGCACGGGCGAAAGCGTGTCAGTAGATGACATCGTGCAGGCCTTTGGGGAGCGGTCGATCACGCCCTTCATCTTGCTGACCTCGCTTTTGCTCATATCGCCGCTGTCGGCGATCCCCGGCGTGCCGACGATCTCCGCTGCGCTGATCATCCTTTTGTCCGCGCAGGCGCTTGTGGGAGCGCCGCGGCTTTGGCTGCCCGGTGTGTTGCTGCGCAGGCAACTGACGCGCGACAGGGTCAGCAGAGCCACCGGCTGGCTGCGCGGGCCTTGCGCGTTCTTTGACAGGCATGCGCATAAGCGGCTTGGCCTACTGGTGCGTCCACCCGTCCGGCAGCTTGTTCTGTGCGTCTGCTTGATCCTGCCCGTCGGCTGGCCGTTTCTGGAGTTGGTGCCGATGCTGACCACGCTGTCGGCAGCGGTGATCGCGATTTTGTCTTTCGGGCTTTTCACGCGCGACGGGCTTTATGTGCTGGCGGGGCTGACGTTGCTCGCTTCACAGGCACTCTTTGCATTTGCGCTGTTCGTCTGAGTGGGCGCACTTGCCGCAGCCGGGGCTTGAGGCCATATAGGCGCCAGTTCCGTCAGCAAAGACCCGTGCCCGTGCAACAGACCCTCCAAAGCCTTCTTGAAAAGCCCATCGTGGGCCAAGCGATCATGGGTGTGATCGTCTTCAATGCGATCATTCTGGGGATGGAGACCTCCAAGACGATCATGGAGGCGGCGGGCGGCCTGATCCTATTTCTGGATCGGCTGTGTCTCGCGATTTTTGTGGCAGAGCTGGCGGCCAAGATGATCGCCTATCGCGCGCGGTTCTTTCGCAATGGCTGGAACATCTTCGACTTCGTGATCGTGGGCATTTCACTGGTGCCGGCCAGCCAGGGGTTCAGCGCCCTGCGCGCGCTGCGCATTCTGCGGGTGCTGCGGTTGGTCAGCGGTGTGCCGAGCCTGCGGCGCGTGGTGGAGGGGTTCATCACCGCGCTGCCCGGCATGGGATCGGTGTTTCTGTTGATGTCGCTGGTTTTCTACATCGGAGCGGTGATCGCCACGAAGCTTTTCGGCAGTGGCTGCGTGCCCTGCACGCCGGAGCAGGCGGCGCAGTTCGACGAATGGTTCGGCACGCTGGGTCTGAGCGCCTATTCACTGTTCCAGATCATGACGCTGGAAAGCTGGTCGATGGGCATCGTGCGCCCGGTGATGGAGGTCTATCCGCTGGCCTGGATGTTCTTTGTGCCTTTCATCATGGTCACCACCTTTGCGGTGGTGAACCTGCTGGTGGGTCTGATCGTGAATTCGATGCAGGATGCCCATTCGGAGGAGGCGGATGCGGAGACGGGCGCGTACCGGGATGACGTGACGGGCCGGTTGAAGGCAATCGAGGCGCGGCTGGATCAGTTGATGGCGGTGCAGCGGAAAAAGTAGGGGTGGTGGGCAGAGTGCCCACTTGAGACGCTGGGAGGGTAGGCAGATTGCCCACCCTACACCAATTCCAAAACCTTTGAGACGATGTGTTTAGCGTTGAGCGCGGCCTCGGCATACATGGCCGACGGGCTCGCTTGATCGATGAAAGCGTCGGGCAGCATCATGGAGCGGAATTTGAGGCCGCGGTCAAACACGCCCTCCTCCGCCAGAAGGTGCGCCACATGCGCACCGAACCCCCCCGCCGCCCCTTCTTCGATGGTGATGAGGCTTTTGTGGGTTGCGGCAAGGCCCAGGATCAGTGCACGGTCCAGCGGTTTGGCAAACCGGGCATCGGCAACGGTGGGCGTGATCCCTTGCCCGGTGAGCATGTCTGCGGCTTTGAGCACCTCCTCCAGCCGTGCGCCGAAGGACAAGAGCGCCACATCCGCGCCGTGCCGCAAGATCCGCCCCTTCCCGATCTCAAGCGGCACGCCCTGCTCGGGCAGCTCCACCCCGCGCCCCTCGCCCCGGGGAAAGCGGAAGGCGATGGGACCTTCATCATAGGTGGCGGCGGTGGCCACCATGTGGCGCAGCTCCGCCTCGTCAGACGCGGCCATCACGACCATGCCCGGCAGATTGCTGAGATAGGCAATGTCGAAGGCGCCCGCGTGGGTCGCGCCATCCGCGCCCACGAGCCCTGCGCGGTCGATGGCAAAGCGCACGGGCAGGCCTTGTAGCGCTACGTCATGCACCACCTGGTCAAACCCGCGCTGCAAAAAGGTGGAATAGATTGCGCAGAAGGGCTTCATCCCGCCCGCCGCCAGCGCGGCGGAGAAGGTCACAGCGTGCTGTTCGGCGATGCCAACGTCGAAGGTGCGCGCGGGAAAGTCTTTGGCAAAGAGGTTCAGGCCCGTCCCGTCGGGCATCGCGGCGGTCACAGCGCATATCCTGTCGTCCCGTGCGGCCTCCGCGATCAGCGACTGCGCGAAGACATGGGTGAAGCTGGGGGCGTTGGAGGGCGCTTTGCTTTGCTCGCCCGTGGCCACGTTGAATTTGGACACGCCGTGCCACTTGTCCCGCGCGCTCTCGGCCGGCGCGTATCCTTTGCCCTTCTTGGTTGCGACATGGATCAGCACCGGGCCTGTCGCGTGCATCTGTTGGTCGCGCAGCACCTGTAAAAGCGCGCCCATGTCGTGGCCGTCCACCGGCCCGTGATAGGCAAACCCGAGGTCTTCAAAGAGCCGACCTTCGGTCTGCTCCCCTTCATAGAGCCCGCCTAGATAGCGCGACATCGCGCCAACGGGCTGGGCGATGGACATGCCGTTGTCGTTGAGGATGACGAAGACCCGCGTGCCCAGGTGGCCCGCATTGTTAATCGCCTCATAGGCCATGCCCGCCGACATCGCGCCATCACCGATCACCGCGACCACATCGCCGATCTGGGAGGTGTCGCCCTGCAGATCGCGCGCGACGGCAAAGCCCAATGCTGCGGAAATGGAGGTGGAGGAATGTGCGGCGCCAAAGGGGTCGAAGGGGGATTCGTCGCGCTTGGTAAAGCCGCTAAGACCGCCCGCCTGCCGCAGGCTGCGGATGCGGTCGCGCCGACCGGTGAGGATTTTGTGGGGGTAGGATTGGTGGCCCACGTCCCAGATGATCTTATCCCGTGGTGCGTCGAAGACAGCGTGCAGCGCCACGGACAGCTCCACCACGCCAAGACCCGCGCCCAGATGCCCGCCGGTTTCTGACACGGCCGATATCGTCTCTGCCCGGAGCTCATGGGCCAGTTGGTCAAGCTCGACCGCGCTCAGCCCTTTGAGATCTTCGGGGCTGGCGATGGTATCGAGGAGGGGCGTGGCGGGCCGGTCTGACATGGCGGGCTTTGTAAGCCGATTACCGGTCGCGCGACAGGATGAAACGCGCGCAGTCCTTCAAGGGCTCTGCGTTCTCGCCATAGGCGGCCAGCGCGGCGCAGGCTTCATCCACGAGGTCGCGCGCGCGCGATTTGGCCCCGTCCAGTCCCAGGTGAGAGACGAATGTTGCCTTGCCCGCCGCATCGTCCTTGCGCGTTGCCTTGCCAACGGTGGCCGCGTCCCCTTCCACGTCGAGGATGTCATCAGCGATCTGGAACGCCAGCCCGGTCGCTTGACCGTAGACTTTGAGCGCCCACGTATCCGCGCCCGCGAGGACCGCGCCTGCGGTGCAGGACCATTCGATCAGCGCGCCGGTCTTTCCGGCCTGGAGCGTCGTGATCTCTTCCAGTGTGGCGGGGCGGTCCATGGTCTCTGCGGCGATGTCGAGCATCTGCCCCCCCACCATGCCCGCGCGGCCCGACGCTTGGGCGAGGCTAAGGGCCAGAGCCACTTGCCGGTTTGCAGCGCCTAGGGCTGGATCGCACAACAGCTCAAACGCGAGGGTTTGCAGCGCGTCTCCTGCCAGAACGGCGGTGGCTTCGTCCCATTTGCGGTGCACCGTGGGCTGGCCGCGCCGGAGATCGTCGTCATCCATGCAGGGCAGATCGTCATGGACCAGCGAATAGGCGTGCATGCATTCTATCGCAGCGCCCGGAAACACGGCCCTGTCCGCGCCTATGCCATGCAGCCGCGCGCTTTCCAGCACCAGAAACCCGCGCAGACATTTGCCGCCCTGCAGGGCGTGGCGCATCGCCTGGCTGAGGACGTCCGACTGCGTGGCGTTCAACGGTCCGCCAGCGCCCGTGAGCATGTTGAAAATGTCATGCTGCGCTGCTGCAAGCGCCTCAGCAAAGGGGAGCGCGGTTTGTCCCAAAGGTCTGCCTCAGACACCTTCGATCGGTTTGGTGCCGGTGGGCGCGCCATCCGCATCCAGCGTGATCGCCGCGACCTTTTCCTCGGCCTCTTTCAGCTTGGCCTCGCAGCGCGCTTTCAGCGCGGCACCCCGTTCATAAAGCGCGATGCTTTCATCCAGCGCCACGTCGCCCCGTTCCAACTGGCCCAGCACCTTTTCCAGCTCGGCCATCGCCACTTCGAAACTCATCTCTTCAACCGGGGTGTCGCTCATCACGCTGCCTTCTCATCCGTCTTGAGCGTGACCATAGCTCGCAAGACGGGGCGCTGCATCCCCCATCTTCATCTTTCAAATTAAACTCAAATCCGTCCGCGCTGACCGCGCAGCCGATGATCAATCAGGCGCCAGCATGTAGCCCGCGCCCCGCACGGTCTGCAGGTAGCGCGGCTGCTTTGGGTTGTCCTCGATCTTGCGCCGCAGGCGCGTGATCTGCACGTCCACCGCGCGTTCCTGCGCCTGGCCCCGGTCGCGGCCCAGTTCTTCGACCAGCTTGGCGCGCGACAGCGGCTCACCCGGGCAGGCGGAGAAGATGCGCATCAGCTGGATTTCTGTCGCGGTCAGGCGCACAAGGTCATCGCCCTGCCACATCTCGCCGCGTTCCAGATCATAGCGGATGGGCCCGAGCGACAGCACCTTTGGCGCGGCATCCTGCGCGGAGGTGTCGGGCACGCGACGCAGAATCGCATTGATCCTCAGGAGCAGCTCTTTGGGTTCAAAGGGTTTGGGCAGGTAGTCATCCGCACCCGCCTCCAGCCCTTCGATCCGGTTGGAGGTCTCACCCTTGGCCGTCAGCAGCAGGATCGGCGTTTTCATGCTTTCGCGCAGGCTGCGCGTGAGGCTCAACCCGTCCTCGCCGGGCATCATCACATCGAGCACGATCATGTCGAAATCGAGCCCCGACAGGATGCGCCTTGCATGGGCTGCATCGCGGGCGGCGGTTACCAGAAAGCCGTTGCGCATCAGGAACTTCTGCAAGAGCGTGCGGATGCGTTCATCGTCATCAACGATCAGCAGATGTGCGTCCATTTCGGTCATGTGTCGCTCTCCCCCAACCGGGTGTAGCGTGCCCGCAGGGCCGGGTCCATCATCTCTTCCAGGACCCTGCGAAATCCCGCGACCGCTTCGGGCCCTGCGGCGGCGAAGGCCGCGCGCATCCGCGCGCGCTGGGCGTCTGAGAGCCGTGCCTCCAGCGCGCGACCCGCCGCAGTCAGTTCCAGGTGCCGCGCGCGCTTGTCTTGCTCACCGACGCGCGACTCCACCAGCCCATCATGAACCAGTGTGCGCAGCACGCGGTTGAGCGATTGTTTGGTCACGCCCAGGATGTCGAGCAAATTGCCCACCGTCGTGCCCGGCGCGCGATGGATAAAGTGCAGCGCCCGGTGATGCGCGCGGCCTAGCGTCAGATCGGCCAAGATGCGGTCGGGATCAGCCGTGAACCCGCGATAGGCAAAGAACATCGCTTCGCTGGCTTGCTTGAGCCGTTCATCGCTCATGTAGGCTGCATTTGCGTCGGGGTCGTCTTTCATGAACTGGCTTTCGTCTGCTTCGCCGCAGGGTAAGTCAGTGTTGTTGACATTCCAAGGGCGAAAGGCTAGCGCGGGCAGGCTGACGCGCAGCTTTTGGTCCGCCTGTCGCGGGTCAGGCGCAACATTTGGAAAACAAGCGAGGGAAACATGGCTGGATCATACAGTGACCGGGACGGCTCCATCTGGATGGATGGCAAGATGATCCCCTGGCGCGATGCCAATGTGCACATTCTGACCCACGCGATGCACTACGCCTCCTCCGTGTTCGAGGGCGAGCGCGCCTATAACGGCAAGATTTTCAAGAGCCGCGCGCATTCAGAGCGGCTGAAGCGTTCCGCCGAGATGGTCGATTTTGAGATCCCCTACACGGTGGATGAGATTGAAGCCGCCAAGGTGGAGGTGCTGGCCGCCTCCGGCTTGCAGGACGCCTACGTCCGGGCCATCGCCTGGCGCGGTGCGGGCGAGGACATGGGCGTGGCCTCGGCCAAGAACCCCGTGCGGCTGGCCATCGCGGCCTGGGAATGGGGGGCCTATTATGGGGACGCCAAGATGAAGGGCGCCAAGCTCGATATCTCCAAATGGAAGCGCCCGAGCCCTGAGACCATCCCCTCCCACGCCAAGGCGGCGGGTCTTTACATGATCTGCACGATGTCCAAGCACGCGGCGGAGGCGAAGGGCTGTTCGGACGCCATGATGTTCGATTATCGCGGCTACGTGGCTGAAGCCACGGGCGCCAATATCTTCTTTGTCAAAGACGGGGAGGTGCATACGCCCGATCCCGATTGTTTCCTGAACGGCATCACCCGGCAGACAGTGGTGGATATGCTCAAGGACCGTCAGGTGAAGGTGCATGAGCGCCACATCATGCCCGAAGAGCTTGAGGGTTTTGAGCAGTGCTGGCTGACCGGCACGGCGGCGGAAGTGACGCCGGTAGGTCAGATCGGTGACTATAACTTCGAGGTTGGCGCGCTGACGCGAGACATCGCGGAAGGCTACGAAAAGCTGGTTCGGACCTAGAAATTCCTGACGCTAATGCGCGTCTGAGGGGCTCCCGCGAACACGCGTTTCGCGGAAGTTTTTCGTTTTAAATTTCCTTATCAATTTGATTTTAAAGTGTAATATTTACTTGACTCTACGTCATCCAATTCTCGTATTCAGGGAAAAATCCCGGTATGGTAGTACTCGTTAACGAAAAGTTAACGGCTCGCGTCAGACGGGCCGGTGAGGCACCAAATACGGCAATTCGAGGCGGGATTCTTCAAAACATGACCAACCTTCTTCTTGCAGCGAGCGTTGCAGGCGGCATGCTGCTGTGCAGTTGCGCCGCAGTGGACATTCCAGGACGGCTGAAGCCTCTTCAAGATAATGGGGTGACGCGCGTAGAAGCGGCGCTGCCCGATGCGCCCTTGCAGGTTCAGACCATCAAGACGCACTGGCAGATTGACAGAGCGCCGGTGCGATTTGCAACCGCATTGGACGGCGCGGAGACCTCTCAGGACGTCGATATCCAAGGCAGCGCCACCGCCGTTGCAGCGCCACATGCACAGCCGGAGGCATATCTCATCACCTGGGAAGGCCGTCGCACCACGCATGCGCAGGAGGCCACGGTGATCGCTGTGAAAGACGGGCAGGGCCGCCCCGCGCTGGAGCTAAGGTTCGAGGGCACGCGGCTGCGGATCATCGCGGAGATCGAGGATGCCTTTCCAAAGCTGACCTTCTCGGCGGAGGCCTCCCATCAGATCGAATTGAAGCTGACCACGGGCAAAAACCCGACGATTGCCGTGAACATCATGGAGGGCGACCGCCCGCTCTACACCAGTGCGCCGCTGCCTGTGATGGATGCGGATTTCGGGAGGCTTGATGCCATCTCGGTGAACGTTGGAGCGGAGGAGACGGGGTATGAGATGTCAAAGCTCGTCTTGCGGCCGCAGGCGAAACGCTAAGTCCGTGCGCTTTTTAACGGAGGGATTCACAGGCGGGTTGGTTTAAGCGACTCTATGAAGGCACGCTCCAAGCCGAAAACCAGCAGATACCCGATGAAACGCAGGTTCAAAGTTCAAGCCCATTGGGATCAGGACGCTGCTGTCTGGAGCTCTGAGAGCGACATCGAAGGTCTGCATATCGAGACTGAAACGCTGGCTGAGTTCTACGATCTTGTTGAGGAATTCGCCCGCGAGCTGATTGTGACCAATCACTACTCTGATGAAGACCTTTCTAGGAAAGACATGAGAAAGCATATTCCCGCGGTGCTGATTTCGCACAAGGATGGTCCGCCTAGAGCGGCCTGAATGCCGACATACTACCGAGAGCTGATCGTGCTTTTGCGGGCGGCGGGTTTTGAAAAATCCCCGGGCGGAAAAGGCAGCCAAGAAAAATGAGTCCACCCGGGAACGCGGCGCACGCTAATCCACACAACCTGAAAAGCAAACACACTGCAAATGGCATCCTGAAGTCGGCGGGGATGCGCAAAAAGTTTTAACCCCGCAGCGCAGGTAGCCCCACGCCGGTGCTCTCAAACCCACCGTCGGACGCGATCACCTGGCCCGTGACGTAGCTCGCATTCTCCGACGCCAGAAACACCACCACTTCTGCGATTTCCCGCTCCGTGCCGTAGCGGTTCAGCGGGATTGCGTCGTGGTAGGCGTCGATGATGTCTTGGGTGTGCACCGCCATCGCCAGCTTCGTGCGCACAGGGCCCGGGCAGACGCAGTTGCAGCGGATGCCATGATCGCCCAGCTCCGCCGCCTGCTGTTTGGTCAGCTGGATCACCGCCGCCTTGGACGTGCCATAGGCGACCCGCAGGGTGGAGGCGCGCAGGCCGGAGATGGACGCGATGTTGACGATGGCGCCCCGGGTTTTCTTGAGCGCGGGCGTCGCGGCTTGGGACATCAGGAACACCCCGTCGAGGTTCGTCTCCATTACCCGTCGCCAGCGGGCGAAATCGGTTTCTTCAATCGGCCCGAAGTCGGCCACGCCCGCGTTATTGATCAGCGCGTCGAGACGGCCAAAGCGGGCTTGCACCTCGGCCAACGCTTGCGGCGCTTGCGCAGGTTCTGAGACATCAAAGTGCAGCGCGCTCGCCGCCTGGCCCAGGTCCTCAACCGCTGCTTTGAGCGCGTCGGCGTCCCGGTCGAGCATCGCGACCAGCCAACCGCGCTCAGTGAACAGCTGGGCGGTGGCCAGGCCGATGCCGCGCGCGGCACCGGTCACAAGCGCGACCTTTGCTGCCATTAGAAATCCACCCCGCGCTGGGCTTTGATCCCGGCTTTGAAGGGGTGCTTTACCTCCGTCATCTCGGTCACCAGATCGGCGTAATCGCAGAGCTCCGGTTTCGCATCGCGCCCCGTGAGGATCACGCCGGTGCGTTTGTCGCGTGCCTCAAGCCCCGCCAACACGTCCGCGACGGAGAGGTAGTCGTAGCGCATCGCGATGTTGATCTCATCGAGCACCACGAGGTCATAATCCCCGCTTGCCATCATCTCTTTCGCGCGCGCGAAAGCGGCCTCGGCCGCGGCGATGTCGCGGTCCTTGTCCTGGGTATCCCAGGTAAATCCCTCGCCCATGGTGTGCCAAGTGACCTCCCCCAGCCGGTCAAAAAACTGGCGTTCGCCGGTCTTCCATTTGCCTTTGATGAATTGCACCACGCCCACTGTCTGGCCCCAGCCCAGCGCGCGCACGATCACGCCGAAGGCCGAGGAAGACTTGCCCTTGCCCGCGCCGGTATGCACCAGCACCAGCCCCTTGTCGGGGTTCTGCAGCTCACGCACCTTGGCGCGCTGCTTGGCTTGGCGCTCTTTCATTTCCTGCTTGTGGGTCTCGGCGTCAGACATCGTGCTCTCCTATCCCGGGGTGCCGTGGGGCGGAATTTTGCCTTTTGACCGGCTGCGGTCCAGCCCCAATTGCCGCTCGCGCCAGATGATCAGCACACCGCCCCCGATCACGAGGGCCGCGCCCAGGAGGATCGGCAGCGTCGGGACCTCCGAGAAGACGATCCAGCCGATGAGCACGGCAAAGAGCATGGAGGCATAGTCAAACGGTGCCAGCATGGAGGCGGAGCCGAAGCGGTAGGATGACGTCACCATGATCTGCGCGACCCCGCCCATCAGTCCCGCGCCAATGACCAGCGCCAGTGCGGAGAGGTTCGGGTCATTCCAGGCCAACGCGGGCAGGACGTAGCCCAGAGGCCAGGTTGCGAGCGACAGCACACTTGCCGTAAGCGAGAAGTAGAAGACGATGGCGGCGGTTGTTTCGGTATGCACCAGCCGGCGCACCTGGATCTGCACCAGCGCGCGCAAGAGCGCGGCCCCCAGCACGCAGAGCGCGCCGAAGGCGGCCGCATCGCCCAGCGTGCCGCCGCCCAGAGACAGCCGGGGCGCCAGCATGATCAGGACGCCAACGAGGCCCAGTGCCACTGCCGACAGGCGGAAGAGCCGGAACCGTTCGCCCAGCATGAGAGCGGCCAGGATTACGGTGAACATTGGCGTGGCAAAGCCGATGGCCGTCACCTCCGGCAGCGGCAACAGCGCCAGCCCCGCGAAGGTCAGCGCCATGGCGGACGTCCCGAAGAGGCCACGCCAAACGTGGCCGATGAGGTTTTGCGGCACCAGCCCGTCGCGCAGATGCCCGGTTTGCCAGAGCCAGAGGCCAATGACGGGGATCGCAAAGAAGGAGCGGAAGAACACTGCCTGTCCGGGCGGGACCTCCTCAGAGGCGGATTTGATCAGCGCGGCCATCACCATGAACAGAAAGACCGCGCCAAGCTTGAGAGCGATGGCGCGGCCGGGTCGGTGTTCTGTCATCCCGTCAGGCATGCACGTGGTCATGCGCCTGCGGGGGGCAAAGTGCAAGCGTCGTGGAGTTATGCACTAGGGTCTCCGAACCAAAACCTGATACTTACCTGTAAGAAGTTCATGCGCCGCGCCATGGGGGCGGGACGGCGCAGCAGGGCAGTGCCTGTTGGGCGGGTGCTTTGAAGGGAGCGCGCTGTCTCAGGCACCCATTTGGATACATCAAGCGATCTGCATGCCCGTTTAGCTGAGTGCGGCAACTCCCAGCGGCACATCGAAGCGGACGCAGTAGATGTAAAGCTCATTAAAGGCTTCGGGGTCGATGTTGGCGGGCACGACGTAGCTTTGCCCGCCGCGTAGTTTCTTGAGCTTGCCGAGGTTCGCAGCCGGGCTGAACGTCCCGTTCTTGCCAAAGCCCACCTGCGGGTCCGGCGCCCCGTCGAGTGAAAAGTCGCCCGACAGGGTCACGGTATGGGTGCCGTCGGCGTTCTTGGTGATCTGGACCGTGCCTGTGGTCACGTGGTTGCTGGCACCCCGGAAACTGCCGGAGCTGTCCGCCCAGGCGTCGCCATTCGCGACAAGGCCAAGCGAGATGGTAAGGATGAGGGCGAGGATCTGTTTCATGGGATGCACCTTTCATGGATTAGAAACTGATTGGTCTAAAATTACGCTACCCGGCCAGAATGCTCCGCGCAAAACACCATTCCGTGAGCTGTGTAACAATCAGTTCCGAACTATATCCCAGGGCCAAAGGAGGCACCCTATGGCCCGACCCAGAGAGTTCGACACCGATGAGGCGCTTGAGCGCGCGATGGAGGTGTTCTGGCGGCATGGCTATGAGGACGCCTCTCTGCCCGACTTGCTGGAGGGCATGGGGCTGACGCGCGGCAGCCTCTATAAGGCGTTCAAGGATAAAAAGAGCCTCTTTCTGATGATCCTGGAGCGGTATGAGACAGCCTATGTCGACGGTGGGGTGACGTTTTTGTCTGACAAGAGCGCGGGCGACGGCCGCACGCGGATCCTCGGCATGTTCGGCGGGCTGGTCGCGGCGGTGGAGGCGGGCGATCACCGTGGTTGCTTGTTGTGCACGGCGGCTTCGGGCTCTGCCGCCGATGATGCCGATATCGCGGCAGCGGTGCACCGCGGGCTGGCAAAGCTGCAGGAGGGTCTGGTCGTGGCCTTGGCGGACGTGGACGGGATCGCGCCGCAGGACCGCCTGCGCCTCGCCAATACGCTTCTGGCGCAGTACATCGGTCTGCGCATGCTCGCGCGCTCCCGCCTGCCGCTGGGGATCCTGGAGCAGAGCGTGGCCGGCGTGGCCGACCTGCTGGACGGTGCGGCCGCTTTACATTGATCGGCTTTAATGGCGGGATGCCCCGGACATCAGGGGAGGATGGTCATGCGCGCAGCCGTTGTGAGGGATTTCAACGCCGATCTGTCGATTGAGACGGTTCCCGATCCCGCCTGTCCGGAGACGGGCGTGGTGCTGGAGGTGGCCGCCTGCGGCGTCTGCCGGTCGGACCATCACGGCTGGGTGGGCAAGCACCCGAAGATCGAGAATGGCTCCATCATGGGGCATGAATACTGCGGTACGGTTGTTGAGGCCGGACCGCGCGCCACGCACAAGGTCGGCGACCGGCTGATCGCGCCTTTCATCCTGGGCTGTGGCAGTTGTCCCGCGTGCCGCACGGGCGTGTCGAACACCTGCGCGGACCAGATCGTGCCGGGCTTTGGCTGGCCGGGGGCCTATGCGCAATACGTGGGCGTGCCCTTTGATCACAACCTGGTCGCGCTGCCTGATACCTTAAGCCCCGCGCTTGCCGCCGGGCTGGGCTGCCGTGTCACCACCGCCTGGCATGCGCTCACCGATCGCGCTGATCTACGCGCAGGCGAATGGGTGGCGGTGCACGGCACCGGCGGCATTGGCCTGTCCACGCTGCTCTTGGCAAAGATGCTGGGCGCGGAGGTCGTCGTGGTGGATATCGTGGAGGAAAAGCTCACCCATGCGCTAGCCCATGGCGCGGATGCGACGGTGAATGCAGCAACCGAGAACGTGGTGGAGGCGATCCACGACATCACCGGCGGCGGCGCGCATGTCTCCATCGAGGCGCTGGGCATTGAGGCGACTACCAATGCCTCCGTTGAATGCCTGCGCGTTCTGGGACGGCATGTGCATGTGGGCATGCCGTCGGGCGATGGGATGATGCGGGTGAACATGCGGGCGATCTATACCAAGCAGCTGGCGTTCTATGGCACGCGCGGCATGCCGTCATGGAAGTATCCCACGCTGCTGGAGATGATCGAACGGGGCGCGGTGGACATCAGCCCGATGGTCGCGAGAGAGGTGGGCCTGTCTGAGGCCACCAGCGAATTGCGCGTGATGGATGGCCCCGCGCCGCCGGGGACGGCGGTGATCACGGATTTCAGCGCTTGAAGCGCAGGGCAAGCGCCGATCGCTCCACTGGTCAGCCCCTGCTGCATCCGCTAGCCTGATCCCGTAACCGACAGGGGAACCCGACATGAAACATATCAAACGCTTCACGCTTGGCGTCAGCGCCGCTGCCCTGATGGCGGGCATGGCCGCCGCCAAGGACGACATCACCGTCGCGATCCAATTGGAGCCGCCGCATCTGGACCCAACCTCTGCCGCGGCGGGCGCCATTGATTCGGTGCTCTATTCAAATGTCTTTGAAGGGCTCACGCGGTTCATGGCGGACGGCTCCGTCGTGCCGGGGCTCGCTGAAAGCTGGGAAATTTCGGACGACGGGCTGACCTATACCTTCACGCTGCGCGAGGGCGTGACCTTTCACGATGGCACCACGATGGATGCCGAGGACGTGAAGTTCAGCCTGGACCGGATCAACGCGGAGGACAGCGCCAACGCGCAGAAGGCGCTTTATGCCGCGATATCAGAGGTCAACGTGATTGATCCCACCACGGTGGAGGTCAAGCTGAGCGAACAGAACGGCAGCATGCTCTTCAACCTCGCCTGGGGCGATGCGGTGATCGTGGCGCCCGAGAGCATCGAGAACATCAAGCAGATGCCCATCGGCACGGGTGCCTTCAAATTCGTGGAGTGGACGCAGGGCGACAAGATCGAGCTGGCGCGCAATGACGACTATTGGGGTGAAGCGCCCGCGCTGGCGTCGGCCACGTTCAAATTCATCTCTGACCCCACAGCGGCCTTTGCCTCTGTGATGGCTGAGGACGTGGACGTCTTTGCGGGCTTTCCCGCGCCCGAGAACCTGCCGCAGTTCGAGGCGGATGCGCGGTTCCAGGTGATCGTTGGGAATACAGAAGGCGAGACGATCCTGTCCACCAACAACAAGATGCCGCCGTTTGACAACCTGAAGGTGCGTCAGGCGCTTGCGCATGCCATCGACCGGCAGGCGATCATTGATGGCGCCATGTTCGGCCTGGGCACGCCCATCGGCACCCATTTCGCGCCGCATAACCCGGCCTATGTCGATCTGACCGGGCAGTCGAACTATGACCCGGACAAAGCCCGCGCGCTGCTGGCGGAGGCCGGTTTCGCGGATGGGTTTGAGACGACGCTGCACCTGCCGCCGCCTTCTTACGCGCGGCGCGGGGGGGAGATCATCGCGGCGCAACTGGCAGAGGTGGGCATCACCGCCGAGATCACCAATGTCGAGTGGGCGCAGTGGCTGGAGACGGTGTTCCGCGGCAAGAACTTTGGTCTGACCATCGTGAGCCACACGGAGCCGATGGACATCGGTATCTACGCAAACCCGGACTACTACTTTCAGTATGACAACGCGGATTTTCAGGCGTTGATCGGCAAGCTGAACGTGGAGACCGATCCGGCGATGCGCACGCAGATGATGCAAGAGGCGCAACAGGTCATCGCGGATGACTATGTGAACGGCTACCTCTTCCAGCTGGCCTTCCCCACGGTTGCCAAAGCCGGCGTGCAGGGCCTGTGGAAGGACGCGCCGACCCAGGCCACGGACCTGACTGGGGTGACCTGGGCGGAGTAGCGCCCTTCGAAACCCAAGCAGAGGCCCCGGGAGACCGGGGCCTTTTGCGTTTGGGGTCCGTTGTTGTAGCGTGCCGCTCATGCAACTCATCCTGATCCACGGCGCGCCTGCAACGGGCAAACTTACCGTTGGGCGGGCGCTTGCGCGACTGACCGAGACGCCCTTGGTGGACAATCACGCCGCCATCGATATCGGGCGGATGGTTTTTGGCTTTGCCCAACCGGGGTTTTGGGACCTGGTGCACAAGCTGCGCCTGACGACGCTTTCGGTTGCGGCTGAGGCGGGTGTGCCGAGGCTCATCACCACCGCGGCCTATAGCCATCCGGTGGACGAGCCGCTTTTGGCGGACTACGACAGGGCAATCGCGCCATTTGGTGGAGTTATCGTGCCGGTGCATGTGCACTGTTCCGAGGCCACGCTGATGGCGCGCGTTACAGAGCCGGAACGGGCTCAGAAGGGCAAGATCGCCAGCGAGGAGGGATTGCGGCAGTACCTTGATCGCAACAACTTTGCGGCCATCCCGCGCGAGACCTGCCTTAGCCTGTCAACGGAAGACACGGCCCCTGAAGAGACCGCCGCCAAGATCGCGCGGCACTTTGGCATCCCCGTTGTGTTGGACGGCGGGGGTTAGAGCTACCCGTCGCGGCCCGGTTCATTGGGGTCATGGGAGTAGATCGCAACCTTGTTGCCCTGCGGGTCGCGCAGATAGCTGACGTAGAAGTGCGCGCCATAGGAGGGGCGGAAACCCGGCGCGCCTTCATCCGTGCCGCCTGCTGCGAGGGCTGCGGCATGCAAGTCCCGCACCTGCGACTGCGCGCGGGCCTCGAATGCCACCATGCAGCCGTTGCCAGTGGAGGCGGATTCTCCGTTGAACGGCGGTTTGACGTAGTATTCGGGCTGAGGCGGATCGGTCTCGGGAAGGATGTAGCTGAGGCCCTCAGGGCCTTCCTGCAGCCCGTAGCCCAGTGCAGGCAGAAAGGCGTTGTAAAAGCTCCGGGCGGCCGCGATGTCGTCGGCGCCGACGGAGACATATCCGATCATGGCTCACTCCTTCTTGTGCGAGGGCCTTTTACGCGAGCACGGGCCGCTTGCTCAAGATATCCACCATCTCGCGTACTTGCGGGGACACCGGCCCCGCGCGCGGTGCATCCTGCAAGGTCGTGAACCAGTGCTCCGGCGGGTTGCGCCCGCGCTTATTGCCTTCAAAGGTCAGCGCGCGCAGCACGGCCTCCGCCGCCTCCGGCAGCACATCGGGGATATCATGGCCATTCAAGATACCCCAAAGCCCGGTCCAGAGCCGCCCAACAGACCAGGGGTTATACCCCCCGCCGCCTAGCATCAGAAAGCGCGGCACACCTAAACCAAGCAGCGCGCGCAGCATGTCCCAGTGGGCATTGTTGGACAGCGATAGATGCGCCAGCGGATCTTCTTCCACCGCGTCGGCGCCGGGCAGAAAGACGATGACCTCCGGTTTGAACGCCTCGATGCGCGGGAGAATCAGCGCATCGCGGACAAAGGCCATCTCCGTGTCATTGAACTTGCGCGAAACGGGCAGGTTGAGCGCATTGCCGCCCGCATCATTGTCCAGCGTGCCGGTACGAGGCCAGAGCCGGTCTTCATGCACCGAAATCATCAGACACTCCGGGTCCCCGCCAAACCCCACCTCAACCCCGTCACAGTGGTGCGCGTCGATGTCCACATAGGCGATGCGGCGCACGCCCTGGTGACGCAGGCTGAGCATCGCGATCACCGGGTCGTTGAGATAGCAAAACCCGTTGGCCCGGTCCGGAAGTCCGTGGTGCGTTCCGCCCGCAGGGTTATAGACCGCGCCGGCCTGCGCCAGCAATTCGCCCGCCAGCATCGAGGCGCCCGCCGCCGTCGCGGGACGTCGGAAAATCTCCGGGAAAACGGGGTTCGTTACACTGCCTAGATCGTGCCGCTTGAGGTCTTGTTCGGTCGCGGCCTGATTGCGTTCCACCCGTTGCAAGGCCGCGACATACTCTGGCGTATGGAACGCATGCAGCGCCGGTGGTTTTGCGCGGGGTGAGGTGATGAACTGCCGCTCTGGCAGCCATCCAAGCGCACGAGAGAGATCCATGACGGTCGACACCCGGGGCACGCGCAGCGGATGCCAGCGGCCATAGCTGGAGTGGCGGTAAATCTCATGCCCGATGAACTGCGGCAGCGTCATGGGCGAAGGCTAGCGTTGCGAGCCGGTTCGGCCAGGGTCAAAGCGGTCTGGACGGCCCTTTGATGCGCGCCTAACGTCAAGGGGATGCTGCGTTATACCCTCAAAAGGTCACTGTCCCTGCTGATCAGCCTGCTGGTTGCATCGGTGGTGATCTTTTTCGTGATCGAAGTGGCCCCCGGCGATCCGGCGTCCTTCATGCTGGGCGTGAACGCGCAGCCCGATACGCTGGCAGCCTTGCGGGCGGAGCTGGGGCTCGATCAGCCCAAACTTCAGCGATATTTCAATTGGGTCGGCGGGCTGGTGCAGGGGGATTTTGGCACCTCCTACACCTACCGCACGCCGGTGGCCGAGATGATTGCCGACAGGCTTTGGATCTCCTTGCCGCTGGCGCTTTATGCGTTGACGCTGAGCACGGTGATTGCCTTTCCGGCAGGCATTTACGCGGCTTCCCGGCGCGGCGGGGCTGGGGATATTGGCGTGATGGGGGCCACGCAATTGGGCGTGGCGGTGCCGAACTTCTGGTTCGCGATGATGCTGGTGCTGATCTTCGCGATCAACCTGCGCTGGTTTTCTGCCGGTGGCTTCATCGGGTGGGACGCAGGCTTCTGGGCCGGTCTGCACGCGCTGACGCTGCCTGCCGTGGCGCTGGCGCTGCCGCAAGCGGCGATCCTGGCGCGGGTGATGCGGTCCTCCCTGCTGGATGTGCTGGGCGAAGATTTCATGCGCACCGCCCGTGCCAAGGGCTTGAGCGCGCGCGCGGCGCTCTGGCGGCACGGACTGCGCAACGCGATGATCCCGGTGCTGACCATCATCGGGCTTCAGTTTTCCTTCCTGCTCGCCGGGTCGATCATAATCGAGCAGGTGTTTTATCTACCAGGTTTGGGACGACTGGTGTTTCAGAGCATCTCCGCCCGCGATCTGATTGTGGTGGAATCCGTAGTGATGCTGATGGTTTTCGCGGTGATCCTGGTGAATTTCCTTGTGGATTTGGCCTATGCCGCCGTCGATCCGCGCCTGAGGTCCAGGACGTGAAGCGTAACCTGATCCTTGGTGGTCTGCTCACGGGCGTTTTCCTGCTGGCGGCGGCGCTTAGTTTTATCTGGACACCATACGATCACGCCTCGATGGACATCCCGGGCAAGCTGCAAAGCCCCGGGGGCGCGCATCTTTTGGGCACGGACCACTTTGGTCGCGACATTCTGAGCATGATCATGGTGGGCGCGCGCACCTCCATTGCGGTGGCGCTGGTGGCGGTGGGCATCGGCATGGGGCTGGGCGTGCCGCTGGGGCTTTGGGCCGCGGCGCGGTCGGGTGGTTGGACGGATGAGCTGATCATGCGGGGCAATGATCTGGTCTTTGCCTTTCCCAGCCTCGTCATTGCCATCCTGATCACCGCGATCTTTGGCGCGGGCGCGGTAAATGCCATCATCGCCATCGGCATCTTCAACATCCCCGTCTTTGCCCGGATCACGCGGGGCGCGGCGCTGAGCCTCTGGCAGCGGGAGTTCATCCTGGCCGCCCGCGTCGCTGGCAAAGGTGCGGCGCGGATCAGTGTGGAGCACATCCTGCCCAATGTCGCCAATTTGCTGATTGTGCAGGGCACCATCCAGTTTTCGCTTGGTATTCTGGCGGAGGCGGGGCTGAGCTATGTCGGTCTGGGCGCGCAACCGCCGACGCCCTCCTGGGGGCGGATGCTGGCGGATGCGCAGACGCTGGTGTCGATTGCGCCGCATATGGCACTGATGCCGGGGTTGGCGATCATCCTTACGGTGCTGGGGCTGAACCTGATGGGAGACGGGTTGCGCGACCTTCTGGACCCGCGCATCCGGGTCGCGCGCACATGAGCCTGTTAGAGATCAGAGACCTGTCGCTGGCGATCCATGGCGTGCCGATCTTGCGCGACGTCTCGTTGACGGTCGCGCAGGGGGAGATCGTGGCCATCACGGGCGAGAGCGGCTCGGGCAAGTCCATGACCGCGCTGGCCGCGATGCAGCTTTTGCCCAAGGGCGCTCAAGCCACAGGCGAAGTGCTGCTGGACGGCATGAACCTGGGCCAACTGCCGGAGCATCGGATGTGCGGCCTGCGCGGCAACGACATCGGGATGGTGTTTCAGGAGCCCATGACGGCGCTGAACCCTGTGCACAGCATCGGGCGGCAGGTGGCAGAGACCATCCGCCTGCATGATCCCCCGATGACGCGCGCAGGCGCGAAAGAGCGCGCCGCCGAAACACTCGCCCGCGTGGGCCTGCCGCCCGAGCGGTTTCCGTTGAGCCGATATCCCCATGAGCTGTCGGGCGGACAGCGCCAGCGCGTCGTGATCGCGATGGCCATCGCGCGCCGCCCCCGGCTGCTGATCGCGGATGAGCCCACGACCGCGCTCGATGTCACCACGCAGGCGCAGATCCTGGCGCTGCTGAAACGGCTGGCCGAAGAAGACGGCATGGGGCTGATGATGATCACCCATGATCTGGCGGTGGTCGCGGATATGGCGGATCGGATCGTCGTCATGCGCAAGGGTGAGATTGTGGAGCAGGGGCCCACGCAAAACCTGCTGCGCGATATGCAGCATCCCTACACCCGGATGCTCTTTGCCGCTTCCGGCCATCAGGTGGACATGCCAGCGGCGGGCGTTGGGGGTGATCCGGTGCTCGTCGTGCAAGACGCCGTGCGCCGCTACCCCCTGCCCAAGAAGCTGTTCCAGCCGCGGGCGTATTTCACAGCCGTGAACGGTGTGAGCTTTACGATTGATCACGGGGAGCGGGTCGGGCTGGTCGGCGAGTCGGGCTGCGGCAAGTCCACGCTCACCCGCGCCATCCTAGGGCTCGACGCCCTGCAGGGCGGCTCCATCCAAGCCTTTGGGGCAGAGGTCAGGCCGGACATGTGGCCCGGCGCGCGCTCGGGCATGCAGGTCGTTTTTCAGGACCCCTTCGGCAGCTTCAACCCGCGCCACCGGGTGGATCGGCTGATCACGGAGCCTTTCTATCTGATGCCCGACCCGCCAACCGGGGCCGCGCGGCAGGCGCGGATCGCGCGTGCGCTCACCGACGTGGGGCTTGAGCCTTCGGATGCCCGCAAGTACATCCATGAATTTTCCGGCGGTCAGCGCCAGCGCATCGCGATTGCCCGCGCGCTGATCGTGCGGCCTGAGCTCATTATCCTCGATGAGGCGGTCAGCGCGCTCGATGTCTCCGTGCGGGCGCAGATCCTCGACCTGCTGGCCGATCTCAGCCGCGCCTACAGTCTCGCCTATCTCTTCATCTCTCACGATCTGAGCGTCGTGCGGAGCGTGACCGACCGGGTGCTGGTGATGAAATCGGGCGAGATCGTGGAGCAGGGGGCCACACAAGCCGTCTTTGACGCCCCCCAGCACCCCTATACTCGCAGCCTGATCGACGCGGCTCCCGTCCTGTCTGATCTTAACGTACAGGCGGGCTGAGCGATGCGCGTCCTGATCAACGGTGTGCGGCTTTTCGTGGATATCGAGGGGGCCGGATTGGTGCCTGACGGATCGCGGATGCGGGAAAAGCCCACGCTCATTCTGCTGCACGGTGGGCCGGGGGCGGATCATTCGCTTTACAAGCCAGGGTTTTCCCGGCTGAGCGATCTGTGTCAGATCGTCTACCTGGATCATCGGGGGAACGGCCGCAGCGATGATGGCGATGTCGGCGATTGGACGCTGGATCAGTGGGCCGAAGACCTGGCGGCGTTGATCGACAGATTGGGGATCACGCGTCCCATTCTCTACGGCGCCTCCATGGGGGGCTTTGTCGCGCAGGCCTTTGCCACGCGCTACCCTGAGCGGCTGGGTGGGCTGATCCTGTGCGCGACCTCCGCGCGGGTGGATTTCGAGGTGATCTTTGACGCTTTCACCCGTTTGGGCGGTGATAAGGCAGGCGCCGTCGCGCGCAGCTATTGGTCGGAGCCCACGCCAGAGCGGCGGCAGGCCTATTTTGAGCATTGCCTACCGCTTTACGCCACCAGCCCGCCGGATCCGGATGTGATGGCGCGGATGATCGTCAAGAACCCGGTTGCGATGCATTTCAACGGGCCGAGGAATGAAATGGGGCGCTTTGACTTCCGCGCTGCCCTGGCGCGGGTCACCTGCCCCACGCTGGTGCTGTCTGGCAGCTACGATCCGATGATGCCGCCTGTGTTCAGCGAAACCATTTTGAGCAGCCTTGGCAACGCGCCCGCCACGCATCACACTATCGAAGGCGCAGGCCACATGATCGAAAAGGACCAGCCGGGGCAGTTCTTCGCCCTGCTCCGGCGCTTCATTGAGGAGGTGAGCCCATGCGATTGAGAGACAAAACTGCGATTGTGACGGGGGGTGCCTCCGGCTTTGGCGCGGGCATCGTGCGGCGTTTCGTGCAAGAAGGCGCGCGGGTTATGGTCGCGGACATCAATGCAGACGCGGCGGCGGGGTTTGCAGCGGAGGTGGGCGAAAGCGCCACTGCGCAGACCGTGGATGTAGGTGACAGCGCATCGGTGAACGCGATGGCGCAGGCGGCGATAGAGGCCTTTGGGCGGGTCGATATCCTGGTGAACAATGCGGGCGTGACCCATATGCCCGCCCCGCTGGATGAGATCAGCGAAGCGGATTTTGACCGCGTCCTGCGGGTGAATGTGAAATCGGTTTATCTGACCGCGCAGGCGCTGGTGCCGCATATGAAGGCAAAGGGCGGTGGCGCGATCCTGAATGTCGCCTCCACCGCCGGGGTGTCGCCGCGTCCGCGCCTCAGCTGGTACAACGCTTCCAAGGGCTGGATGATCACCGCGACCAAGGGCATGGCGGTGGAGCTTGCGCCCGAGGGCATTCGCGTGAATGCGCTGAACCCCGTGGCGGGGGAGACGCCGCTTCTGGCCAGTTTCATGGGGGAAGACACGCCCGAGATGCGGGCGAAGTTCCTAGCGACCATTCCCATCGGACGGTTTTCGCAGCCCGAAGACATGGGCAACGCTGCTCTATTCTTATGCTCTGATGAGGCGAGCATGATCACCGGGGTCGCGATGGAGGTGGACGGGGGGCGCTGCATATGACCCTGCGTCCCGGACCCCGTAACCTAATCACGGATGTGTCCGGCTTGAGGGTCGGAAATGCGCAAGACCATACGCTCAAGTCTGGTGCGACGGTGCTTTTTGGGGATGCGCCCTTTTGCGCTTCGGTGCATGTGATGGGCGGTGCGCCCGGCACGCGAGAGACCGATCTTCTGGCCCCGGACAAGAGCGTTGAGGCGGTGGACGCGCTGGTGCTCTCTGGCGGCTCCGCCTACGGCCTTGATGCCTGTTCGGGCGTTGTGGACGGGTTGCGCGCGGCAGGGCGGGGGTTTGTGATAGAAGATGCAGTGATCCCAATCGTGCCCGGCGCGATCATCTTTGATCTGCTCAACGGCGGGCAAAAGGATTGGGACGAAAATCCCTACCGGGCGCTGGGCCGCGCCGCATTGGAGGCCGCCGGACCTGAGTTTGACATTGGGACCGCAGGTGCAGGCACCGGTGCCTTTACCGCAATGACAAAAGGCGGGCTCGGCTCTGCCTCTCTTTTGCTGCCCGGCGGGGTCACTGTGGGGGCGCTGGTGGCCGTGAACCCCATCGGCAGTGTCACCACGCCAGGGGACAGGCACTTTCATGCCGCATCCTTTGAGATTGACGGCGAATTTGGCGGTCTGGGGCCGGACCGCGCGAGCGGGTTGGGACGCGCATTGGAAAGCCGCAAGGCGCAGGCGATGACCGGGCGGGAGAACACCACGATTGCCATCGTCGCAACCGATGCCAAGCTGAGCAAAGCGGAATGTCACCGCGTGGCCATCGCCGCCCATGACGGAATCGCACGGGCCATTCTGCCTGCCCATACGCCCCACGATGGAGACCTCGTCTTTGCCGCCAGCACCGGCGCACGGGAGGGTGGGGATGTGCTGATGATCGGCCATGCGGCTGCGCTTTGCCTTAGCCGCGCCATTGCGCGTGGGGTCTATGAGGCAACGCCCGCGCCGGGGGATATTCTGAAGTGCTGGAAGGAGTATAATGCCTGACCTGCCGCTGGGTGACATCACGCTGCATTATGAGATCGAGGGCAGCGGCCCGCCGTTACTGTTGCACGCAGGCATGCTGTCGGACAGTGCCAGTTGGGGCCCTTTGGTGCCGCTGTTGAGCGGTCATTTCACCGTGATCCGCCCGGACAACCGTTCTACCGGTCGCACGATACCGGTGGATGCGGCGAATTCCGCCGCGTTGATGGCGCGGGATGTGCTGAGGCTGATGGATCATCTGGGCCACGCGCGCTTTGCAATTGCAGGCCATTCGATGGGTGGCCTAATGGCGATGGAACTGGCGGGCCTTGCGCCCGAGCGGGTCGCCCGGGCCTGTGTGTTGGCCTCGGGCCGGGTGCGCATGCCGCGTACGGTGGCGGTCTTTGACGCGCTGATGGCGATCCGCCGCGCGCCCAAGGGGGAGGAGATGTGGCTGCGCGCGCTTTATCCGTGGATCTTCGGGCAGCACTTCTTTGAAAACCCGCAGAACGTTGAAATGGCGGTGGAGGCCTCGATGGCCTATCCCTTCGCGCAGACGCCAGAGGGCATGGCCCGCCAGATCGAGATGTTTCGCGCCTTTCGCGGGACAACGCAGCCGGGCGACATCGCTTGCCCCGTTCTGGTGCTTTATGCTGGGCAGGATCTGCTGGTGCCGCCCGCGTTGGCCAGGCCGGGATTTCAGGCGATTGCCGATCTCACCGAGATCACCATCGAGGACGCGGGCCATTCCATCGTATGGGACGCCCCCACGGAAGTCGCCCAACACCTCCTCGCTTTTCTTCAAGCCTAGAGTGGGTCTTCCGAACCGTGTGCAGGTTTAAACTGCATCCGGCTGATGTGCAGGCGCGGCCTGTTCCAAGGCAGGCACGGCCATGCAGGCCGCGTGAATGCGCGCGATGGTGGGATAGGGCGTCATGTCCACCTCAAAGCGCGCGTTGTTGAGCACCTGCGCATAAAGGCAGAGATCCGCGAGGGTCACTTGATCACCATGACAAAATTGGCCCGTCTCAGGTTCGGAGCCGAGCCGGGTCTCCAGCGCCTGCATCCCGGCACTTGCCCATTTGCGGAACCAGGCGGCCTTGCCCGCGCCATCCACACCGTACTCCGTTTCCAGATGCTGCAGGATGCGCAGGTTGTTCACCGGGTGGATATCAAGCGCCACGATCTGCGCCAACGACCGGACCCGCGCGCGGCCCCAAGGGTCGGCGGGCACAAGCGGCGGTTCGGGGTGCACCTCATCCAGCCATTCCAGGATGGCCAGCGACTGCGGCAGCGCGCCCTGAGGTGTCACGAGAGTGGGGACAAGGCCAGAGGGGTTGAGCGCCAGATGGTCGGCCGCGGCCTGTTCGCCTTTGAGCAGCGCGCGGGGGATGTAGTCATAGGCCAACCCCTTGAGCGCGAGTGCGGCGCGCACACGGACAGAGGTGGAGGAACGAAAGTAGTTGTGCAGGGCAAGCTCAGCCATGGCTGCGTGCGCCGATGGTGACGTCCAGCGTTCCGATCCCGTCGATCCCGCCGGTGATCACATCGCCGGGTTCCAAAGCTGCGACCCCGGCGGGCGTGCCGGTCATTACGATGTCACCGGGTGCCAGCGCCACCGCTTGGGAGCAAAAGGCGATGTGTTCGGGCACCGACCAGATCAGCTCGGAGATATCCGCGTCCTGCCGCGTCTCGCCATTCACGGCGAGCCAGATGCGCCCCTTGGTGAGGCTGGGCACCTCCGCCAAAGGCATAACCGGCGCGATGGGCGCGGAATGGTCGAACCCCTTGGCCCAGTCCCAGGGGCGCCCGTCTTTCTTGGCCTCGGCCTGCAGGTCGCGGCGGGTGAGGTCGATGCCGACGGAGGCGCCCCAGATGTGGTCCATCACGTCTGTTTCCGCGATATTCGCGCCGCCTTTGCCAATGGCGATCACCAGCTCGATCTCATGGTGCAGATCGGCGGTTAGCGGCGGGTAGGGGACGGTGCAGGGCGTGTCGATCACGGCGTCCGCCGGTTTGGTGAAGAAAAACGGCGGGTCGCGGTCGGGGTCCTTGCCCATCTCGCGGGCATGGGCGGCATAGTTGCGCCCCACGCAGAAGATCCGCCGCACTGGAAACCGGTCGCTTCTGCCTTTCACGGCGAGGCTCGCCTGAGGCGGGGCTGGGAAAACGAACATGCACGTGTCTCCTGTCTTAAACCGTTCTCAACCGCGCAGCGCGGCCACGTGATTCTGGCCGCGTGCCATCAGCGCGCCGTAGCCCGCAGCGTCAATGTTTGCCCCGCAGACAATTACGCCCACTCGCTTGTCTTGCAGCCGCGCGCGCAGTGGACCGAGCACGCCTGCAAGCGCTGCACCCGCTGCTGGTTCAACGGCCAGCTTCGCGTCCTCGGCAAAAACCACCATGCCTGCGCAGATCTCATCATCCGTCAACGTCACGAAATCGTCCACGTGAGACCGGCAGAGCGCATATCCCAGCGGCATCGAGTAGGGCGGCGCGAGGCTGTCGGCCAAGGTGTCGGTGCCGTTCAGCGTGATCGGCGCGCCGGAGGCCATGGATTTGGTCATGTTGGCCGCGCCTTCGGGCTCGATCCCGTAGACGGCGCAGTCAGGGTTCATCTGCTTGACCGCCGCCGCCACGCCGCTGATCAGCCCACCCCCACCGACGGAAACAACTACCGCGTCGAGCCCTGGCACATCCTGCATCAGTTCCAGCCCCACGCCCGCGGTGCCCAGCACGGTGTCCACGCCGTCGAAGGGGTGGATGAAGGTCATGCCCTCCTCATCGCGCAGTCGCTCGGCCTCTTCGAATGTCGCGGGACCGGGGTCTTTCAGGATCACCTCAGCGCCCATTACGCGGGCGCGGGCGACGCGGAAGGGGTTGGCGGTGTTCTGCATCACGACGCGCGCCTGCATCCCGCTGGCGCGGGCGGCCCAGGCGGCGGCAATGGCGTGGTTGCCCGCACTGGCCGCGGTGACCCCCTTGGCGCGTCTGTCCTGCGGGATCGCGCGCGCGTTCGACAGCGCGCCGCGGGCTTTGAAGGTGCCGGTGTGCTGGAAAAGCTCCAGTTTGAGGATCATTTCACCGCTTCCCAGCGCCTGCGTCTCCAGCGGCAGGCTGGGCGTATGGAGGACGTGGGGCGCGAGCTCTGCCGCGCGCGCCTGGATCGCCTCCAGGGTAATGGATGAAGCTGGATCATCTGACATGGCGCGCCTCTTTGCTGTCCCATGCGCCTTTCTTGAACATGTCAGCGCGATTGGCCAGCCCTCTCGCGCGGCGGCAAAGCTCAGTTCAGGCCTTCACCCAGCGCAGGCGCAGCGCGTTGGTCAAGACAAAGACCGACGACAGCGCCATGGCACCCGCCGCGAGCATCGGCGACAGGAGCACGCCCCAAAATGGATAGAGCACGCCCGCCGCCACAGGGATCAGCAGCACGTTGTAGCCAAAAGCCCAGCCGAGGTTCTGCCAGATGTTGACCATGGTCGCGCGGCTGACGCGGATGGCGCGCAGCACGGCGGCTGGGTCGGCGGACATGAGCACGACGTCGGCGGCCTCGACCGCCACGTCCGTGCCTGAACCTATGGCGATGCCCACCTCCGCGCTGGCCAGGGCGGGTGCGTCGTTGATGCCATCCCCCACGAAAGCCACGCGTCGTTTCGCGCGCTGAAGTTCCTTGATGGCCTCGATTTTGCCCTCGGGCAGGACGTCAGCGATGACGTGGTCGATGCCAATCTGGGCTGCGATAGCCTCTGCCGTGGCTTGCGCGTCGCCCGATATCATCACCACGTGCAGCCCTGCCGACTTGAGCGCGGCGATGGTTTCCGCCGCGCCGGGGCGGATCGGATCGGCAATGGAAATGCAGGCAGCAGCTGTGCCGTCGATGGCCACGAAGACGCGCGTTTCGCCTGCCTGAGGCGTGCTGCCGAACAGGGCGCTGAGATCGATGCCCAGTTCTTTGAACCAGCGCGCGGCACCGACTTGCACCAGCTTGCCTGCAACCTGTGCCTGCGCACCCTTGCCCGTCTCGCTTTTGAACGCCTCTGCCTGAGCCAGCGTGAGGCCTGCCTCGGTCGCCGCGGCTTCAATCGCCTGAGCGAGGGGGTGTTCGGACTGTGCCTCGACGGCGGCAACCAGGGAGAGGACCTCCCGTTCGTCAAAGCCTGTCGCGGGCAGCACCTGCGTCACGCGGGGCTGGCCCTGGGTGAGCGTTCCGGTCTTGTCGAAGGCCACCACGTCCACGTCCTGCAGCTTTTGCAGCGCGTCGCCCGCGCGAAAGAGCACGCCAAGCTCCGCTGCGCGGCCTGTGCCGACCATGATGGAGGTGGGTGTAGCCAGCCCCATCGCGCAGGGGCAGGCGATGATCAGCACCGCCACGCCCGCGACCAGCGCCGAGCCGATCGTGGGCTCGGGCCCAAAGAGGAGCCAAAGAAGGACTGTGACGGCTGCGATCGCCATGACCGCAGGCACGAAGGTCAGCGTGATCCGGTTGACGAGGTCCTGCACCGGCAGCCGCGCGCCCTGCGCGTCTTCGACCATGCGGATGATGCGGCTGAGCACCATGTCCTCGCCCACCGCGTGGGCCTCAAAGCGCAGCGCGCCCGCGCCGTTGACCGTGCCGCCGCGCACGGGATCGCCCGGGGCGCGTTCCACCGGCATGGGCTCTCCCGTCAGCATGGCCTCATCCACGAAAGAGCGGCCTTGCGTCACGATCCCGTCCACCGGGATTCGCGCGCCAGGTTTGACCAACACGATGTCGCCTTGGCTTACCTGAGCCAGCGGCACCTCGCGCGTTAGCCCGTCGCGTTCGATCAGCGCCGTGTCTGGCCGCAAGGCCACGAGCTTGCGAATGGCCTCGCCCGTTTGCCCCTTGGCGCGGGCCTCCAGCAGGCGGCCCAGCAGGATCAGCGTGACGATGACGGCCGCCGCCTCAAAGTAGAAGGCCGCGGCACCGGGGGGCAGAAGGCCCGGCGCAAAGAGCGAGACCGTCGAAAAGGTCCAAGCCGCGCCCGCGCCCAGCGCCACGAGCGCGTTCATGTCAGGCGCACGCCGCGCCAGCGCGGGCAGGCCTACGGTAAAGAACGCGCGCCCGGGCCAGATCAGCACCAGCGACGTCAGCACGAACTGGATCATGCCGGAGGTCTGCATTCCGATGGTGCGGTGCACCCAGTGGTGAAAGGCCGGCACCATATGCCCGCCCATTTCCAGCACGAAAACTGGCAGCGTGAGCAGGGCGGAGATCACCACCATCCGGCACAGGTCGGCATAGGCGGCATCGGCCTTGTCGCGCCGCGCGGCCCTGTCCACGGCGCTTTCGCGCAAGGAAATGGGATAGCCCGCCGCATCCGCCGCCGAGCTGAGCGCATCCAAGCTGACAGAGCCGCGGGCTTCGATCACTGCGGTTTCCTGTGCGAGGTTGACCATCGCACGTTCCACGCCCGACACGGCGGCAAGCGCCTTTTCCGCGCGGCCCACGCAACCGCCGCAGTGCAGGCCGGAGATGTCAAAGGTCAGCGATGTGGTCATGTTAGCGCTCTTTCTGCCTGGTAGATAAGGGCGCGAGCGTTGGAAAGGTCAAGGGCCGGGCGCGCGCTTTTCAACCGTGCCAGGGCGGGCAGATGGCTTTTTCCTTATCTCGCGCGAAGTGCTGGGCGGAGCGGATAGGATAGCGGCTGCTTTGTGCCCGTCGCGGCAGATGTGTAGATCGCGTCTTCAATCATGCGGACGTCAAGGTAGTCGCGTGCGGTGTTCTCCACTTCTGTGCCCTCAAGAATCGCGTGGACCACATGGCTTTGTAAGGCATGCACGCAATCGCCTCCAAAACCGTCGAAGGGGTCGGGAGGCAGTACTTCCCGCTCCGCGGATGCACCGAAGTTCCGGAACATCACTGCGCCGTCCCCGCGCAGGGTCAGCGTGCCTTCGGTACCTTCAAAAAGCGCCTCCCCCATGGTGCGCCTGAGGTTGTCTGCGGCGTGATCGAGGTGTCTGTTGCCGTCGAAAAGCGCGCGCACGCCATTGGGATGGTCAAAGAGGATGTGGCCTGCGTCCTCGCCCGCGATGGCGGGGTTGATCTGGCGCAGGTCAGCGTAGACGGCGGTAGGATTGCCCAGGAGGAAGCGGAACGTATCAATCCAATGCACAGCGGTTTCCTGCACGAGAAAGCGGGGCATCTGCTGAAAGGAGGGTTGGCGCGCGAGGTAGGCGTCCGGCCCCTGGCCGTCGCCGGGGCGCAGGCGGAAGGTCGCTTGGTGCAGCTGCCCCAGAGCGCCATTTTGCAGCTCTGTTGCGATAACGCGGTACCAGGGTTGGAAGCGGAAGTTCTCGTGAATGATGAGCTTTGCCCCCGCTGCATCCGCTTCTGCCGTGAGCGCATGTGCTTGGGCCAAACTCATGCAAAAGGGTTTCTGGCAGATGATCCACTTGGTGCCTTTTTGCAGGGCCGCGCGGATCACATCCGTTTGGCCTGCAGGCGGCAAGATCACGTCGAGGATGTCGGGCTGCTGTTCTGACAACATAATGGCCAGATCGTCATAGGCTCGGGCATGGACGCTCTGCGCTTTTGCCAGGTCCGTGTCGCAGACCGCGACGCAGCGGGCGCGGTCCATCCGGGCCCAGCTGTCATAGTGAAACCGGCTGAAGTAGCCCGCGCCGACGCCCGCGACCTTGAGCATCTGCTGTGCGGTTACAGGCATAACATACGATACCGTATGTATATAAGAGCATGGAATGGCATGTCTCAAAACGCCTTTTGGAGCAGACAGGTTTCACCGCAAGAGGTGACACAAATGCGGACCTTGATCCAGTCCGGGCCCACGCGGCGCTGCGATACCCTTTGACAAGCTTGCGATTGCCGCCATGCTTGCCGACACCTGGGGGAGAGTTGAATGTTTGCGGTTGTTGTCACGCTTGAGCTGATCCAAGGCGCGCAGGCGCAGCTGTTGCCCGCGCTCAAGGAGAACGCCGCCGCGTCCCTGCGCGAGGAGCCGGGGTGCACGCGGTTTGATATCTGCACCGACGCCAGCATGCCCGATCATGTCTTTCTCTATGAGCTCTACGCGGATCGCGCGGCCTTTGATGCTCATTTGGCCAGCGCGCATTTCAAGGCTTTTGACGCCTTTGCCGCGCCGCTGATCGCCGCCAAGGAGGTGCGCACCTATTCCCAGGTGACCTCATGAACGATTGGGAGGTTTTCGCGGTCAAATACGCGGACCGCAATGCCCGGACGCGGGGGGACAGTTTTCTGTTTGATGACAACCACGATGCGCCCCATGCGATGGATTACTACATCTGGGTGCTGCGGCGGGGGGCTGAGGTGATCCTTGTTGATACCGGCTATGACGGGGCGGAGGCGCAGGCGCGGGGACGGCCCATCGCGCTTGACCCCGTGCGCGCGCTGGCGCCCTTTGGCATTGCGCCAGAGGATGTCACCCGCATCATCGTCACACATCTGCATTACGATCATGCGGGCGGTCTGCACCTTTTTCCCAATGCGCAGCTGCACCTTCAGGCGACGGAGATGGCCTATGCCACGGGGCCCTGCATGTGTCATGACGTGCTGCGGATGCCCTTTACCGCCGGGCACGTCTGCGAGGCGGTCAAGCGGCTTTACGCGGGCAAGCTGTTCTTTCATGACGGCGAAGCAGAGGTGGCAGAGGGCGTGACGGTGCATTGCATCGGAGGTCACAGCCGGGGGCTGCAATGCGTGCGGGTGCGCACGCAGGCGGGTTGGCTGGTGCTGGCCTCCGATGCCGCGCACTACTATGAGAATGTGTTCGCGGGAAAGCCCTTTCCCATTGTCGTTGACATGGCGGATATGCTGGCGGGGTTTGCGACGCTCAAAAGGCTTGCCTCCGCCACGGAATTGATCATCCCGGGCCACGATCCGCTGGTGCGTAAGGTCTTTCCGAGCGATCTGGCGGATCACATCCGCAGGCTGGACAGAGGGCCGGTGTGCGCGGTGCCCGGCGCGCAGGGCCAGGGCGGTGCGGCATGATTTCAGTCGCAATGGCGTGTGCAACCTTATAAAGTTCATCACATGAGCTTTCACGCGGGGATCGTTTGATGGGCCTGACAGAGATGATCGCTGCGGGTGGGACAAACCCTGTCTTGCTTTTCGGTTTTGCCCTGATGCTGGGCGCGCTGCACGGGCTGGAGCCGGGCCATTCCAAGACCATGATGGCCGCCTACATCATCGCGGTGCGCGGCACGGTGGGGCAGGCGGTGATCCTGGGGCTCTCCGCCGCGCTTAGCCATTCGATCATCGTCTGGATACTGTCCTGGATCGCGCTGGCCTATGGTAATGAGCTGATCGGGGAAGAGTTGGAGCCCTACTTCATGATCGTCTCCGGTGCGATTGTGCTTGGGATTGCGGCTTGGATGCTGCGGAACGCCCTGCGCCCGGGGCGCGCCGATCATGGGCATCATCATGACCATGCTCATGGTCACGATCATCACCACCACCATGACCACCATCACCATGACCACCACCATCACCACGATCATTCCCACGATCACGACCACGGCACAGCGGCGCTCGACGGTCCGCACATGGACGCCCACGCCCGCGCCCATGCGGCAGAGATCGAGGCCCGTCTTGCTGAAGGCAAGACCGGGACCTGGCAGACCGTGCTCTTTGGGCTTTCGGGCGGGCTGATCCCCTGTCCGGCGGCGATCACGGTCTTTATCCTGTGTCTCTATCTCGGGCAGGTGTCGCTGGGCATCATCCTTGTGGGCGCGTTTTCCGCCGGGCTTGCGATCACGCTGGTGCTGATCGGGGTCATCGCAGCACTTGGGCTGAAGTATCTGTCCTCCAAGAACGGCCGCTTTAACGCGATCCTCAACGCCTCGCCCTGGATATCAGCGGTGCTGGTCGGGGCGGTGGGCGTGCTGATCATCAGCTACGGGTGGAGCCTTCTGGGCCACGGGCATACGCACGGCTAAGCCGCACCAGATCTTGTCTCAAATTGAAGCTCCGGGCGGCGTTCTTTTGCCGTTGCCTTGGCTGAGTGTCCGCAGTATTCCCAGCCGTGGGACACCCTTCCCCAACGAAGGGCGAATATCTGTAAGGATACCATCAATGGCACTAGACCACCCGGCTGCGCGGCCGGAAAACGCGCGTTTTTCTTCTGGCCCCTGCGCCAAACCCCCCACATTTGACGCAGCCTCACTGGCCTCTGCCCCGCTGGGCCGCAGCCATCGTGCGGCTGAGGGCAAGGCGCGCCTCAAGGCTGCAATTGAAACCACCCGCGACATTCTGGGCGTGCCTGCCGATTACCGCATCGGCATCGTGCCAGCCTCAGATACAGGCGCCTATGAGATGGCGATGTGGAACCTGCTGGGCCAGCGCCCGGTGGAGATGGTCGCCTGGGAGAGTTTTGGCGCGGGCTGGGTGACGGATGCGGTCAAACAGCTCAAGATCGAGGCGCAGGTGCACGAGGCGCCTTATGGCGAGATCGTGGATATGGCCGCGCTCGATTATGACAAGGACGTCTGTTTCACCTGGAACGGCACGACCTCTGGTGTGCGCGTGCCGTCTGGCGATGTGATCCCGGCGGACCGCGCGGGGCTCACGCTCTGCGATGCGACCTCTGCTGCGTTCGCGATGGACCTGCCCTGGGACAAGCTCGACGTGACGACTTACTCCTGGCAGAAGGTGCTGGGCGGAGAGGCCGCGCACGGGATGCTGATCCTGAGCCCCCGTGCGGTGGAACGGCTGGAAAGCTACACGCCGCCCTGGCCACTGCCCAAGATCTTCCGCCTCACCAAGGGTCGCAAGCTGATTGAAGGCATCTTTGAAGGGGCCACGATCAACACGCCCTCCATGCTCTGCGTGGAAGACTATCTGCAGGCGTTGGACTGGGCGAAGTCGGTGGGCGGCCTAAAGGGCCTGATCGCGCGGGCGGATGCGAATGCCGGGGCTATTGCCGATTTCGTCGCCGCGCACGGTTGGATCGAGCACCTGGCGGTTGATCCCGCCACGCGGTCAAACACCTCTGTCTGTCTGAAGTTCACGGATGACCGGATCACGGACGGCGCGGCTTTTGCCAAGCGGATCGCTGGGCGTCTGGCGGAGGAAGGCGTGGCGCTGGACGTGGGCGCTTATCGCGACGCGCCGCCAGGCCTGCGCATCTGGTGCGGCGCCACAGTTGAGACGGCGGACATCGAGGCGATGCTCCCCTGGCTCGCCTGGGCCTTTGAGACCGAGATCAACGCATAGCTCATCGCTGGACTTCGTCCGCTCTTCGCGAGGACAGCCAAGGGCTGGACGAGCAACCCCCTTTCAAAAGGACCAATAACATGGCTCCCAAAGTACTCATCTCCGACAAACTCTCCCCCGCCGCCGTGCAGATCTTCAAGGACCGCGGCATCGACGTGGATTTCCAGCCCGACGTGGGCAAGGACAAGGCCAAACTGGCCGAGATCATCGGCAACTATGACGGTCTCGCCATCCGCTCCGCCACCAAGGTGACGGAGAAAATCCTGCGCAATGCGACCAACCTCAAGGTGATCGGACGCGCCGGGATCGGCACGGACAATATCGACAAGGAGGAAGCCTCCAAGCGGGGCATCATCGTGATGAACACGCCTTTCGGCAATATGATCACCACCGCCGAGCATGCCATCGCAATGATGTTCGCGGTGGCCCGGCAGATCCCTGAGGCCTCCGCCTCCACCCATGACGGCAAGTGGGAGAAATCCAAGTTCATGGGGGTGGAGCTGACCGGCAAAATACTGGGCGTGATCGGCGCGGGCAACATCGGCGGCATCGTCTGTGACCGCGCCCGCGCGCTCAAGATGAAGGTGCTGGCCTATGATCCCTTCCTGGGCGAGGAGAAGGCCGAAAAGATGGGCGTGGAGAAGGTGGAGCTGGACGATCTGCTGGCACGCGCGGATTTCATCACGCTGCACGTGCCCTTCACCGATCAGACCGCCGACATCCTGAGCCGCGAGAACCTGCAAAAGACCAAACCGGGCGTGCGCATCATCAACTGCGCCCGCGGCGGGCTGGTGGATGAGGAGGCGCTGGCGGATCTGCTGAAATCAGGTCACGTGGCCGGTGCCGCCTTTGACGTCTTCAAAACCGAACCCGCCACCGAGAACCCGCTGTTCCATCTGCCTAACGTGGTCTGCACGCCGCATCTGGGCGCGGCCACCACCGAGGCGCAGGAAAACGTCGCGCTGCAGGTCGCTGAACAAATGTCGGACTATCTGCTGACGGGGGCCGTGACCAACGCGCTCAACATGCCGTCCGTCACGGCGGAGGAGGCGCGGGTGATGGGCCCCTGGCTGAAGCTTGCCGGGCATCTGGGTGCTTTCACCGGCCAGCTGACCGATGAGCCGATCAAGGCGATCAACATCCTCTATGACGGTGCTGTGGCTGGCATGAACCTTAACGCGCTCAACTGTGGCGTGGTGGCGGGGATCATGAAGCGGGCAAACCCGGACGTGAACATGGTGTCGGCCCCCGTGGTGGCCAAGGAGAAGGGCATCCAGATCTCCACCACCAACC
Source organism: Pseudomonadota bacterium (assembly GCA_039024775.1). Taxonomy (GTDB): domain Bacteria; phylum Pseudomonadota; class Alphaproteobacteria; order Rhodobacterales; family Rhodobacteraceae; genus Sulfitobacter. Next base: position 46,089 of record JBCCPS010000014.1, read on the forward strand.
AGGACAAATCCGGCGCATTCGACGGCTACATCAAGGTCACTGTCGTCACCGCGCAGCGCGAACGCTCCGTGGCGGGCACCTGTTTCAGCGATGGCAAGCCGCGGTTCATCCAGATCAAGGGCATCAACATCGACGCCGAAGTGGGCGCGCATATGGTCTACACGACCAACCGCGATGAGCCCGGCATCATCGGCACGCTCGGCCAGACCATGGGCGAGAATGGGGTGAACATCGCGAACTTCACCCTTGGCCGGGCGGAGGTCGAGGGCGAGGCGATCGCACTTCTTTATGTGGATGAGGCGGTGCCCGCCGTGGCGATAAACGCATTGACCGAAACGGGCAAATTCACCCAGGTCAAACCGCTGCAATTCGACGTCGCCTAAAGCAGAGCGTGCCCCGGGGTTGACCCGGGGCCGCCTTACGCTGCCTATGACCCCATGACGCAACCCATCTATGCCATCGGCGACATCCACGGACAGCTGGCCGAACTTCACCGCGTGCTTGCCCTGATAGCGGCGGACGGGGGAAAGGACGCGCACATCGTCTTTCTGGGCGATTACACGGATCGCGGCCCTGACAGCAAAGGGGTGCTGGACCTGCTGATCCATGGTCGCGATACCGGCCGCAACTGGACGCTGCTCAAGGGCAATCATGACCGCATGTTCGAGTGGTTCATGGAACCCTATCCCCGGCACGAGGCTTACCTGCCGATTGAACTGTCCTGGCTGCACCCCCGGCTGGGGGGTGATACGACGCTGGCCTCCTACGGGCTGGTGTTCACCGACAAAGACCGGATGCTGAACGTGCACGCGCAGGCCTTGGCGCGGGTGCCCGCCGCGCATGTCGATTTCCTGCGCCGCTTGCCCCTGACCTTTGAGACGGATGGGCTGTTCTTCACCCATGCGGGGATCAAACCGGGGCTTGCCCTGGCAGACCAGGACGAGGAAGACCTGCTGTGGATCCGCAAACCGTTTCACAAGTTCAGCGACCAGCACCCCAAACTGATCGTGCACGGCCACACGCCTGTTGATCAGGCCACGCATTACGGCAACCGGATCAATCTGGACAGCGGCGCGGGATACGGCCATCCGCTGACCGCAGTGGTGTTCGAAGGCACCTCCTGCTGGCGGCTTACGCCCTCGGGGCGTGAGGTGCTGGCACCGAAATTGCCGTGACGCCAAGATAAGGCGTGCCTTGCACCAGCAACGCGCACGCGAGGATGTGGTAAGATCAGGTCCACTCCAGCACCACCTTCCCGGACTGCCCCGACTTCATCGCGGCAAACCCGCTTGCGAAGTCTTCGGCGGCAAACCGGTGCGTGATGATCCCGGAGATGTCCAAGCCGTTCTCCAGCATCGCGATCATCTTGTACCAGGTTTCAAAGATCTCGCGCCCGTAGACGCCCTTGATCGTGATCGCTTTGAAGACAATCTGGCTCCAATCCACGGGCGACTTGCCCGGCGGGATGCCCAGCATCGCGATGCGCCCGCCCATGGTCATCGCCTCCACCATCTGGTCGAGCGCTTGCTGATTGCCCGACATCTCAAGGCCCACGTCAAAGCCCTGGCGCATCTTCAGCCGCGTGATCACATTGCGCAGGTCCTCCGCTGTCACATCCACTGGGACCACATCGGGCACCACGCGTTGCGCCAGGGCGAGCCGCGCGGGGTTCACATCCGTGATCACCACGTGGCGCGCGCCCACATGGCGCGCGACCGCCGCGGCCATGATCCCGATGGGACCCGCGCCCGTGATCAGGACATCCTCGCCCACCAGATCGAAGCTGAGCGCGGTATGTACCGCGTTGCCCAGCGGATCGAGGATCGCGCCGATGTCATCTGAAATGCCCTCTGGCAGCGGCACCACGTTGAAGGCGGGCAGCCGCAGATACTGCGCGAAGGCGCCCTGTTCATTGACACCGATGCCCCGAGTCGCGGGGTCGAGGTGAAACTTCCCCGCCCGGGACTGGCGGGAGTTCTTGCCAATCAGATGCCCCTCGCCCGAGCACCTCTGCCCGATTTGCAGGCCCTCGACATTGCGCCCGATGTCCACGATCTCTCCGGCAAACTCGTGGCCCGTGATCAGGGGCACCGGCACCGTCTTTTGCGCCCAGGCGTCCCAGTTCCAGATGTGAATGTCGGTGCCGCAGATGCCCGTCTTGCGGACCCGGATGAGCACATCTTCCGGCCTGATCTCCGGTACCGGGGCAGACACCATCCAGAGCCCTTCGCGCGGCTCCGATTTGCAGAGCGCCTTCATGTCATTGCGCATCGCGCGTTCTCCGTTTTGACGTCATTGGGGGCCTCCGTTTTAACGGATGCCAAAGGGTGAGGGCGTTCAGATGACGCCACAGGCCTTGCCTGCGCGTTCGAAAGCCGCGAGGCCTTGGTCGAGGTCCGCGCGCGAGAGCGCGGCGTTCATCTGCGTTCTGATCCGTGCTTGCCCGCGCGGGACAACCGGAAAGAAAAACCCGCTGACGAAGACCCCCTCTTCAAAGAGCCTCGCCGCCATGTCTTGCGCAAGCTGAGCCTCCCCCAGCATCACCGGCACGATGGGATGCTCGCCCGGCAAAAGCGTGAAGCCCAGCCGCTCCAGCCCAGCGCGCCAATAGGCGGTGTTCTCAAAAAGCTTGTCGCGCAGGTCATCGCCCTGCTCGACCAGCTCCAACGCCTTGAGCCCCGCCGCCACGATGGCAGGCGGGAGCGAGTTGGAAAACAGGTAGGGCCGGGCGCGCTGGCGCAGCAGGTCGATGACAGGCTGCGGCCCGGCGATATAGCCGCCGATGGCGCCACCGAGCGCCTTGCCCAATGTGCCCGTCAAGATGTCCACATCCACCCCGAAATGCGCTGGGGTGCCTACGCCTTTCGGGCCCATGAAACCGGTAGCGTGGCAATCATCTACCATGACCAGCGCGTCGTAGGTTTCTGCCAATGCGTTGATTTCGAGAAGTTTCGCAAGCGTTCCGTCCATTGAGAACACGCCATCCGTCGCGATCATAAGGTGGCGCGCACCGTCTGCGCGGGCGGCCTTCAACTGTGCCTCCAGATCGTCCATATCGCAATTGGCGTAGCGGTAGCGCCGGGCCTTGCACAGCCTGATGCCGTCGATGATCGACGCGTGGTTGAGCGCATCGGATATGATCGCATCCTCGGGTCCCAAAAGCGGCTCAAAGAGCCCCCCGTTGGCATCGAAACAGGCGGCAAAAAGGATCGCGTCGTCCATGTTCAGATATGCCGCCAGCCGTTGCTCCAAGGCGCGGTGCCCGTCTTGCGTGCCGCAGATAAATCGGACGGAGGCCATGCCGAACCCGTGGCTGTCCATCGCGCTTTTCGCGGCCGCCACCAGGTCAGGATGGTCTGCGAGCCCGAGGTAGTTGTTGGCGCAAAGGTTGAGCACCGCGCGGTCGCCCACGTTAATCTGCCCCCCTTGTGGGGAGGTGATCAGCCGCTCTCGTTTCGTCATTCCGTCGGCTTCGATCCCCGCGAGGGTGTCTTTGATGTGGTCCAGAAAAGCAGCGCTCATGGGAATCTCCTTTTAGAAAATCTATTATAACGGATAACAATCCGCAACATCGGAATTTCTGCTTGGCGGAGCCCTGGAAGCGCTATCTTCAGGCGTCTTGAACCAACAGCAAGGCGCGCACATGCCCCGCGACCGCTGCAATCCGGTGCGGAATGTCAGCGGCATAGCGCGCGGTGTCGCCGGGCCCCAGCCTTTCGGAGGCTTCACCGCTGGTCACTTCCAGTGTGCCTTCGATCACGGTCAGGTGCTCGCGCGCGCCGCGCCTGTGGGCCTGGCTGTCCAGCTCGCCCCTTGCGTTCAGCTCAAGCTCATAGACCTCGTAACGTCCCGCCTCGCTTGGCGGCGAAAGGATCCGAATGCGGCATCCCATCCCTAGATTATTGATCGTCGGCACGTCTGCTGCCCGCAGCACATGCACGGCTTCGGCGTTTTGCGCCGCATCCAGCAGTCCGGCGAAATCCACCTGCAACGCCCGCGTCAAGTTCCACAGCGTGGCGATGGTCGGGGAGCTTTCGCCCCGCTCAATCTGACTGACCATGGAGCGCGAGACCCCAGACAGTTTCGCCACCGCCTCAAGCGACAGACCTTGCGTCTGCCGCGCGGCTTTGAGCCGTGCAGGAAGCTTGTTCAGGATAGCGTCGGATGTTTCCATCATCCTGGAAGCCTCAACCTAATCAAGCGGCCAGTCAAGATAACGGATTGAGGTATCGGGCTGACAAGGTGCTCTAATCTGGCCATAAAGACATCCAAAGGGAACGGAGACTTCAATGACCAAAGACATCGTAATTCTGAGCGGCGCACGCACGGCCATCGGTAGTTTCGGCGGCGCACTTGCTGGCACAGCACCCACTGAATTGGGAACAACCGTCGCCAAAGCCGCGATGGAGCGCGCAGGCGTGGCGCCGGATCGGATCGGTCATGTCGCCTTTGGTCACGTCATCAACACCGAACCGCGCGACATGTATCTGTCTCGCGTGGCGGCGCGCGATGCGGGCATCCCGGATGAGACGCCTGCGATGAACGTCAATCGCCTCTGTGGCTCTGGCGTGCAGGCCATTGTTTCCGTGATCCAGAACCTGATGTTGGGCGATGCAGATTTTGGCCTCGCGGGCGGTGCGGAAAGCATGTCGCGGTCACCTTACGTGATGCCGGCCGCGCGGTTTGGGCAAAAGATGGGGGATGTGCGCAGTCTCGACATGATGCTGGGGGCGCTGAACTGTCCCTTTGGTACGGGGCACATGGGCGTCACGGCGGAAAACGTGGCCGCGGAACACCAGATCAGCCGCGAAGCCCAGGATGCCTTTGCGCTTGAAAGCCAGACCCGCGCGGCGCAAGCGATTGAGGCGGGTGCTTTCGCGGATCAGATCGTGCCGGTCGATGTGAAAGTCAGACGCGACACGGTGGCTTTAGCGGTCGACGAACACCCCAAAGGCACAAGCGCAGAGGCGCTCGCCGGTTTGCGCCCGGCGTTTCAAAAGGACGGCACCGTGACGGCTGGCAACGCCAGCGGCATCAACGATGGCGCGGCGGCTGTTGTCTTGGCCACCGCAGAGGCGGCCAAGGCGGCAGGGCTCACACCCCGCGCGCGCATCCTGGGCTATGCTCATGCGGGTGTCCGACCAGAGGTCATGGGCATCGGACCGGTCCCTGCGGTGCAAAAGCTGCTGACCCGCACGGGCCTTGGCATAGACGACTTTGACGTGATCGAAAGCAATGAAGCCTTCGCGGCCCAGGCCCTGGCGGTCAACAAGAATCTGGGCCTGGACCCGGTGCGCGTCAATCCTAACGGCGGGGCGATTGCCTTGGGCCACCCCGTGGGCGCCACCGGCGCGATCATCACCGTCAAGGCGCTTTATGAACTTGAGCGTACCTCGGGCCACCGCGCGCTTATCACCATGTGCATCGGCGGGGGCCAGGGCATCGCCTTGGCGATTGAGCGGACCTGATGCCTTCTTTCTCTGGCTAAAAATATCCAATTCCCACGCCCGTCCCGGGCGCTGCGAAAAACGAAAAAGCACTGATAAACGGCGCGCCCGAAAGGCGCGCCTGCGGAGCGCGGGTGCAGCCCGCGCAAAACCTCAGGTCAATGCGTCAAGCACCATCACAAGGCCCGCGCCCAGCACGAGGCCCAGACCGCCTGCCAGGACGATCCAACGCTTGAACGGCTTTCTGATCGGCGCCTCTTCTTGCGTCTGTCGGAGCAGCGCCCCTTCCACCAGGCCGGGCAGGCGCGGCCCGAACCGCGCCAACACGCGCACCGTTTTGCCCAGATCGGTCAGCGCCGCGCGCGGGCCCAGGGATTTGGCGATGTAATCGGCCACGATCGGGCTCGCGACTTCCCAGATATTGATCTTGGGATTGAGCGAACGCGCGACGCCCTCCACCACCACCATCGTGCGCTGCAGCAGGATCAGCTCGGTCCGCGTCTCCATCCCGAACCGTTCGGTTACCTCAAAGAGATAGGCCAGCAGCCGCGCCATGGAAATGCGCGTGGCGTCCATGCCAAAGATCGGTTCGCCCACCGCGCGCAACGCCCTGGCGAATTCATCCACGTCCTTGTCGGCGGGCACATATCCCGCCTCGAAATGCACCTTGGCCACGCGCATGTAGTCGCGCTGCGTGAAGCCATAGAGGATCTCGGCATAGACCCGGCGGGTATATTCATCGATGTGGCCCATGATCCCGAAATCATAGGCAATGATGTCCCCG
>JBCCPS010000015.1:0-47173 GCA_039024775.1 Pseudomonadota bacterium
AAGCGCACGCATTTGTTGATGGCGCAGAAAAAGCCCGGCTGGACCTGTACGGACCCCGACTGGGCGATGGCAGGAGAGCTGAGCGTTGCTGCAGCGGTTGCGGCGGCAAGGGCAAGACGTTTCATCACGATTTCCTTTTCTGGCGTGTTTCAACTCCAAGATGTAGCCCGCGGGCCGGGTCGCAACACTTGATCGCGCGGAAGTGAGGCGGCGTGGCGGCGTATCCGAGCGTGCAGCTTGGCAGGGCTTGAAGAGAGCCCGCTTTTCTTCGCAAGGTGTCAGCCAAACCCCTTTGGAGGAATGCCGCCCATGTCCGTCCGCCCTCTAGGTATAGAGCCCGCTCTCTGTTTGATCGGAGGGCGATGGCGCCCCTGCGCACAGGGCGACAGGCTTGAGCTGATCAACCCCTCGGACGGCACTGTCCTGTGTGAGATCGCGGCAGGTGGGGCCGAGGACATTGACGCTGCCGTTCTGGCCGCGCAGGCAGCGCGCGCGGGCGACTGGGGCCGGGCGACGGCAGCGGAACGGGGCCGGCTGCTCAACCGCATCGGGGCGCTTGTCATGGGGAACGCGGAGGAGTTGGCCGAGTTGGAGGCCCGCGACGTGGGCAAGCCGCTGACCCAGGCGCGTGCGGATGTGGCCGCACTCGCCCGCTACATGGAATTCTACGGCGGTGCGGCGGACAAGCTGCACGGCGCGACCATTCCATATCTGGACGGCTATACCGTTTATACCTTGCGGGAGCCCCATGGGGTGACCGGGCACATCGTGCCCTGGAACTATCCGATGCAGATCATCGGGCGCTCTGTTGGGGCCGCGCTTGCCACGGGCAACGCCTGCGTGCTCAAGCCCGCCGAAGAAGCCTGCCTCACAGCGCTTGCCTTTGCAGAACTTGCACAGCGCGCGGGCCTGCCTGCGGGCGCGCTCAACGTGGTGCCAGGCCGGGGGGCAGAGGCGGGCGCGGCGCTCAGCGCTCACGCGGGCGTGCAGCACGTGTCTTTCACGGGCTCAGTTGCCACCGGCCGCCTGGTGCAGGCCGCTGCTGCGCAGAACGTGGTGCCGGTGACGCTGGAGCTGGGCGGCAAGTCCCCCCAAGTGGTGTTCGAGGACGCCGATCTGGATGCCGCACTGCCCTTCCTGGTCAATGCGGGCATCCAGAACGCCGGGCAGACCTGCTCTGCCTCTTCGCGCATCCTCGTCCAGCGCAGCCGCTACGACGAGGTGCTGGGGCGCATGGCAGAGCGGTATCGCGGGCTGCGCGCGGGCCCTGCGATGTCCGACCTGGAAGTAGGCCCGCAGGTCTCCGCCCGGCAAAAGCAGATCGTGGAGGGCTTTCTGGCTCAGGCTGAGGATCTGGAAGTGGCCGCGCGCGGGCAGGTCGTGGCCGATGCGCCCTCTGCGGGCGCCTATGTGCCCGCTTGCCTGCTGGCCTGCGCAGACCCCATGCACCGGTTGGCGCAGGACGAGATATTCGGGCCCGTGCAACTCGTGATCCCCTTTGAGGATGAGGCGGAGGCCATCGCCATCGCCAATGGCACCGACTACGGGCTCGTCGCCTCTTGCTGGACGCGCGACGGGGCGCGCGCGATGCGCATGGCACGCCGCTTGCGCGCGGGGCAGGTGTTTTTGAATAACTACGGCGCGGGCGGCGGCGTGGAATTGCCATTCGGCGGCACGGGTCTGTCCGGGCACGGGCGCGAGAAAGGGTTTGAAGCGCTTTACGGTTTTTCAACGCTCAAGACGGTCGCCGCGCTGCACGGCTGAGCCGCGAGGTCCGCGCACACACGACAGCCTCACAGCATCGTTGCTTGTTTGAGAGCGACGGGAAGACCACCTTTCCTACATCGTTCAGCAGCAGATCAGGGAAGGACATTTCATGAAACGGCATTTCAAAAGATCATCAGCGGTGCTTGCAGCGGCCCTGGTTTTCGCGGCGGCGGGCGCCTCTGCGCAAAGCTTCACGCCCAACCGGCTCGATGTGGGCGTCACCTCACTCACCGGCAGCACCTTCGCCACCTCCGCCGGCGGTCGGCTGGGCGCACGCGGGGCCTGGTGCGCCGCTGGGTTCCATGCTTTGCGCGCGCTGGGCCAGCCCGGCTCCACCCGCATCTTCGTGCGCGAAGCGGCATCGACGCCCGGCAGCCGCGTGGTCTTTGGCATCGGTCCGGGCAACACCCAACCCCAAAGCGTCGTCAGCCTCGGCGCATCCGTGCGCAACCCTGGCTCAAATCTGTCAGCGGATCACGCCTTCAGTTTCTGTGCGGATACCGTCACGATCAACAATCGTTAAGCTCAGCCGGTGCGCCCGTAAAAGCCCAAGCGCTCTTCGTCCGAAAACCGCACCCCGGCGCGATCGTAGTATGAAAAGACCGCGATGATGCGCTGGGTTGCGCCCTCCACTGGCGTCACTCTGTGCGGGGTGGTGATGCCGCGAAAGACATTGAGGGTGCCTGCCTTCAGCGACATGCTTTGCTTGAGCGGATCCCGGTTTTCCAGGAGCGCGGTCACGCCATCATAGTTCGGCTCATCATCTGTGCGCAGGTCGGTGCGGTATTCGAACGCGCCGCCGGCATCAGGCGCCTGCAGCAGCAGCGTGGTGGTGAACTCCGCCCGGTCGAAATGCCAGTTGAGCGCTTGACCCGCGCCGTAGGCCATCACGTTGAGCCGCGCGAGGGGGTCATCCATGACGTGCAAAGCACGCTTGCCCATGACCTGCGCTAGAAAGACGCCTAGCGGCGCCCAGTCATAAAGCGCGGCGAGGGGGGTGTCCGCCACCTGGTCGGCGCAGAGTGTGAAGTTCGAGGTTTCAAACGTCTGTAATGCCGGATGATCGGGGGCAAGACCGGCAACAGACTTCTGAAAATAGATGTTGTGGCGTCGCGCGTGGGCAATGCTCTGCGTTGCCATTCGGGGGGAGATGTCGGCAGCGACCTTCGCCGCCACCTCCGGCCGCAGCAGGCGGTGCAGGTTGCACATCCCCTCTCGTGCAAGGTCTTCTTTGCAGCGGGCGACAAGGTCTTGGTAGGCGCGGCTTTGCGGCGCGTGCAGCGGATATTGATCGAGGTCGAGGATGTCATGCATAGCCGAAGCTTGGCACATTTGGGCTTTCAGCCGCGCGCCTGTTTGCGACGTTCAGACCGGATGGACGTCGCCTGAATCGCTTAGGCCCATCAGCTCGCTGGCGTCATCATCCGCACGCCGGCGGGATCATAAGGCGGTGTCTCAAGAACCGTTGCGGCGCGCTCATCGCCCATAACGTCGACGCGCAGCGGGTCGGTGCCTCTTAGGCCCGCGACATAAGCCAGCGCGAGCACCTTTCCGGTGCGGTGGCCAAAGCCGCCGGAGGTCACGATGCCCACCGGCGCGCCCTGTTGCCAGACCAGGTGATCCTGGAAAGGGTCTTCATCGCCCGGCGCCATCTCGAGCAAGACCAAGCGACGGCGAGGCACAGGGCCTGGCGCGTGTCCTGTGCGCAGAAATCGCTCAAGCCCGGCTTCAGCGAGGCTATGCGCGGGCGAAAGTTCGCGTCCCCAAGCGGGCTGCGCCTTTTCAAGGCGCATGGCCTCCGCCGCGAAAGCGCCGAAATAGCCGATGTGATGCATTGTACCCGCCGTCTCTACCGCCAGAAAAACCCGCGCTGCATTTTGCGCCTCCACGTGCAGTTCCCAGCCGAATTCTCCGATCCGCGAGACCCGCAGCGCCAGGCAGGGTTTGCCCGCAATGGTGATTTCACGGTGGCTGAGCCAGGGGAAATCGAGCGGGTCTTGCGTGACGGCGGCAAGCACCTTTCCCGCGCGCGGCCCCATCAGCGCGATGACGGCGATGGCGTCCGTGACATTGGTGACGGTGACATCGAATGCGGATGCGCAAGTCAGCAGGTGATCGGCGTGAAAGGTGTCCGTCTCCGCCGCCGCCGTCAGATAAGCGGTTTCCCGCGCGATGCGCGTCACCAGATATTCAGCCGCGACACCGCCTTGCGGGCTTTGCGCATGGGTCAGCCCGATCCGCCCGCGCAGCGGCGGGCGATTGGCGCCCAAAGCGCGCAGAAACGCCCGCGTCTGCGGCCCTTCGACACGGAATTTGGACAAGGACGACATATCCGCCAGTGCCACGGCTTCAGACACCGTCCGGCAGGACCGCGCGACAAATTTGAACGCACGCCCGCGCCCGAAACCCGGCGGCGTATGGTCATCGGTGACGTCGGAAAACCAGTCGGGGCGTGCCCAGCCCGCATCGAGGCCCATGACCGCGCCCCGTTCCAGCATCAAATGGTGCAGGGGGGAGCGTTGGGCGGGGCCTGCGCCTGTTGAACCACTATGTGGGAGCAGGGGCGCGGCAGGCAATCGCGTGACCGCCTTTCCCCCGCCTGTCTCAAACCGTCGCGGATCAACCGCCGATGCGCTGCGCGGTGGGCCGCCTGTCGTAATCCAGCGGGCCAGAAAGGCCCCCGCGCCCTGGGCAAGCGCTGCGTCCCATGCCGAGCAGTCCAGCAGCCAAGCCGCGTCTGCACCGGGCAGAGGGCCGATCAGGGGCGCGCCATCCGGGCTCATCGTGATTTGGCGCTCGACCATGCGCACAAAGGACATGTCTTGAAACGCCGGTGGCGCGGCGTTCTGTCCGAACACATCCAAAACGAAGCTGTCGCTGACATGCTGTAGCGTCCAGCCTGCATCCGCCGCGCGCAAATTCGGCAAGCGCGCGTCTGGCCTGGCCAGCTGCAGCGCGGGCGCGCTTTTGAAGCGCTGATGCCTCAAGCAAACATGGGGGACTTGGATCCCGAGTGAGGCCAGAGCATCCGCGTCAGGCACCGGATCGGCAAGCACGAGGACCCGGGCCTTCAGGCTTTTCCGGCCGGTCGCCACCTCCCAGGTGTCAGCGCTGCGACGGATGGAGCGTATGACATGGCTGTCGATCAACACGCCTCCGTCGCTTACCGCCGCTTGTACCAAGGCTTCCTCGGATGGCCCTTCCGCGCGGTCTTCAATCACGCCGCCAAGAACGCCATGCGCTGGAGCGAAAGGATGCTGTGCCGCGATCTCTGGTGCGTTGAGCAATGTCATTTTGTCGCCGGTCCAGGCGCAAAGCGCGGCGCTATGGCGCAAGGCAGCAAATCGGTCAGAATCCTGCGCGAGTGTCAGTGTGTGACCTGGTGCTAGGCGGTCACTTTTGGACGCGGCACCGTCAAGTTCATGACCGCTCAGGGTCTTAGACATACTACGCAAGTCCTGTAGCAGGCGCGCGCCTCCAAAAACGGCTGAGACAAGCGGCGGATCACAGAGCGTGTTTTGGTGGGTCTGCCTTAATCTCACGAAAACAACGTCTTCATGCCCGCTCTTCACAATTTGGTGGAAGAGGGATGCGGCGGCCATGCCCCGGCCCAGGATAAGACAGGAGCGTGCCGCCACTGATGGGGTGACCTTGCTCATCTGCCAGCCAGACCTTGCGTGCGTCTTGATGTACTCATGACAGGTAAGATAGCGCGCGCCGCTGGATCGTCCCGGACCGCCGTTGGCGCGCCGGTCGTCACGCGCGTGGCAGTTGTTGGCGCACAAGCTGCGCCCAAAAGGCCGCGCCGATCGGTAAGAGATCGTCGTTGAAATCGTACTCCGCCGCGTGCAGCGGCTGGCCATGGGCGCCTTGGGTGCCATTTCCCAGCAAGATGAAGCACCCGGGGACTTGCGCGGTCAACCGCGCGAAATCTTCCGAAAAGCTCATCGGCGCGCAGGGGTGCAGGGTGGTCATGTCCAGCGCGCGCGCAGCGCGCAGCGCGGCGTCTGTGGGCTCGGGCGCATTTTCCGTCTCAATGAATTCCGTGGTGAAGCTGAGCTTGGCTGCCGCCCCATGGGCTCCAGCGATGCCACGCGCGGTCTGGCGCATCAGGCTTTCGATCAGGTCCCGGTCCGCGGCGGAGCGCGCCCGCACGTCACCTTTGAGCCGGACCTCGCCGGGCAGCACATTGCGCTGGCCGTCGGTCAAAAACTCGGTCACCGACAGCACCGCGCCCGAGCCCGGCGCAAGGCGGCGCGCGCAGATCAGTTGCAGCGCCTGCACAAGCTCCGCACCGATGGTCAGCGCATCGCGGCACATATGCGGCAGTGCCGAATGGCCGCCTTGGCCGGTGAGGTTGATTTCAAACAGGCTCTCACTGGCGCAAATCAGACCGGGCCGGGTCAGCACTTGGCCCAGCGGTGTACCGGGGAGATTGTGGATGGCGTAAACCTCTTGCAGCGGAAACCGCGTCAACAGGCCTTCGGCCAGCAGGGTCTGCGCGCCTTTGCCGTGTTCCTCCGCCGGTTGGAAAATGAACACCGCGGTGCCGTCGAAATCGGGCCGCGCGGCAAGCTCTGCCGCAGCGCCCAGAAGCATCGCCATGTGTCCGTCATGGCCGCAGGCATGCATCACGCCGGGTCTCTTGGAGGGGTAGGCATGGCCCGTGTTCTCGGCAATGGGCAGGGCGTCCATATCCGCGCGCAGGCCGATACTGCGGTCGCTTGTGCCCGCGCGCAAAAGCCCCACGACGCCCGCACCTTCGTGTACCTCCAGGCCCAGATCGCGCAGCAGGGCGGCGATCACGCCTTTGGTGCGGTGTTCCTCAAAGCCAAGCTCTGGGTGCTGGTGCAAATCGCGGCGCAGGGCGGTCAGGTCGGGCGTCTTGCTGACAAAGGAAGCGCGCACGAGGGTCAAAACCCCGCCGCGCAGCCGTCTTTGCGCGGATCAGACCCGCCCGCATAGCCGCCTCCCGGCAGCCTGCGGATCAACTGCGCCCCGCCAAAGCCAAAGGCGTTATCCGGCGGCTCCATGGTGAGCTGATGGCCCATCGCTTTCAGGTGCTCCAGCGTATCGGCGGGCCAGGATGTCTCCATCGCGACGCCCAAGCCCTCGGTCACGCGCCAACGCGGGGCGTCTGCGGCCTTTTGCACGTCCTGGCCCCAAAGCTCGGTGCGCAAGAGCATCTGGACATGGCCTTGCGCCTGCATCGGGCCGCCCATCACGCCAAAGGACATGCAGGGTTCCGCGCCGCGCATGGCAAAGCCCGGAATGATCGTGTGAAAGGGCCGCTTTGAGGGGCCCACGCAGTTGGGATGCTTCGGCTCCAGCACAAAGCCTGCACCGCGGTTTTGCAGCGCGATCCCGGTGTTCGGTACCACCACGCCCGATCCAAAACCCGCGTAGTTCGACTGAATGAAACTGACCATCATGCCGCTCTCATCCGCAGCCGTAAGGTAGACCGTGCCGCCCTGCTTGGGCGCGCCGGCGCCAAACGCCTGCGCGCGGGCTGGGTCAATGAGCCGCGCGCGCGCCTCCAAATAACCGTCCTCCAGGAGATCCTGCGCTGTGACATCCCCCATGTGATCGGGATCGGCGACGTAGGTTTCGGCATCCGCCAGCGCCAGTTTCATCGCCTCCATCTGCAGGTGCAGCGCTTGGGGGCTGTCGGAGTCCAGATCGCGGATCGCGGTCTTATCCAGCAGCCCCAGCGCCATGCAGGCCGCGATGCCCTGACCATTTGGGGGTATTTCGTGCAGCGTTACACCGTCAAAGTCGCGAGAAATCGTACCGCACCAATCGGGCGCGTGGGCGGCCATATCCGCGACCGTCAAAGCGGCATCATGAGATGCAGCGAAGGCTGCGATTTCCTCGGCCAGCACGCCTTCATAAAAGGCCTTGCCTCGGGTTTCGGCGATCAGTTGAAGGCTGCGGGCATGGCCCGGACTGGCAAAGATCTCTCCGGCGCGGGGGGCACGGCCGTCCGGCATGAAACAGGCGGCAAAACCCGGCTGATCCTTCAGCTCTGCGGCCGCGCGCGCCCAAAGCTGCGCGATGACAGGCGAGACGGGAAAGCCCCTGCTGGCATAGGCGATGGCCGGTTCAAAAAGCGCGGCGAAAGGCAGCTTTCCAAAGCGGTCCGACAGTGCCACCCAGGCTGATACTGCGCCAGGCACGGTGACGCTCTCCCAGCCGCGAAAGGGCATGCTGGCGTTGCCCGAAAAACGGTCTTGCGACCAGCCAGCAGGCGATCTGCCCGAAGCGTTAAGCCCATGAAGCGCGCCGTCCTGGCAGACAATGGCAAAGGCGTCTGAACCGATGCCGTTGCCCGTGGGCTCCACCACCGTCAGGGTGATGGCGGCTGAAAGGGCTGCATCCACCGCATTGCCGCCCTTGGCCAGCATGCGCGCCCCAGCCTGAGCGGCAAGAGGCTGTGAGGTGGCCACCAGGTTGCGCGCCAAAACGGGTGAGCGGCGGGACGGATAGGGATGATGCGCGGCGATTGTCATGAAGGTCCTCTCTGCCGGGTCCATCTGAGACCCGGGGCCAAGCGTAAGGCACCGCTGTGCGGGACAACAGGGCAAATCCTTTTCAAGGATGGCGCATAGGGCGCCCGAAATGCCTGTCGGCACCTCATAATTGACGTTGCTGTCACGCGGGCTTGCCGGTGCGGGGGTGACAGGGCGACGTTTTGCCTGCATCATTTGCGGAGACCGTCCAAAGAGGGCTGGACCCGCGCATTTGCAAACTTCTTTTCTTTTTCCTGAGGCGCACGTGATGAGACATTTTGATTTTTCACCCCTTTTGAGAGGCGCGGCACTGCCCGCGGCGTTTTCGATGCTGCAGCTTCCGGCGGCCGGCGCATTGGCGCAGTCAGAAGATATTTTCGATGAATTTCCGGAGTACTTTGAGGAGGAAGCCCGCGATCCGCCTCCCGGCACATATCCGGAGCCGACCAACCGCTGGGGTATTTTGGTCGGCAGGCGGATCACGCCGGACGCAACTGAAAGCGTCACATCCGCGATCCTGGGGTCCTACGCCGTTTGTGCGCGCGTTATCCCGGAGGAATACCAGGTCGACTGCCTGCGCGAGCAACTTGAGGAAATCGCCGCCGCCCTGCCCGACAGCGGCGAATACGCGGAGGCCAAGGACATCCTTGAGGAGGCTGCGCGCAAGCTTGATCGGATCGTGCGCGCAAATGCCTCTCCTACCTTGCCGCCCGTGCGCGCCAGCACGGTTGTGAGCGGTAAACCGATCAAGACCAAACCGCTGCGCGCGGTGCGCCCGGAAAGCGTACGCGCGGCAAAGCGGCAGGCGGCCGCCGTGATTGAAGAGGCGGAAACCAAGCTCTTGCGCTCTGCCCAAGCCTCGGATCGCCGTTTGATCGCCTATGCGCAGATGGCGCGCGCGGTGGGCTCCAACAAAACGCTGTTGCGCTCCGCCTAGGTGCGAAAGGTGCTTGGGGTCTTTCGCCTGCGGGGTGAGCAGGCGGTGCCTGCGCCGGAACGGGCAGGGGGGATGCGGCGGATGCTCGCCGGGCTTCTTTGTGTTGCAATGGTGCTGCAGCCACTGGATGCGTTGGCCCACCACACCAACAACCCCAATGAGATCCCAACGCCGCCCGGCGTTCGGTCCTCGCCCAACAGCAATGACTACAACATTCGCACCTCGAAAAACACCAGGCCGCGCACCACCCGGCAAATCGTGGCGGCCATCGCGGGGCTTGCGGCCTTCTGCGAACGCGCGCCGCGCGAAGTCTATCAAATCGACTGCCTGGGCGAACAGCTTGAAGAGATCGCCGCCAGCATGGCCACCTCGGGCGATTACGCCGAGGCTCAGCAGATCATCGCAGGGGCTGCGCGCGATTTGCGGGCTTTGGCACGAGCCAACCGGGCGCGGGGCGTGCGCAAACGCCGCGTGCGGGGCCGGATCAACCGCAACCGGGTTGAATCCAAGCCGCTGATCGCGGTGCAGGAAGACCGTTTGCCACAAGTCAAGGCGCAGGCGGCGGTTATCCTGGATCAGGCCCAGATCAAGCTGTTGCGGTCCGCCACCGGGTCTGAGCGGCGCCAAGTTGCTTATGCCGAGATGGCGCAGGTGATGGGATCAAACAAAACGCTTCTGCGCTCAGGCTGAACCGCGCAGCGGCCCTTTGCCCGCGCTCTGCGCAGCTTGGGTGTTATGCGCCAGGGGTGCACTGTGCAGATTGTGCAAAACGACAGCGAGTTAAGGATATTATGCGGCAATTTGACCGCAGATGACCGAAAATTATGTGAAGCGTGTCACAGTAAAGCCTAATAGTTATGTTCTAGGGTAGCTGCACGGCCAAGTTCACGGCATCCTGCACCTCTTAGAGACGTTGCAAATGCGAGTGAACTGCGCGGTTGGCAGTTGGGGGCGGGATCGCCTTCTTAGAAAAACGCATGCGAGGGGACGGTACATGGGCATTCATTTGCGAACACTCACATCGGCATTCGCCACAGCTTGGCTTGTTCTGGCTACCAGTAACACCGCGCAGGCACAGGCGGCATTTGAAGGCGGCTGGACGCTCAATCCGACGATTTCCAATCTCAGCTTTCAGTCTGTGAAAAAGCAGAACGTCATCGAGTCCAGCGGTTTTGCGACCTTCAATGGCACCATTGATGAAACAGGTGCGGTCGAAGTGTCGGTTCTGCTCGATTCCGTAGACACAAAGATTGATTTGCGCAACGTGCGCATGCGGTTCCTGTTTTTTGAGACGTTCAAGCATCCTGAGGCCAAGATCACCGCCAAGATCGACCCGGCAAGCATCGCGGACCTTGTTGAACTGCGGCGCAAGCGGGTGGAGGCGGAATACACGATTGACCTGCACGGGATCACTCAGACCCGGACTGCGGAATTGACGGTTACGCTTCTAGACAATGACATGGTGTCCATCGCGCCCACACGGCCCATTGCGGTGCCTGTCGCGGATTTCCAATTGCAGGGCGGTTTGCAAAAGCTGCAAGAGGCCGCGAATGTGACGATCATGCCCGCTGCAATCGTCTCCTTCGACTGGGTCTTTGCGCGCAACACCTCGACGGTTGCGGTGGCCTCCGCTGCAGCACCTGCAGAGACGCTCCAGCCGCAAAACGTGGCCCTGGAGGTCGAAGGCGATTTCGATCTTGAGGCCTGCAAGGGCCGTTTCGAGATCCTGTCGCGCACCGGCAGCATCTACTTTGGCTCGGGGTCGTCCCGGCTCAAATCGGACTCCTTCTTTCTGCTCGACAGCCTTGCAGGCATCCTGAGCCGCTGCCCCGGGATGGTGGTCGAGGTGGCCGGCCACACCGATAATGTGGGTACCAGCCGCAACAACCTGCGGCTGTCCGATGATCGCGCGAATGCGGTCGCGGACTATCTTTTGGCAAAGGGGATCGACACCAGCGCGCTGCGCGCCAAAGGCTACGGTGAGGATTTCCCGATCACCAGCAACGACACCCGCGAAGGCCGCGACAGAAACCGGCGGATCGAGTTCAGAGTGTTGGAAAACTAGATGTCTGCATTCTTCCGCCATATCGCTGCCGTGCTGCTGCTCCTGGTCGGAGCGGGCGGCGCGATTGCTGAGCCCCGGATCGCGCTCATCATCGGCAACGGCAGCTATTCGGATGTCACGGCGCTTGATAACCCGGTGTCGGATGCGGAATTGATGGCGAGCACTCTACGGGACAAGGGCTTTGTCGTGACCGTCATTACTGACGCGGATCAGGTCGCCTTGAACCGCGGGATTGCCCAGTTCGGCCGCGACCTGCGCGATGCGGGCGAGGACGCCACGGGGCTCTTTTACTACGCCGGTCACGCGGTGCAGAGCTTTGGCGAGAACTATCTGCTGCCGGTGGACACCTATCTCAGCGATGCGGCAGACCTGCCGTTGGTAGCGGTGGACGCGCAAGCGGTGCTGCGTCAGATGCGCTCTGCGCGCAATCGCACCAACATTGTCATCCTGGATGCCTGCCGGAACAATCCCTTTGAGCAGATCGCCGATCTTGGGGACAACGGCCTGGCGGAGATGAAAGCGCCGACCGGGACTTTCCTGTCCTATTCTACTGCGCCCGGGTCTGTGGCGCTCGACGGGCTGGACGGAAACAGCCCCTTCACCAAGGCACTTGCGCGCGAGATGCGCGTGCCAGGCCTGCCGATTGAACAGACCTTTAAACGGGTACGCGTGGCGGTTTTGGAAGAAACCGCTGGCGCGCAAACGCCCTGGGACACTTCTTCGCTCACGCGTGACTTCTATTTCTTGGAAGAGGAGCCGCTTTCAGCAGAGGAACTGCAGGAGCAGCAACTTTGGGAATCCGTGTCCGCGTCCGATGATCCGGTGCAGATCATGCTCTTTTTGCGCAGCTATCCAGAGGGCCGGTTTGAGCAGGAGGCGCGCGCTTTGCTTGGCGCCCTCATGCAGGAGGTGCTCGCACCCGATGCCAGCACCACGACCCCTACCCTGCAACCTGAAGCAGAGACGCCGCAAGCCGAACCGGAAGCGCCAGAGGTGGCCGCCGTGGTTCCGCAAGCGCCTGCCGCCCAGCCTTCGGCGCCAAAAGTACCCCAGGACGGGGAGGTGGAGATGATCGCCGCCGCGCAGGAAAGCGGCGAGGCTGCCGATTACGAGGCCTATCTGGCGGCCTATCCCGACGGGCTTTATGCTGAACTTGCAGAGTTTGAGCTGCAGGTCCTGCAAGACATGGCCGCGCTGACTGCTGCGCCTGCGGAAGAAACACGCGAGGAAATTGAAGTGGCCGCAGCACCTTCGGCTCTTCCGGATTATTCAGGCCTGACTTTCACCACACCGCTTCCGGGCGGTCCCGCGCCGCTGCGCGGTTTGTCGATTGAACAGGTCGTGGACCTGGCGCCGAATTTCCCCCCGATCGAGGGCCTGCCGGACGAGCTGTGGAAGGATCAATCCTGCTCCACCTGTCATGAATGGACACAAGAGGCGCTGTGCACACAAGGCAACACCTATGCCGCCGCCAGCAGTGAGCGCGCGCTGACCAAGGAACATCCCTTTGGGGGGGCCTTCAAGCAGGCGTTGCGGATCTGGGCGACGGAGGGCTGCCAGTAACCGTCAACGCGGTTGCGTGGTGATGAAGAAATATACCCATTCGCCTTTGAAATCCGGATGCGCGGCGCGCGTGGCCGCCACGCGCTCTTTCAGGAAGTCGAGGTAGGGCCCGGCGGGTTCCACCAGCGGTCTTGAGCCTTCGTAAAGCGGCACGGAGGCGGCGAAGGCGGCGGCGATCTCCTGGCCGAAGGGCGGGGCGATGCGCAGCTCCAGCGCGGGCTTGCCGTTTTCGGATTTGGCCACCAGCACTTGGCGGTCTGCGGCGACCAGTTCATTGGGCACGAACTTATTGGGCTGTAGGTGGATGACGTTGCCGTCCTTGTCGAAGTAATCGACGTAGAGATAGGCGTCATAATCCGCGCCGGTAAGCTCCAGAAAGAACAGATCGCCTTCGGTATAGACAGTGTTGCGGGCAAAACCGTCCGCGCCGATCACGGATGGGTTGTCCAACTGCTCATTGGATTGTGGCAGGCCCAGGGCGGCGATGCCCGCCAGCGCGCCGCATTGGGGGCGCGGCAGGATCAGCAGGTTGTCCGACAGCGGGATCGCATCGCCCACCTGCGCGCGCAGCGCCGCAAGGACGGGTCCGCGCAAGGCGTCGTCAGGTATGTGGCCGCGCAGCTCAAGCTGGCCGGTGTCGGGCAGAAATGTCGTCTGAAGCCGCGCGCATGGGACGGCGGACAAGATGCCTTCGATCCCGTCGCGCACTTCTGCTGCGGCGGCTGACAGGTCCCCTTCTTGCGTAAAGGCGGTGATCGCGGCGAGCGATGCGGCGGAGACAGCCGCCTCTTCCCCGCCGGCCCAGGCCAGGGTCGCCTTGCCGGCGGTTGCAGGCAGCGCTGCGGGGGCGAGGCCTTGCGTCTCGGGCTGTGCGGGCGCGGCGCGTGCTGCCTCCGGGATCACCGCGGGTTGTGCGGGATCGCCCAAAGCTGCGCTTTGCAGGCGGGTTTGTGCTTGCGGGCTTGAGATTGGAAGCGGGGCTCCAGCTGTGGTGGCGGCCCTGACGGTCGCGCCTTCGGGCGTGCGTGCCGAGACCCTCTGAGGTGTTTCAGGTGCGGCCTCAGGGGCAAGCCGCGCGCTTTCGGGGGCCAGGGCTGGCTGGGCTGCTTGTGGCGCGGATGCAGGGGCGAGCCGCGCGGCTTCGGGTGCGAGCGCCGCGACCCGGGCGCTGCTTTGGCTGCTGTCGGTGAGCGTTGAGGCTTGTCCTTGCGAGGGCGCGAGCGTTTGCGCCTCAAGGTTTGAGGTATCCAGCGCCGTGCTGGGCAGGGCCGCAGGCTGCGCGCGGCCCGTGGGAATGGCCGCGCTTGCGGCACGCGGGCCCTCTGCCGTGCTCTGTGCCGCGGCTTCGCCTGCGGCGGCTTCGGGTTCCGCGCGACTGCGGGGCACCTCTGCTGCCTCCACCGTGAACTGCGCGCGCGGCACCGGTTGATCAGGCGGTTCTTCGGGCGTTGTCACCAGGCCAATCGCGGCCAGTCCCGCGCCATGCATCAGCACGGAGGCCCCCAACCCCAGACTCCAGGCGCGGGCTGTCATGGCGTCTCCGGCGTGACGACCAGCACCACATCGCGTGCGCCCATCTCTTCGAGCGCGGCGACCAGCGGCAGAACCCCGGCGAGCTTGGCCGTGTGATGGGCGTTGATCCGAATGAGCGTTTCGGGGTCATCGCTGACCCGAGCGGCCAGCGCCGCGTCTGCCTCCGCGCGGGTCAACTCCCGCCCGTCGAGCGCCAGCGCGCCGTCCGCGGCCACAGAAAGGGTCACGCCGCCGCCGGGCATATCGCTGCCGGTGGTGGCGACCGCGGGCGTGACCTCAAAGGGGGCTGTAGCATCCATCCGCCCGATCAGCATGAAAAAAACCAGCAGAAAGAACACCACGTCGATGAGCGGTATGATCGTCTCTGGCGGGGTGCGCCGGGGCGGGCGGGCGAGCCTCATGGGGCTGCGACCTGCAAGATGCGCAAGCGGCCCGCACCCGCTGCCGTGGCCGCGTCCATGACCGAGACAAGTGCCTGGGTGTCCGCGCGCAGGGCGGGCAGGATCGTGACGGGCCGCTCAGGATTTCCCGCGACCAACCGGGCCAACGCGGCGAGGGTCAGGGGCTGGCCGCGCACATATGTGACCCCGTCCGCCCCCAGCCGCACCAGCAGGGGCGGCGCGTTGGCGGTGTCCTCAGCGCTTTGTGCTGGCGCGTCCGAGGTCTGCGCCACCGGGATCATGTCGAGGTTGAGGTAGGTGGAGGTGACCATGAAGAACACCAGCATGATCAACAGCACGTCCACCATCGACACCAGCGAGATCAGCCGGGGCGGCGGGGCGGGCCGAATGAGCTGCATCAGCCCTGATGGGCCGCAAAAAGCTGGCCCACGCTGGCCTCAATGGCGGAGGCCGCCCGGTCCACGCGTTCCGATAGCAGGCTGGCCGCAATGGCCGCAGGGATCGCCACCAGCAAACCCGCTGCAGTCGTCAGCAACGCCTGCCAGATGCCCGCGGCCAGCAGCGAGGCATTGGCCGCGCCTTCGGCCAGCGCAAGCTCCTGAAACGCCTGGATCATCCCCAGCACGGTGCCCAGAAGGCCCAGTAGAGGACTGATCATCGCGATCAGTTCCAACACCCGGATGTGGCGCGACATGGCTGTGACCTGCGCATTGCCCCGCCATTCCAGATCGCCCTCCACCGCTGCGCGGGGACGTCCTGTCTGCAGGCCCTCCATCGCGGCCAGCGTGACGACATCGGCGGGCGTGGTTGCAGGCTCCAGCAGTTTCATGGCCGCGTGCCGGTCGCCGTTGGCCCAGGTCTCAATTGCTTGGTCGCGCCGGGCGGCCCCGCCTGTGACACCGCGCAGCTCCACCGCCTTCATTACAATCAGCGCCAGCGAAAAGAGCGATAGCGCGATCAACACCCAGACGATGGGGCCGCCGTCCTGAAGGCTCTGCGTCAGATCAATCATCTATTTGATCAGCGCCGCGGGCGCGCGGCTGACCAGATCGAGAAATGCGAAACAGTCGATCTCTTCCGCGTTCTGGGGTTTGCAGGAGGCCAATTCATGCAGCAAAATCTCCCCGATGGCCTCACAGCCCAGCTCTGGTACCTCGAAAAGCTTCAGCGTGGTGCGCGCGGCGGGCAGGGGGGCTGCATCAATCGTCAACAGCCGGTCGATGATGCCCGATTTGTCGAGGATCGCCAGCGACATTTCGAACCCTTCAAAGCTTTGCCCGGTTTGATTTCGAAACAGGAAAAAGGCGCGGCAGCCGCCGCTCTCGCCCGTCTCCAGCTTGTTGAGCTCCACCGTGAGCCGTTGGTCTTGCGCATAGAGCGCGCCTGTACCGAACGCGGGTATCGCCAGAAAACCCAGCAAAACATAAGCGAGCAGTCGCATGATCATCCTCCCTTGGCGCAGGGCGCGCCGCTGCCTTCGACGCGATGATGGGCGCGGTGCAGGGCGTTGGTCAAGGCTTGGCCGGCGGGGCGCACGCACGCTCCACGGTTGACGCGTCCCCCGACTGCCGTAAGGTGGCGCTACGAAGGGATTGATTTGCGTATTTTTATGACGGTCGATGCAGGATCTCTGCATTTCACACGAAACTGTGACCTAGTTCATATACGCGCTGTGATGATGACCTTAGCGTGAGGCTCATAGGGGATGTCTGAACGGGTCAGGCTCTCAGATTGAAACGTAACTTGCCCGGGGGAGGTGCACCGTCTTGGATGCGCTGTTGACAGATCGAAGCGACGAGGCGCCCAGCGGTGAAAACCTGGAGTATGAGCCGGAGTTCGCTGCCCTTGAGCTTGCCGCGCAACCGGGTGAAGAGCGCCAGATGGGCGATGAAATCGTCGCCGGGGAGCCGCCCGATTACAGCACAGTCATCGAAAAGGCCTTTGAGGTTCTCAAATACAGCCATGATCTGCGCGCGGCGTTGCACATGGCCCGGGCGGAGCTGGAGCTGAACGGCTATCCGGGATTTGCCAAGGTCACCAGCTACATCCGGGGGCTGTTGGAGCAGTACTGGGACACCTGCCATCCCCAGCTTGACGATGAAGACGATGATGATCCGACGATGCGGATCAACGCGATTGTGGGTCTGTCGGATGATGCCACCATAGTCGGCCCGCTGCGCCGCGCGCCGCTGACGCGGTCCCAGGCTTTTGGCATGGTCTCTTTGCGCGACATCGATATCTCCAAGGGTGAAACTCAGGCCGGCGCGGACGAAGACCGCGTGCTGGATGAGGCGAGCATTGCCGCAGCCTTCAAAGATACCAAGCCGGAGCTGCTGCAGGAGATCTTCGAAGGCGCGCAGCAGGCGCTGGAGGATATCAAGGGCATCGACGCGGTCTTTAACGACAAGATCCCCGGTCAGGGCCCTGATCTGAGCAACATCCTGAAAATGCTGCAGCGCGCGGTGAGCAAATTGGCCGAGGAAACCGGCCAGTACGCGGATGAGCCTGAAGGGGAAGCCGCAGTAGAAGGCGACGCCGCGCCCATGCCACACGGCGGCGCGCCGCCTGCATCCGCGCCGGGGGTGATCAACTCTCCCCGCGACGTGGAGGCCGCGCTCGACCGGATCATGGCCTATTACGCGATGCAGGAACCCTCCAGCCCGGTGCCCACGCTGTTGGCGCGCGCAAAACGGTTGGTGGGCGCGGATTTCATGACCATCATGCAGGATATGGCGCCCGACGGCATCAATAACGTGAAGCTGGTGGGCGGCATCAAGGACGAAGACGACTACTAAAAGTGACGGGTACGAAGAAAGAAGTGAATAAACCGCGCGGCACGCGCATTATTGAAGAAAGCCCCCGCGGGGCAAGCGACAGACAACACGGGAGACATTGATGTCAAGTTCACAGAAATTCATTGCGCGAAACCGCGCACCACGGGTCCAGATCGAATACGACGTGGAGCTTTACGGCGCCGAAAAGAAGGTGCAGCTGCCCTTCGTGATGGGCGTGATGGCGGACCTCGCGGGTAAGTCTGAGGTCGAACAGCCCGGCGTTGCGGACCGCAAGTTCCTTGAGATCGACGTGGACAACTTTGACAGCCGCATGAAGGCGATGAAACCCCGCGCAGCGTTCTCCGTGCCCAATATGCTGACGGGTGAGGGCAACATGTCCGTCGATCTGAGCTTTGAAAGCATGGATGAGTTTTCGCCTGGCGCCATCGCTGAAAAAGTGCCCGCGCTCAAAGAGCTGTTGGACGCGCGCAACGAGCTTAGCAATCTGGCCACCTACATGGACGGCAAGCCCGGCGCAGAAGAGCTGATCGCGGATGCGATGAAGAACCCTGAATTGCTGAAATCGCTGGCGGCCACTCCTGCAGCGGATGGCGATGACGCTGGCGAGGAGGACAAGTAATGGCTGAAGAAGCAAAAGCCGCCGAAGGCGCAGACGCTGCAACCGAGGAAGTCGACTTTGCCACCCTTCTGAACAAGGAATTCAAGCCGCGCACGGACAATGCGAAAACGGCTGTTGAGACTGCCGTGAAGACGCTGGCTCAGCAGGCGCTGGAAAACACGGCGCTGATCTCGGACGATGTGCTGCATTCGATCAATGCGATGGTTGCGGAAATCGACAAGAAGCTGTCGGATCAGGTCAATGCGATCATCCACAACGAGGAATATCAAAAGCTGGAAAGCGCCTGGCGCGGTCTGCATCACCTCGTGAACAACACCGAAACCGATGAGATGCTCAAGATCCGCGTGATGAACATCTCCAAGAAGGACCTCAGCAAGACCCTGCGCAAGTTCAAGGGTGCGGCTTGGGACCAGTCGCCGATCTTCAAGAAGCTCTATGAAGAGGAGTTCGGCCAGTTCGGCGGGGAGCCCTATGGCTGCCTGGTGGGCGACTATCACTTCAACCAGTCAGCACCTGACGTGGAGCTTTTGGGCGAGATGGCCAAAATTGCCGCCGCGGCCCATGCGCCCTTCATCACCGGCGCTGACCCCAGCCTGATGCAGTTTGAGAGCTGGCAGGAGCTGAGCAATCCGCGCGACCTGACCAAGATCACGTCGACGCCGGAATATGCCGCTTGGAATTCCCTGCGCAATTCGGAAGACAGCAAGTATCTGGGCCTCACGATGCCCCGCTTTCTGGGTCGGATGCCTTATGGCGCCAATTCCAACCCGGTCGAGGAATTCGCCTTCGAAGAAGACGTGGGCCAGGCGGAATCGGAGAACTTTTCCTGGGTCAACGCGGCCTACGGGATGGCGACCAACATCAACCGCTCCTTCAAGGAATACGGCTGGTGCAGCCGGATCCGGGGCGTGGAAAGCGGCGGCACGGTGGAAAACCTGCCCACGCACACCTTCCCCACCGATGACGGTGGTGTGGACATGAAATGCCCGACGGAAATCGGCATTTCAGACCGCCGCGAGGCGGAACTGGCGAAAAGCGGTCTCATGCCGCTTATTCACCGCAAGAATACCGACATGGCGGCATTTATCGGCGCGCAATCGCTGCACCGCCCTGCGGAATACGACGACCCGGACGCAACCGCCAATGCAAACCTGGCCGCGCGTTTGCCTTATCTTTTCGCAACATGCCGCTTTGCGCATTACCTCAAATGCATGGTGCGCGATAAGGTGGGTTCCTACAAAAGCAGGGATGACATGCAAAAGTTCCTGCAGAGTTGGATCATCCAGTACGTCGACGGTGACCCCGCTAATTCCAGCGAGACCACCAAAGCCCAAAAGCCGCTCGCGGCCGCCGAAGTGGTGGTCGAAGAGGTCGAGGGCAACCCCGGGTACTATGCCTCCAAGTTTTTCCTCAAGCCGCATTACCAGCTTGAGGGGCTTTCGGTGTCGCTGCGACTGACATCAAAACTGCCGAGCGAGAAGGCTTAGCACCCACACTGAGATGGGGCGAATTAGCGCCCCCTCTTTTTCCAATGTTGAAATTGCGACTTAACAAACGAACGTCGCGCGAAAAAAGGAGATAGTATCATG
Source organism: Pseudomonadota bacterium (assembly GCA_039024775.1). Classification (GTDB taxonomy): domain Bacteria; phylum Pseudomonadota; class Alphaproteobacteria; order Rhodobacterales; family Rhodobacteraceae; genus Sulfitobacter. Next base: position 19,779 of record JBCCPS010000015.1, read on the forward strand.
GCTGTTGACATGTTTCTGAAACTGGAAGGCATCGACGGTGAAAGCCACGACCACGCCCACAAGAAAAACATCGATATCCTGGCCTGGAGCTGGGGCGCAAGCCAAGGCGGCACGACCCACATGGGCGGCGGGGCCGGCGCGGGCAAGGCGACCGTGAATGACATCAGCGTGACCAAATACGTGGACAGCGCCAGCTGCGCGCTGCTTCAGCACGTCACCACCGGCAAGCACATCCCAAAAGGCCGCATCATCGTGCGCAAGGCGGGTGACAGTCCGCTGGAGTACATCAACATCTCGATGGAAGACATCATTATCACCAGCTACCAGACCGGTGGTTCCGGTGGTGAGGACCGTCTGACAGAGAATATCTCGCTGAACTTCGCCAAGTTCGGCATGTACTACACGCCGCAGAAGGCCGATGGCTCTGGCGATCCGGACAAAGAAGTGGCCTACGACATCCAGGCCAACGACAAAGACGCCAAAGTGCCGAAGCAAAAGTAAGCCAGAAACGGCTCGCCCCGACTGCCCGTGCAGGTGGTCGGGGCCCCTATTTTCAAGAGGTTCCCTTTGTCCCAGACAGCAACAGAAGCTTTGAAGTCAGGCGATTTGGACGCAACTTTGGCCGCGTTGCAGGCCCAAGTGCGCGTTGAACCCGGCGACGCCAAGCTGCGCATCTTCCTGTTTCAGCTGCTCTGCGTTCTAGGTGACTGGAAACGCGCGATCACGCAGCTCAAGCTCTGCGCGGAGCTGGATCCGCTGGCCATCCCCATGGCTCAGACCTACCGCGAGGGCATCATCTGCGAGGTTTTCCGGGAGAAGGTCTTTGCCGGTGAAAAAGACCCGCTGATCTTTGGCGAACCCGCCGAATGGGTCGCACTGATGATCGAGGCCAATCGCGCCATGGCGCGCGGCCAAGCTGCCCAGGCCGCCGATCTGCGCAGCAAAGCCTTTGAGCAGGCCCCTGATGCGCCGGGCAACATCAATGACACGCCCTTTGATTGGGTCGCGGATGCCGACATGCGGCTGGGTCCGCTGTTGGAAATCGTGATCAACGGCAAATACTATTGGATGCCGTTCTCCAGCATCGCCACGCTCACGGTGGATGCGCCTGAAGACCTGCGGGACACGGTCTGGACCGCGGCGCAGCTCAAACTGGTGAACGGGGGCGAGTTCGTGGCTTTGATCCCGACGCGCTATCCCGGCACGCATGCCAGCGGTGATCATGCCGCGATGCTGGCGCGCGCGACCACATGGGCCGACGCCGGCGATGACACCTTTGTGGGCACCGGTCAGCGTTTGCTGACTGTGGGGGAGACGGACGTGGCGCTGATGGATCTGCGTCAGCTCGTGATGGACGCCCCCGGTGGCTGACAAGACCATCTCAGAGCGTTTGCAGCCTTCGCTGCTGGACCGGCTTACCGATGACGCGCCCGAGAGCAAGACCGAAACTCGGGATGCCCGCGTGATCGACATCCGCCGCCTGCGCGACATCATTCGGCGCGATCTGGCTTGGCTTTTGAACAACAACAACCAAGACACGCTCATCGACGAGGCGGTCTATCCTCATGTGCGCCGGTCGGTCCTGAACTATGGCGTGCGCGATGTGGCGGGTGATTTTTCCACGCCCGTCCGGGTGGAGGACATCCGCACCGCCATCTCCCGCGCGATTACCCTCTATGAACCCCGCATCCGCGAAGGTACGCTGGAGGTGATCCTGCGGCAGACCGAGGACAGCAGCCAGTCGGTCATCGATTTCGACATCCGCGCCGACATGTGGGCCCAGCCCCTGCCGATGGAGCTTTACCTGCGCAGTCAGGTGGACCTGACCACCGGGCATCTGTCCCTTGAGGGAGCGGGGTAGCGCGATGGACACGCGTATCCTGCGCCATTACGAGTCCGAACTGGCCTACCTGCGGGAAATGGGCGCGGAATTCGCGCAAAGCTATCCCAAGATTGCAGCACGTCTCGGCATGGACGGGATCGAAGTGCTTGATCCTTATGTGGAGCGTTTGTTGGAAGGCAGTGCCTTTCTAAGCGCGCGGGTCCAATTGGAGCTGGAGCTGCAGTATCCCAATTTCACCTCCAACCTGCTGGAAATCGTCTATCCGCATTATCTGGCGCCCACGCCTTCGATGATGATCGCGCAGCTTGAGCCGGATATGGAAAACGGATCGCTGGCGGATGGTTATGTGATGCCGCGCCACACGGTGCTGCGGTCGCGCATCGCGGAAGGCTCCAGCACGGCCTGCGTCTACCGTACCGCTGCTGACATGCCGATGTGGCCCATCACGATCACGCAAGCCGAGTACATCGACGGCCGGGGTGAGCTTGTGGCGGCGGGCGTGGCAGGCGCAGTGGAAGCACGCGCGGGGATACGGCTGAGGCTACAGCGCGCTGGCGAGGAGCCTATCGCAGAGCTTGATATGGATGCGCTGACGCTCTTTCTGGGCGGGCAGGGCGCGCGCGGCTGGCAATTGCATCAGCTTTTGTGCACCCAGGCCAACGGGCTTGTCGCGCGCTCCACCAACCGGCGCGCGGACTGGACGCAGACGCTGTCCGGTAGGGTGGAGCCCTATGGTTTTGAGCGTGATCAAGCGCTTTTGCCTACCCCGCAGCAGAGCTTTGACGGCTACCGCTTGCTGCAGGAATACTTCGCGATGCCCGAACGCTTTCACTTTGTGACGCTGACAGGGCTTTCCCGGGGGCTCGCGCGCACAGAAGGCGCGGAAATGGACGTCTACATCCTGCTGCGCGACGGCCTGCCGGAGATCGCCGCAGGCATCACGCCGGATGCGTTTTCGCTGCACTGCGTGCCCGCGATCAACCTCTTTGAAAAGCGCTCCGACCGGGTGCATCTGACCTCCGCGCAAGTACAGCACCAGATCGTGGCGGACCGCACCAGCGCGCAGGACTTTGAAATCCACACCGTGCTCGACGTCAGCGGCATCAGCCCGGAGGGCGAGGCCGACATCGACTTTCGCCCCTTTTACTCAGCCGATGATTTCACCCCCGCGGGCGACAGCCACGGCGCCTATTACACCACCCAGCGCAAAATGCGCGCGCGCACGGAACGTGAACGCCTCAAAGGCGCGCGCACTTCTTATCTGGGTTCAGAGACCTATCTCACGCTGGTGGACCGCAACATCGCGCCCTACCGTGGCGACATGAGCCAGTTGGCGGTGCGTGCGCTGGTGACCAACCGCGACCTTCCGATGCTGCTGCCCACCGGAGAGGTGGACCTGTTCCATCTGCCAGATGGCGGCCCGGTCAAACATGTGCGCACGCCCGTAAGCCCTACGCGCCCCCGGCCCACGCTGGCGCAGGGCGATGCGGCCTGGCGGCTGATCAGTCATCTGAGCCTCAACTATCTTTCCATCGCGGACAGCGACGGAGGGGCGGGCGCCACAGCGCTGCGCGAGATGGTCGGGCTTTACGCGCCCAAGGGCGACCGCGCCGTGAACATGCAGCTCGATGGTATCTCTTCGGTGTCCTCGCGCCCCATCGTGCGGCGCATATCCGACGGGCTTTTGTCCACGGCGGTGCGCGGGCTGGAGCTGACCATCGAGATGGATGAGAGCTTTTTCGAGGGCACCGGCGTCTACCTTCTTGGCGCTGTGCTGGAACGCTTTTTCGCCAAACACGTCACGCTCAACAGCTTTACCGAAACCGTGCTTACCACCCAAACCAATGGAGAAATCGCCCGATGGCAGCCCCGGACGGGCCAGCAACAGATCCTCTGACGCATTTTGAGCGTCTGAAGGCCGAACCGCAGGCCCATCACATCTTTCTCGCGCTGCGCATTCTGGAAGCAGAATACGCTGACCGCCCGCGTCTGGGCGAAAGCCGGCGGCCGCGCGAGGATGCTGTGCGGTTGGGGCAGGAGGCGCGCATGGCCTTTCCGCCCACGACGATCCGCGCCTTCACACCGCCCGGCGCGCGCCCCGGCAAGCTGGTGAACAGGTTCTTTGGCTTCTTCGGACCCCATGGGCCGCTGCCCATCCATATGACGGACTATGCCCGCGAGCGGCAGATCAACGCAAAGGACGACACCTTCGTCGCCTTTGCCGATATGCTGACGCACCGGATCATGTCGCTGATGTACCGGGCCTGGGTTACGGGCCATCCTGCGGTGGATTTCGACCGCGGCGCGGGCACGCCTTTTGAGAGCCAGGTGGCCGCGCTTGCGGGGCACCGGGGCGCCGGGTTGCGGGACCGCGACGCGATGCCCGACATGGCAAAGCGCTACTTCGCCGGGCTTTTGGGTGCGGGCACCCGGAACGCTGAGGGCCTCGTCGCGATCCTCTCCGCCTTTTTTCAGGCGGAGGTGCGGATCGAGGAATTTGTGGGCTCTTGGCTGGAGCTTGAGCCGGATGACCAGTGGGAACTGGGCCAACCGGGCGGGCTGGGCCAGACCACCTCCATCGGGACGCGCGTATGGTCGCGGTCGGCCAAGTTTCGGCTGATCATCGGGCCAGTGGGAATTTCGGAGTATGAGCGTCTGCTGCCGGGCAACCCGTCGATGGACCGGCTTGCGGCGATTGTGCGCAACTATGCGGGGGATGCGCTGGATTACGATGTGAATGTCGTCCTGCGCGCGCAGGACGTGCCCGCCGCGACCCTGGGAGGCACAACGCGGCTTGGCCAGACCAGTTGGGTCGGGGACCGGCCCGGGGCCGCAGACGCCGATGACCTTTATTTGCAACCGCAACATTTCAAGCAACAGGCGGCCTGATTTGGCCGTGAGGGGGATAGACACATGACAGAGATCAGCCGCGTCGCGCTTTTCGGAAAACTCAACGCCATCGGCTACAAGGCCGTGGAAGGTGCCACGGTCTTTTGCAAGATGCGCGGGAATCCTTACGTGGAAATCGTGCACTGGCTGGCCCAGATCGTTCAGCTGCCTGACAGTGATTTCAAGCGGATATGCGACCACTTTAAAGTTGATCCCGCGCGGCTGGCCTCGGACATGACCGCAGCCCTTGATGCTTTGCCCCGCGGCGCGACCAGCATTTCGGATCTCTCCGAACATCTGGAGGACGCGATGGAACGGGCCTGGGTCTATGGCTCTCTGCTTTATTCCTCGTCCCAGGTGCGCACGGGGCACCTGGTGCTGGGCATGATGAAAACCAAAGCGTTGCGCGGCATATTCTTGGGCATTTCCAAGGAGTTCGCGCGTATTCTTCCAGATGATCTGGCGGAGAACTTTCATGAGATCACCGACGGCTCGCCCGAGGATACGCTGACGCCGCAAGACGGCTCCCAGACCGGCGGCGGCGCGGTGCCGGGCGAGGCATCGGGCGCGATGTCGCCAGCCTCCATGGGCAAGGAAGAGGCGCTGGCGCAGTTCTGCACGGACATGACGCAACAGGCCAAGGACGGCAAGATCGACCCCATCGTGGGCCGCGACGATGAGATTCGCCAGATCGTGGACGTGCTGATGCGCCGCCGCCAGAACAACCCGATCCTCACCGGGGAAGCGGGTGTCGGCAAGACGGCGGTGGTCGAGGGCTTTGCCCTGCGCATCGCGCGAGGCGATGTGCCGCCCAGCTTGCAGGGTGCGCGGCTTTTGTCATTGGATGTCGGGCTGTTACAGGCCGGAGCTTCCATGAAGGGTGAATTCGAAAACCGCCTGCGGGCGGTGATCGATGAGGTGCAGGCCAGCACCACGCCCATCGTGATGTTCATCGACGAAACGCATACGCTGGTGGGTGCGGGTGGTGCGGCGGGCACGGGCGATGCCGCAAACCTGCTCAAACCCGCGCTCGCGCGTGGCACGCTGCGCACCATCGGGGCCACGACCTGGGCGGAGTACAAAAAGCACATTGAAAAAGATCCCGCGCTGACGCGGCGTTTTCAGGTCGTGGCGGTGGATGAACCGGATGTGCCCAAGGCCGTGATGATGATGCGTGGCATCGCGTCGATGCTGGAAAAACACCATAAAGTCCAGGTGTTGGATGAGGCTATTGAAGCGGCCGTCAGCCTGTCGGCGCGCTACATCCCCGCGCGGCAACTTCCGGATAAATCCGTCTCCGTGCTCGACACGACATGCGCGCGCGTGGCCGTCAGCCAGCATGCGGTGCCGGCGGAAGTGGATGATGCGCGCAAGCGCATCGATGCGCTGAGCACAGAGCTTGAGATCATCGACCGGGATGAGACCGCTGGCTATGACGTGACCGAGCGCCGCGGCGCGGTTACTGCCGCCAAAGAAAGCGAGGAGGCGCGGCTTACCGGACTTGATGAAAAATGGGAGGCGGAAAAGGCCATCGTCACGGAAATTCTCGACTTGCGCGCCAAGCTGCGGGAGGGCGCGGCCCCTGTAGATGGCGCGCCCGGCGAAGGCGATGCGCCCGCTACCAGCGGCGAAGAGCGTGCCGCTTTGATGCAAACGCTGCAGGCCAAAAACGAGGAGTTGGAAACGCTGCAGGGCGAGAACGCGCTGATCCTGCCCATTGTGGACCAGCAGGCGGTCGCCTCCGTGATCGGCGACTGGACCGGCATTCCGGTGGGCCGCATGGTGCGCGATGAGCTCGAAACCGTACTCAAGCTCGAGGATCATCTGGCCAAGCGCGTCATCGGTCAGGATCACGCGATGAAGATGATCGCCAAGCGCATCCAGACCTCCCGCGCAGGGCTTGATAACCCCAACAAGCCCATCGGTGTCTTCCTGCTTGCCGGCACCTCCGGCGTGGGCAAGACCGAAACCGCGCTTGCGCTTGCCGAAGTGCTCTATGGTGGCGAGCAGAACGTAATCACCATTAACATGAGCGAATACCAGGAGGCGCATACCGTCAGCAGCCTCAAAGGCGCGCCTCCGGGCTATGTGGGCTACGGCGAGGGCGGGGTGCTGACCGAAGCGGTGCGGCGCAAGCCCTATTCGGTTGTGCTGCTCGATGAGGTTGAAAAGGCGCACCCGGATGTGCACGAGGTCTTCTTTCAGGTCTTTGACAAGGGCGTGATGGAAGACGGCGAGGGGCGCGTTATCGATTTCAAGAACACGCTCATTCTGCTGACGTCAAACGCGGGCAGCGAGCTGATCATGGATATGTGCTCCGACCCTGATCTCTTGCCGGAGATTGACGGGCTGACCAAATCCCTGCGCGACCCGCTGCTGAAGGTCTTCCCGGCGGCACTTCTGGGCCGGATGGTGACGATCCCCTACTACCCGCTCAGCCCGCATATGATCGGCGAGATCACCAAGCTGCAACTGGGCCGCATCCAGCGCCGCGTGACCGAAAGCCACAACGTACCCTTTGAGTATTCAGACGCGGTGGTGCAGGAAATTGTGGACCGTTGTCAGGAGCTTGAAAGCGGCGGGCGCATGATCGATGCCATCGTGACCAACACCATGCTGCCCGACATTTCCGCCGAATTCCTGAACCGGATGATGGAAGGCAAGGCTGTGAGCAAGGTCGCCATCGACGTGAAGGACAATGAATTCACCTATAGCTTCGACTGATCCCGCGTAAATTGAGGACGCATCCGGATCTGTCAGTCAGGAGGCAGGATGACGCAAGAAATCAAATGGTCGATGACGCTGGACGGCGACACCGACAAAAGCGATTTTCAGTTTCTGGCCAGCGTGATCGAGGACGAAATTAATGGCGTTCCCACCGGCTGGCTTGAATTTCTGGCGCGCGACAAGCGGCTTGATCTGGGTGCCTATGTAGGCACGCAGATGTCCTATTGGATGGAGGACGAGAACGGCAAGCGGCGCGCCTTTTGCGGCACCTGCGTGAGCCTTGAGGCCGTGGGCGCCTTTCACGGGGGCGGGCATTACCTTGCAGAAGTGCGGCCCTGGTTGTGGTTTCTCACACGCTCCCAGAACAACCGGATTTTCCAGAACATGACGACGACACAGATCGTCAAGGAAATCCTCGGTGTCTACGGCTTTTCCGGCGATCTGTCCGTGCAGCATTCCGGCACCGACAAGGAGCGGGAGTACTGCGTGCAGTACCGTGAGACCGACCTTGATTTCATCAAGCGCCTTTTGGAGGAGGAGGGCTTTTATTACTTCTTCGAGTATTCCGACACCTCCGTGAAGATGATCCTGCACGATTTGCCCAGTGGGCATCCCGCCGCCACGGAAGATGACAAGTACCTTTACGCCGATGAGATCGCCGATATGGCGCGGGAGCGGATCACCAAATGGGTCAAGAAGGAAGGCGTCGTTACCGGCAAGGTGACGCTGCAGGACTTTGATTTCACCAAGCCGAGCGCCGATCTGACGGCCGCGTCCAAAAGCGAAAAAGGCGAACACGCGCACAAGGGCTATGAGGTTTACCGATACCCGGGCAGATACGTGGACGTCTCCCACGGCGAGGAAAAGGCAGCAGCCCTTGTTGAGGCAGAGGCCGCGCAGCATCAGGTTTGGGAGGCCGAAGGCTCCATCGCAAACATGGCCGTGGGCAAGATTTTTGAGATCAAGGATCACCCGCGCCACAGCGATGCCTCCGACAATGGCTTTCTGGTCACAAAGCTCTTGCACTACATGCGCACGCAAAACGAAAGCAATCACGCCGTGGCCTCGGTTCTGCGCCATTTTGAAGGGATTGCGCATTTGACCGAACGCCAATTCGCGGCCGTTTTTGAAGCGGTGCTCAAGGCCAAGCCCTTCCGCATGCCTGACATCACGCCCCGGCCGGTAATGGCCGGCTTGCAGACCGCCATCGTCACCGGCGCTTCGGGCGATGAGATCTGCGTGGATGAGTATGGCCGCATCAAGGTCCAGTTTCACTGGGACCGCGATGGCAAATCCGATGACAAGACGACCTGCTGGGTGCGCACGGTGATGCCCTGGACGGGTAAGAAATGGGGCATGCATCTGTGGCCTCGCGTGGGTCAGGAGGTGGTGATCCAGTTCCTGGAAGGCGATCCTGACAGGCCCGTGTGCACTGGCATGCTCTATAATGCTGAAACGATGCCGCCTTTTGATCTGCCCGCCAACAAGACGCGGTCGGGGATCAAGACGAACTCCACCAAGGGCGGCGGCGGCTATAATGAGCTGATGTTCGAGGACAAGAAGGGCGATGAGATCGTCCGCTTCATGGCGGAGCGGGACTACTACCAGAATGTCCAGAACGAGGCCCATGTGAAGGTGGGCTACAAGCACCCCAAGGATCAAAAGAACGCGGGCGCCAAGGGGTCGGGCAGCATGCGGCTGGACGTCTATAACAACCTCGATGAGATGGTGAAGAAAGGCGATCACACCTTCACGGTGGATGACGGCAACCAGACCATCGAGATCCGCAAAGACCATGAGGAGACCATTGAGGGCAAGGCGACCCAGACGGTGACCAAGGACCACCATACCGAGATCAAGCAGGGCAATATGTCCGAAGAGATCAAGATGGGCAACCAGACCACCGAGATCAAAATGGGCAACCAGTCCACGACGCTTGACCTGGGCAACATCACCACCGAGTGCAAGGTGGGCAAGCAGACCTATGAGGCGATGCAATCCATCGAGCTCAAGGTCATGGGCAGTTCGATCAAGATCGATCCTACTGGCGTCACCATCAAGGGCCCGATGATCAAGATCCAGGGCGACGCCATGATTGATGCAAAAGCACCGATGACGCAGGTCAAGGGGGATGGTGTTCTCATCCTCAAGGGCGGCATCACGATGATCAATTAGGGAGGTCGGCGATGAGCAAGCGATTTGAAGACCTCCGAAAGGTCCCAAAGCAACCCGCCGCGCGGCTGCTGGCGATGGCCAATGCCAAGCTGAAAACCCCGCTTGACCTGCCTGCCAGCGCCTCTGTGTCGGAGGTGATGGCCGCGCTTGACGCTGCATCGGCCTTTATCGACCAGTTGCGCCTGATGGGCGTGGCACTGCCAGCGCGGGAGCGGACCTGGTGGGCCTGTCTGGCTGCCCGCGACGTGGTGGGCGAGGTCGATGCGCTGCCCGCCACGCTGGAGCTGGCGGAGGCTTGGGTGCGCAAACCCAGCGACGCCTTGCGTGACAAGGTGCGCGCCGCGATGGAGGTGGCGGATGTCGACGATGACACCACGCTGTGCGGCACCTGCGTGCTCTTTTACAATGGCAAGCTGGGCACGGGTGATCTGGCGGAGCTTGATGGCCCGCCAGGTGCGACGGAGGCGGCGGCGTTCGGGATGAACGTCATGGCGCTGGGGCAGGGGGACAGCATCCCCGAGACTGCGAAAGTTCTGGTAGATCGCGCGCTTGACATTGCGCGTGGCGGTAACGGTCAGATACCCTTGCCCGGACAACCCGTTAAGGAAGAGGAGCAGACAACGTGACCAGCATCGCCTCAAAGATCACGGACATGCATGTCTGCCCCATGGTGACGCCCGGCCCGGTGCCGGTGCCCCATGTCGGTGGCCCAGTGCTGCCGCCGGGCGTGCCTACAGTGCTGGCGTCTACGATGCCCGCCACGCCCATCGCCAACATGTGCACCTGCGTTGGCCCGCCCGATGTCACGCTGAAGGGCTCTGCCACGGTCTTGATCCAGAACCGCATGTGGGTGCGGCTGGGCATTGATACGACGGCGCATGGCGGTACCATCGTGGGCCCCGGCGCGCCCACCATCATCGTGGGCGGATAAGGGCGGTATGGGCGTCACCCTGCACTTTCAGTCGACCGGCACCATGCCGGGGGACGCCCAGCCGCACAGAATGCTGGGCGGCTCGCTCACCATCGGGCGCTCGGACGTCAACGACCTGGTGCTGCCGGACCCGGAAAAGATGATCTCGGGTCGGCACTGCGCGATCGAGGATCAGGACGGCAATCTTGTGGTGATCGACCTCAGCACCAATGGCACGTTCCTGAATTACGGCAAGCTCGCGCTGGGCAAGATGCCCGCACCGCTCAACAACGGCGATATCCTGTCCATCGGGCCTTATGAGTTGCTGGTGGAAGTCACTCAGGAAGCTACCGCGTCTCAGCCGATCGCAGAGCCCTTGCCGGACGCGCCGGTGAGCCCCGGACGTGCGGGCGATGTGGCGGATTTGTCCGACCCCTTGGCGGGCATCGCGGGCGATGGGGATGACTTTCTCGATGACCTTCTGGGCAGAGAGACCGCAGGGCCTTCCGCGGTGCAGCGCGAGCAACTGGGCGATGATGGGCTCATGCCGCCGCTGCAAGGGGAGGAAGACTTTCTGAACCGTCCGGTGCAAGACGCGGGCGGACCCGCCCAGGCGGCTCATGGCTCTGCGCTGACAGACGCGATCACCACGCCCGCGCCCGCCACCTCCCACATCCCTGATGACTGGGACCTTGATCTGGACCTGCCGGAGGAGGCGCCCGCTGAGAGCGCGCCTGCGATCCCCGATGACCCCTTTGCGCAAGCGCCTGAACCTGACGCGCCGCCACCGCCGGTCAAAGCAGCTGATCCGGAGCCTGCGTCCATACCCTCTGCCGCCCCAAGTGGCGCGGACGCCGCAGCCGCGCGCGCCTTTCTTGAGGCGCTGGGGGCGGGCAAGCTCGACATCCCGGATCAGGACCTGCCGGAAACGATGACGCGTTTGGGCGCGGTGATGAACACCATGATTGCGGGCATCCGCTCTGTCCTGATGACCCGCCAGTCGATCAAATCGGAGTTTCGGATCAATCAGACGGTGATCTCTGCGGGGGCGAACAACCCGCTCAAATTCTCCGTTTCCGTCGATCAGGCGGTGGAGGCGATGGTGCGCCCGGCCACCACCGGTTACCTTGATGCGCCCACCGCGGCGCGCGAAGCGATGGATGACATCGCGGCCCACGAAGTGGCGATGATGACCGGCATGGAGGCCGCGCTCAAAGGTGTGCTGGCAGAACTTGACCCCGAGCAGTTGAGCGAGCGCATTGGCGCAGACAAGAGCCTGTCAAATGTGTTCAGCAACAAGAAGGCGCGCTATTGGGATGTGTTCGAGGCCCAGTACGAAAAGATCTCCGATCAGGCCGAGAACGATTTTCACGACCTGTTCAGCAAGGCTTTTGCGGATGCGTACCAGGCCCAGCTCGAAAGGTTGAAGAAGTGACTTTAGGAAAGAGCGCCAATGTCCTGGGATAGCAAGGTTTTATGGACAGAAGGTCTGTTCCTGCAACCGCATCACTTTCAGCAGGCGGACCGCTATACCGAAAGCCTCGTCGGCGGTCTGGCGCGTCGCGTCGCACCTTATGCCTGGGGCATGAGCCAGCTTGAGGTCGACACAGAGGTCCTGAAGGTGGGCCAATTCGCGATCAAATCCTGCGCGGGGCTCACCCAGGACGGCACCGTCTTTCGCGTGCCCGCGGCGGAGGATCATCCTCCCGCGCTGGATGTGCCGGCAGAGACCAAGGATTGCGTCGTCTACCTATCGGTGCCGCAACGCCGCCAGGGCGCGGCGGAGGCTGATCCCAGCGGGGCGGAGCTGTCCAACACCCGCTTTCGCATGTCAGAGCTGGAGGTGACGGACACTGCCGGATCGGGCAAGAAGGCCGCGATGCTGACCGTCGGCAAGTTGCGTCTGCAATTCGCGCTTGAGGTCGATGATCTGGCCGACCGTCTCGTCATCCCCATCGCGCGCATCATCGAAGTGAAGTCCGATCAGGAGGTCGTGCTCGACAGCGCCTTTGTGCCTTCCTGTCTCGACATCCGCGCTGCAACGCCCCTGCTGGGCTTCGCGCGAGAACTTGAGGGGCTGCTCGCCCACCGCATGAACGCACTTGCCGGGCGCATCGCGCAATCGGGCACCACGAAGGGTGCCGCAGAGATCCAGGATTTCCTGCTGTTGCAGGCCGTCAACCGCGCGCTGCCCGCCATTCGCCACCAGCTTGGCATCGAAAACCTGCACCCGGTTCAGTTCTACCGCGACTGCGTTTCGCTCGCAGGCGAGCTCTCCACCTTTATGGCCCCGCAAAAGCACCCGCCGGAGTTTCCCGCCTATCAGCACCATGATCTGAGCACGACCTTTGCCACCGTGATCCGGCTGCTGCGCCAGTACCTGAGCTCGGTTCTGGAGCAGACGGCGGTTTCCATCCCGCTTGATCCGCGCAAATACGGGATCAGCGTGGGCGTGATCGCGGATCGCAAGCTCATCACCACCGCCGGTTTCGTGCTGGCCGTCAGCGCCGATGTGCCAGCGGAGAATATCAGGCGGCATTTTGGCGGTCAGGCCAAGATCGGCTCGGTGGAGGAGATCCGACAGTTGGTGAATTCCGCCCTTCCGGGCATCCCGATGCGCCCCTTGCCGGTGGCGCCGCGCCAGATACCCTATGCGGCGAATGTGGTGTACTTTGAATTGGATAGCGACAGCCCGATCTGGGGCAAGATGACCACCTCGGGCGGCGTCGCGGTGCATGTGGCCGGGGAATACCCCGGTTTGCAGATGGAGCTTTGGGCGATCAGGCACGGGTGATGACAGCGGACCAAGACGATCCCTTCGCGGAACCGGGTGACACCGACCGCACCGTGATCCGCCCCAATCCGGGCGGCAGGCGGCCCCTTGCCACACCCGCGCCTGCGCCTGAAGCTCCGCGCGCTGAGCCGACTGCGGCGCGTGCGGGCAGTGACAAAGACGTCTCTGTCGCGCTCACCGGGATGAACCCGCTCAATGCCGCCGCCGCCACGCTCTTTTCCCTGATCGGACGCATCCGCAACCGCGCGCAGCACCCTGATCCGGACGCGCTGCGCCGGTCTGTCGTGGCGGAAGTGCGCGCCTTTGAGGCCCGCGCCCTGCAGGACAAGATCGACCCCGCCGCCATCAAGGTCGCGCGTTATACCATTTGTGCCACCATCGACGACGTGGTGCTCAACACGCCCTGGGGCGGGGCCAGCCAGTGGTCCCAGCAGAGCATGGTGGCCACGTTTCACCGCGAAACCGTGGGCGGCGACCGGTTCTATGATCTGCTGGCACGGCTGGAGAAGGACCCGGCGGGCAACATCGACATGCTGGAATTTGTCTACATGTGCCTGAGCCTCGGTTTTGAGGGCCGGTTGCGCGTGGACAAGGACGGGCGCGACAAGCATCAGGACATCCGGGCAGGGCTCGCACGGATCATCCGCACCTACCGGGGCGATCTTGACCGCAGCCTGTCGCCCCATTGGCGGGGGCAGGACGCGCCGCACCGCGCCCTGTCGGCCTGGAAACCCTTCTGGATTTCAGTGGCTGCCATCACCGCGATGCTGGCGGCGGGCTTTTTCGTGCTCTCCTACCTTCTCAATGCCCAGACCCAGAACATCGTGGGCCAGCTCTCCGTACTCGACCCAGGCGGTGTGGCCACGCTGGAGCGCCGCGCGCCGCCTGTCATTGCGCCGCCCCCGCCCAGCCAGGATGACCTGCTCAAGAAGGTGGAGGAGTTTCTCAAGCCCGAGATCGATGAGGGCCTGGTGGAGGTGCTGACCGATGCCCAGGCCATCACCGTGCGCATCGCAGGCGCGGGCATGTTCAAACCGGCCTCCGACCAGCTGGTTGACAGCTTCCGCACCCCGCTTGATCGGGTGGCGCGGGCGCTGGTGGACACCAACGGGCCCATCATCATCGCGGGGCATTCGGACTCCACGCCGCTGTCCAGCCGGCGCTTTGCCTCCAACATGGCGTTGAGCCTGGCGCGGGCTGAGTCGGTGCGCAAAGAGATCGCGTCGGTCTTTGGCGATGGCGCTGCACGGCTGACGCCAGAAGGCCGTTCCGACAAGGAGCCCATCGCGACCAACGCCACGCGAGAGGGCAGGGCCAAGAACCGGCGCATCGAACTTGTGCTCGTGCGCGAGGAGCAGACATGAGGATCATCCGCGCCATCTTCTCCGGCATCGGCATCACCGTGATGGTGGCGCTCGCCTTTTCCGCGCTGATCTGGTTTCTGGGCGCCTTTCTCGCCCTTGGCGACTGGCGCCCGTTTGAGAGCACGATGGGTGTGCTCGTGGGGCTGGCGGTCTTGTGGATCCTCGCGCTGTTGGTGATCCTGCTGATCCTGCTGACGGCGGGCAAACGGGATGAAAAGCTCACCGAAGACATCGTGGAAATGGCCGAACCGGTGGAAACCGACGACGAGATCGTGAGCGAAGAGTTGGGCGAGATGCGTGGCAAATTGAAGGCCGCGATGACCAAGCTTCGCCGCTCCAAACGGGGCCGCAACCACCTCTACCAGTTGCCCTGGTACATCATCATCGGGCCGCCCGGCGCGGGCAAGACGACGGCCATCGTGAACTCCGGGCTTCAATTCCCGCTGGCGGATGGCGAGGATGCGACCTCCATCGCGGGCGTGGGCGGCACGCGCAACTGCGATTGGTGGTTTACCGATGACGCGGTTTTGGTGGACACCGCCGGCCGCTACACCACGCAGGAGAGCGATGCGGAGGCGGACAATGCGGCCTGGCTGGGCTTCCTCAAACTCTTGAAAAAGCACCGCAAGCGCCAGCCCATCAACGGCGCGATTGTCGCGATCAGCCTGTCTGATCTGTCCATGCAGGACGAAGAAAGCCAGAAGGGCCACGCCACCGCCGTGCGCCGCCGCCTGCATGAACTGCGCGAAAACCTCGGCGTGCATTTCCCGGTCTATATCCTCTTTACCAAGGCCGATCTGCTGGCGGGCTTTGCGGAGTTTTTCGAGGGGCTTGGCAAGGAGGAGCGCAATCAGGTCTGGGGCTTCACGCTGCCCTTCTCCAAGAAAGGCACCAAGGCGCGGGTGCTGGAGGCGTTTGAGACCGAGTTTTCGCTGCTGCTGGATCAACTGAACGGACAGCTGTTGGAAAAAGTGCAGACGGAGACTGACCCCGCGCGCCGCTCCATGATCGCGACCTTCCCGAACCAGGTCGCCTCTGTCCGGCAGGTGGCCCATGACTTTCTGGAAGCACTGTTTCAGGACAATAAGTACGAACACCGCCAGATGCTGCGCGGGGTCTACTTCACCTCCGGCACGCAAGAGGGCACGCCCATCGACCGGCTGATGCTGGGCATGGCGCGTACCTTTGGCATCGGGCGGCAGGCGCTGGGTACGGGGCGCGGGACGGGGCGGTCCTTCTTCCTCTATGACCTTTTCGCCAGTGTTATTTTTCCCGAAGCGGGGCTGGTGAGTGCCGATGACAAGGTCGAGCGCCGCTACCGCTGGTCCAAGCGCGCGGCCTTCGCGGCCGTGATCCTGGCCGCGCTCGGCATGGGCTGGGTCTGGGGCCAAAGCTATCTGGGCAACACCCAGCTTCTGGCCACGACCGAGGAAGGGATCGAGACCTACCGCGAAGAGGCCGCGCTGATCGCGCCTAGCCCGGTGGGGGATACGGACTTCCTGTCGCTCGTGCCCGCGCTCAACACGCTGCGCGATCTGCCCAACAACCCGGCCAATCCCATCCGCGTCTCTGGCACGCCCGAAGGGTTGGGCTGGGGGCTTTACCAGGGGCGGGAGCTGGCCAATCAGCAGCGACTGACCTACCGGTCCGCGCTCAACACGCATTTTTTGCCACGCCTGCTGCTCAGGCTCGAAAATCAGATGCAAAGCAGCATCAATGAACCCGATGTGCTCTATGAGACGCTTAAGGTCTATCTGACGCTGGGGCAGGTGGGCCCGCTCAACCCTGGGCTGGTCAGCGCCTGGTTCGAGCAGGACTGGGAGGCGGCATTCCCCGACATCGCGCGCGAAAAGCTGCGCGCGGATCTCGCAGGGCATCTGGAGGTGCTGATGTCCGCACCCATGCAGCCGGTGTCGCTCAACAACGATCTGGTCGCAGCGGTGCAAGAGGTGCTGACGCGCATGCCACTGGCCGAACGGGTTTATGACGGGATCATCAAATCCGCCGTGGCGCGCGACCTGCCGGAGTTTCGTCTGACGGACGTGGGCGGCCCCGCCATTGCCCGCGCCTTCAGCCGGTCTTCGGGCGCCAATCTTAACGACGGGGTCCCGGGGATTTACACCTACGACGGTTTTCACGGCACCTTCCTGCAACAGGCGCTGACCGTTTCGGCACAGCTTCAGAACGAAAGCTGGATCCTGGGCGAGGCGGGCGCGCAAGAGCAGTCGCAAGAGGCGCTGATCCGGCTCAGCCGCGATGTGCTGGGGCTCTATTACAGCGATTTCGTGCTGCAGTATGACAGGCTCTTGGGCGATCTGGACGTGATCCCCATGACCGATTTGGCAGCGGCGGTGGAGGTGACGAATGTTTTGTCGGGGGCCACCTCCCCTGTGATCAATGTGCTTGAGGCGGTGTCCGATGAAACCCGCCTGGCTGAGGAGCGTGGCACGCTTGCGGGCGCGGCTGCGGAGGAAGGCGGCGGCGCGGCAGCCGCTTTGGCAACCGGCCGGCTGTCGCCCACCAGCAGGCTCTTTCTTGAGGCGATGATGAAGGCGGAAGCGGCGGAGACGGGCCGGGCGCCCGAACCGCCGGGCACCTTCGTGGACAAGCATTTCGACTGGCTGCACCGGCTGACGGAAGAACCCGAAGGCCAGCCCTCGCAGCTTGATGCCCTGATCGATCAGCTCAAGGAGGTCTATCAGGAGCTTTCCAACCTCAATTTCGCAGGCGGCGTGGGCAATCCGCAGGACAATTCGACCGCTCTGCCGCGTTTTCAGGCGGCAGTGGGCCGGATCGAGGAAGGGCCGCTCAAGCGCTGGGCGAGCCAAATCACAGTGGGCTCCAGCGGCGTGGCGACCGAAGGCACGCGCGCAGGCATCGACCAGCGCTGGAAGCAGGATGTGCTGCCCATGTGTGAGCGGGTGACGACCAACACCTACCCCTTCAAGCGCCGCGCCAACACGGATGCGCCGCTCATCGAGTTCGCGGAGCTTTTCCGACCGGGCGGCAAAATCGACGAATTTTTCAACCAAAACCTCGCGAAATTCGTGGACCAGACCAAGCGGCCCTGGACGTTCAAACAGGTCAACCAGACCGATCTGGGCATCTCTGACGCGGTGCTCAAACAGTTTGAGAACGCGCGGCTCATCCAGCAGGCTTTCTTCGCCGGATCGCCCGCGCTCAACGTGCAGTTTCAACTGACGCCAGAGGCGCTTGACCCCAAGGCGCAGCAGGTCATCCTGGAAATCGACGGCCAGCAGGTCAGCTTTGCCCATTCCGATGGCACGCCGCGGCCCACTGCCGTCAGGTGGCCTGGCGCTGTGGGGGCCACGCGGATCACCTTTGCGCCCACCCGGCCCGGATCGGAAAGCGGGATCCAGTACACAGGCTCCTGGGCCTGGTTCCGGATGCTGGATGCGGCGGAGGTGCGCAACACCAACGTGCCGGACCGCAAGCGCGTGATCTTCAACATCGGCGGGCGCATCGCCATCTTCCAGATGCAATCGGGCGCCTCGCTAAACCCCTTCACGCTCAGAGCGCTGGGCGCTTTCAGCTGTCCGAAGTCGTTCTGAACGGCGTGAGCGGCTATGGCGCATATGGGAAGATGCCCGGCATGGGCGATTTCCTGAGGATGGACCTGTCGCGCGGATTTGTGTCCGTTTGGGATGCCTGGCTTCAGCAGAGCTTGCAGGCTTCACGCGCAGCACTTGGCGACAGGTTCGCGCCCGCCTACAACAGCGCGCCCATTTGGCGTTTCACGCTGGCCCCCGGTCTGGCGGGGCGTGATCCGGTCTTTGGGGTGATGATGCCCTCTGTCGATCGCGTGGGCCGGGCCTTTCCACTCACGCTCGCGGGCCGGGGGGCAGGGGCGGAGCAGGCCGTTTTTGAGGCGCTCGAAGAGGTGGCGCTGGCCGCGTTGGAGCCTGATGCCACGCGCGCGCACTTGGCTGCTACCTTGGCGCGGGTGCCACCATCTGCCGCTCCGGCCTCGGCCTCTGCCGGGGCCACCTGGCGCGCGGTTCTGGCGCATGGCCAGCTCGACATGACAACACCCGGCCTGCCATTGGCCCTCGATGCACGCAGGCTTTTTGACCTGGCCCTTTGGCCCGCACGCGCGGCGCGGGAGGTGTCGCAGTGACGCGTCTGCGCCATTCGGCTCTCACCCATGTCGGGCATATCCGCAAGACCAATGAGGACAGCATCCTGGCGCTTCCGGATCAGCGCATCTGGGTTGTCTCTGACGGGATGGGCGGGCATGCGGCGGGCGATGTCGCCTCCCAGATCGTGGTGGATGCGGTGGCCACGCTGCCGCCGCAGGAGGACCCCGGCGCGCAGATGCAGGCGCTCAGGCGCGCGCTGCAGGGCGCGCATGCCGCGATCCTGGGCGAAATCGAAGCCCGTGGCGGCGTCACAATGGGCGCGACTGTTGTGGCTTTCATGGTCGCGGATGCGCATTTTGTCTGCCTTTGGGCGGGTGACAGCCGCCTTTACCGTCTGCGCGCGGGCGAGATCGAGCTTTTGACCACGGATCATTCGGTGGTGGGAGAGCTGGTTCTGGCGGGAGAGATGACCTGGGACGAGGCCGAACATCACCCCCAGTCCAACGCGATCACCCGGGCGGTGGGCGTGGGCGAAGCGCTTGAACTGGACAAGCTGCGCGGCGAAGTGGCCCCCGGTGACCGCTATCTGCTCTGCTCTGACGGGCTCAACAAATACGCCTCCCTCAAACGATTGCAGAGCGCGCTCACGGGCGTGCCGATTGAAACGGTGAGCGAGAAGCTCCTCGCCATCGCGCTGGGGGGTGGCGGCGCGGACAACATCTCCATCATCGTGGTGGATGTGGTTTAAGCAACATGCCGAATGGCATGTTGCCAGCAGGATAAGAGTCTTTGCGAAAGCAAAGGCGCGGTCCAAGGCGACTGCGCCGCAGTCTGCCTAGCGGGACGAGAGTTTTTGCGTGAGCAAAAGCGCGGTCCTGCCCCGATCACAAACTAAGCGCTTGAGCATCCGACCCAAAACCAGAGACACCCCGCTCCATTCAAAGCACCCGCCCAACAGGCACTGTTGGGCTGCGCCCTCCCGCCCCCATGGCGCGGCGCATCTGCGCCACCCCGCGGGACGGCGCATGGAACTCTGTCGCGTAGGTCTTGGGTTTTGGGTCGGATGCTTTAAAGCCCCCAACCCCTCAAGGCTTCGCTGTAGTCAATATCCTGCTATCCAACGTGCGCACCACGCCTGAGTAATTTGCAAGCGCTTCGATATAGCCGCCCGCGCTTTCCTCGGTCGGGCGCAGACCGCCAAAGATCTGGTCGTCGGCGTGCAACACGATGATCCGCGTCTTGCCAAGCGCGCTTTCATCCACCGTAAAGGCCAGCTTGCTGCCGTCCCCGGCATCCGCAAGCGGATAGGCGACCCGGATGTTCATCGGCCCCGTCGCGCCGTCCCTCAGTGCCGCCACACCGTTTTCATTCTCAAAGACATTGGGCAGCAGGTGGAACACCTTGCCCGACACATCGAGGGCGGAGACAAAGAGGTAACCGCTGTTCACTCCCGCTGGCACGGTCACATCGATCACCGGGTTCTCGCCCACAAAAAAGCGGCCGGAGGCATTTTCCGACCCATCCGCGCCCATGCGGAACGTCGTTTCAAACCCGCCTGCGGGCGCATTTGGCAGGACCGCGTCGATGGCGCAGAGCGTCGGGTTCAGCACCTCAACATCCAGCAACAGATCACGCCCATCGATGGCCGCGACAAGGTCATCTGAGAGCGCGACGCGGGTGGCGATGTCAGCCACTTTGCCCTTCACGCTGACCTGCGCGTCATCCCCGTAGCCCGCGCTGGGCGGATCAAGCAGCTGGATGGGGCCGCAGTCCGTATGACGTTCCAGAATTGGTCTCACGGAATCGGCTTGCAAAAAACGGGGCACATAGGCGATGTCGGTGGTGCCGGTCAGCCCCTCCGGTAGGCCGTCACGGTCAAAGATTGCCATCAGTTGTGCGTGCTGCGTGGCGTCGTCCGTGGTGCCAGAGACGGTCACATCGTCGCCCGAGGCTGCCAATTGCCATTCCGGCAGGACGGAGATCATGCCGATCAACTGCGTGATATCCGCTCCCCAGTCCGCGTGGATGTCACCGCTGGCCAGCGTCAGGTCAGCGCTGCCGCCCAATTCGTCCATCAGCGCCACGAGATCGTCGCGCACGGCCTCGGATGGCACGTTGCCCGCGACTTTCGGTGCATCGTCCGCCGCGCGCGCCGCTGAAAACACGAAAGGATCGGCACTGGGGTATCGGGGGCCAAGCAGCCCGTCAAAAAGCCCGAGCCCGAATCCTCCGCCCGCCACAGCGGCAAGCACGACAGCGGCAAGTGCTGCATTGCGCGCGCCGTTGGCCTTAGGCGCGGGTGTCTTGGCGGCGGGGGGCGGTGATGCAGGCTTTTGCGCGCTTTTGGGCAGCGGCGCGGGCGCGGGCTGTTCCGGGATGGGCACGATGACGGTCGCCTCGTCCAGCCCAGGTGGCGTGGCAAGGCCCTGACCAACACCATCGATCTGGTCCAGCACCGCTTGCGCGGTTTGCAGCCGCTTTTCCCGGTCGGGTTGCGTCATCGCGTCGATCAGGCCCCGCATGGGCTCTGGCACGCCGGTGGTGTCCAGCGGATTGGCCTTATTGTTCACCACCTCCATCGGATTGGCGCCCGCATCGGGCTTTTCCCCCCGGAAGGTCGCCAGCAGCAGCGCGCCCAAAGCATAGATGTCCGCGCGCGCGTCCGTCTGGCCGGAAAGCTGTTCGGGCGCGGCATAGGCGTATTTGCCGGCAAATTCATTGCCGACTATGGTTTCGGCACCTTCATTGGTGTCCTTGGCGATGCCAAAGTCGATGATCACCGCATCTGCAGGGTTGCCGTGGCGCAGGATGATGTTGTCGGGTGACAGATCGCGGTGCACGATCTTTTTGCCGTGCGCGGCCACCAAACCTTCCGTCACGCGCCGCGCCACGATCATGAGGTCGTCGGCCGACATGCCGCCTTCGGCAAGCTTTTGATCGAGCGCGGGCCCTTCGATGTAGTCCATCACCAGATAGACCAGCCCGTCCTGCGTGCGCTGGTTGTCGTAGTACCGCACCACCGCCTCATGGCGGATTTCGCGCATGTCTTCCTCGCGCGTCATGAGCGCGAGGAAATCCTCATTGCGGGAGAACTCCTGGCGCAGCGCTTTGAGCGCGACCACCCGGCCCGATATCTCGGAGCGGGCGCGGTAGACCTCCGAGGTGCCGCCGCGGCCCAGTACTTCTTCGATCCGGTAGGTGTTGTTCAGGACATCCCCCACTTGGAAGATGCCCCGATGCGCTGCCCCCGCCACCCGACGCGCCGCGGCTTAGCCGAGCGCCTGGAATTCGACCCGGCGGTTTACGTCGCCGCGCGGATCACTGGTGTCGAAGAGATAGCGCTCGCCCACGCCTGTCGCTTCCATCCGGTCCGCCGGATAGCCGCAGTCAGAGGTTAGAAAGCGCTTCACTTCCTCCGCGCGCAGCCGCGACAGACGCTCATTATAGGCCTCTGACCCGGAGGCATCGGTGTGGCCCAGGATGCGGATTTTCTGAACGTCCGCAGCCTTGAGAGCTGAGCACAGCGCGACGAGCTTGGGCTTTTGATCCTCGCGCAGCGCGGCGCTGTCAAAATCAAAGGAGATGTTGACGTTCACCTGCTCCTCTTTCGGCACGGCGGTCGCTGCCACCTCAGTCGGCGTGGTGGTCGTGGTCTGGGTGCTTGTGTCTGTTGCCGTGTTGTTGGTGGGTGTCGCGATGCTCAAACCTCGCGTCTTCTGCTTTTTGAATCGTTCGGCCATTTCTTCGACCGATTGTTCCTGCGCAGGGGCAGGCGCCACGAAAACCGGCGCGGCAAAGGACCCAATGGCAAGCGCCAAAACGCCCGCCGCCGTTGTTAGATGCTGTGTCATGTCCAAATCTCTCTTTGCGGAAAGTGATAAAATAATCTCGCCAATATAATGTAGGAAGCTTAGCCAGATCGCTCAAGGATGCCAAGACAATTGACCCTTGTTTTCGGGGCAAAGCGTTGACACCCAGCCGGCGCTGGCACAGGCTGTTTTCGCAGTTTCCAGCATGAGCAAAAGCGGAGCAGCCTTGTGCGCGCGGTCTATGTCATCATCGGGGCGATAGCGCTTTTGGCGTTGCCGCTGATCATCCTGGCCGTGGTTTACGCGGTGCAGGAGGATGATTTTGACGTTAACGCCACCGGCCCCAGCATCGACAGCGGCGCGCGCATCGAAATCGAGCGCCTGCGCCAGCAGATGGAGGCGGTGCAGGCCCAGCTCACAGCAGTACAGGAACAGCTGGAGGTGCTGGCCAACCGCCCTGTGCCCACCGCGCAGGCACCGTCCTTTGGCACCCAGGACGACAACGGCTTTCAACCCGACGGAGAGAACGCCATCGCGGACAATTACGCGCAGGTCGTGCTCATCGCGAACAGGCGTAACGTGAACAGGGGCATCAATGTGGCCGGATCGCGCTGGCTGGAGAATTTCCTGGGCCGCCCGCGCGAAAACCTCAGCGACAAATGCGAGCCGATGACCAACCCCAAGCTGCGCTCCATGCTGGTGGTGGACACGGTGGGGCCGATCCGGGTTTCCATGCTGCAGCCGGCCATCGACAGCCTCAAGCGCGTCTTTGCCAAGGTGGAGGCGACCGATCCGGACCTTTACGCCCGGATCAACACCGCCGGCTCGCTCTGCGTGCGGCAGATCCGCGGCACCCGGGGGCGCACCTCCACCCATTCTTTCGGGCTCGCGGTGGATCTCAACATCGACGGCAAGCTCGACACGCTGGGGGATGGCAAAACCCAGTTGGGCCTCACCATTCTGGCGGATTTCTTCATCGAGGAAGGCTGGGCCTGGGGGGCCGCCTGGGGGCGTGAGGATTCAATGCACTTTGAAGTGAGCAAACAGATGCTGCAACAGTGGCGCAAAGAGGGTAAAATATGACCCATTGTTGCAAAGTTTTTCAAGAGAGGACGGTTTTATGCGCCTGATCTTTGTCATTTTCATCGCTCTGCTGCCCCTCCGGGTGCTGGCGGATGAACGCATTGCGCTGGTGATCGGCATGGCCGATTATCAAACTATCGTGAAGCTGGACAACACGCTCAACGATGCGCGCGGCATCTCCGACACGCTGGAGGGCATTGGGTTCAACGTCACCACGGTGCTTGATGCAGGCGCAGAGGACCTGCGCACGGCGGTGGATGAATTCGCGTTTCGCGCGGAAACCGCAGATCTCGCGCTGATCTATTACGCAGGTCACGGGGTGGAGGTGCAGGGTGAGAATTTCCTTATCCCCGTGGATGCCGCGGTGACCTCTAACCAGGACATCCAGCGCCAGGGCGTGTCGCTCAAGCAGCTGCTCGCCTCGGTGGAGGCGGCGCGGAAGATGCGCATCGTGATCCTTGACAGCTGCCGCGATAATCCCTTCGGCGATCTTTTGACCCAGGAAGCGCTCGACCAGACCCAGGCGGCGGCGGAACAGACGCGTTCGATTGGTTCCACCGGTATGGCCGCGCCGAGCCCCGACCGGGGCACGATGGTGGCCTTTGCCGCCAAGGATGGCGAGCCTGCGCTGGATGGCACGGGGCGCGGCAACAGCCCCTTTGCCCGCGCGCTGATGGACAACCTGGTGCAGCCCGATCTTGAAATCAGCCTGATGTTCCGCAAGGTCCGCGACCAGGTGCTGCAATCCACCGGCAACCAGCAAGAGCCCCATACTTACGGCTCGCTGTCGGGCACACCGTTCTACATCGCGAGCACCGACGAAGGCTCCGCCGTGATCGCCAACACCAACCGGCGGGAGGCCTGGGCGGCGCTTGAATCCGACCAAGAGGTGCAACTGGCGGCACTCGCCGATCAGGGTGATACCCGCTCGATGCTGGGCCTGGCCTACATGCGGCTCAACTCCGTGGATCCGCGTTATGACCCCAAAGAAGCGGCGGAATTCCTCCAGCGCGCGGCGGGCGAAGGCTCGGCGGAGGCGCAGTTTGAGCTCGCGCAGCTTTACGAGCGGGGGCTTGGCGTGCCGCAGGATTTCAACCGCGCGCTGGAGCTTTATCTGCAATCGGCGGATCAGAACTTCGCGGATGCGCTCAACGATCTGGGCTTCATCTTCTTTCAGGGCGGGCTCAACGTGACCCGCGATCCTGAGCGCGCCCTGAAGTATTTCGAGCGCGCCGCTGACCTGCGCCACCCGCAGGCGATGTTCAACTGGGCGGCGATGATCGACGATGGCAACATCGCGGGTAGGGGGCCAGCGGATGCTGCCGAATACCTCTATCGTGCGCTGCGCACAGGGGCGGAGGATGTCTTTAATCTGCTGAGCTCCGAGCCCGAGATGTTCAAGATCGAGACCCGCAAGGAATTGCAGAAAAAGCTGAGCCAGTTCGCCTTTTATGACGGTGGCATTGACGGTGATTTCGGCCCCGGCACCCAGCGTGGCATCCGCGCGGCCTACGGTCTGACGGAGTGAACGATCCTGCGCGTCTGCAGTCGGACCTGCAGGCGCGCGCAGAGGATTTGCGCGCGCAGGCCGCGCGGATCGCGGCGGAGCTTGACCGCGGGCCCGAGGCGCGTATCGGTGAGATCGATATCCTGAGACCGCACATCCTCAAGCATCTCGCGGCGATCCACCAGACGCTGCTGGCCTGTAGCCAATTGCCTCCCCAGACCCGCCCTTTCCCACTCATTCAACTGGCGGACAGGATACGGGCGGAGGCCATCCGGTGGCCCGCGTGCGATGATGTGATCCGCCAGCAGGTTCCGCCCATGCAGCGGCCCTTGCAGGCCGCGCGCGGCGCCCACCCCTCGCACACAAGCACGGCCTTGACGCTTCTCGACCGGGCAGCACCCTGGGCTGGCATGAAGATGAGCGTGCTGGTCCAGACCTTGCACGGGGCGCATCGGGTGTTGCTGGGCCGAGGTGCAGCCGGCCCGCGCCGGTTTGTGCATCTGGGGTGCACGGAGGCGGCCCCGTTGCGGGCGGCCTCCTGTTTCTTTGACGACTGCGCGGGCGTGGTCTTGGCGCAAGAGCAGGGCGATTGGCGCGGTGAATTCCCGGTGCATGTCGGCGCTTTTGACGATCCTGCCGTTACGGCGGAAGCTGATGTGGTGCTGATCGATCTGTTGGCGTCCGACGCGGTCGATCCCGTGATCGCGGCCCTGCCGGCCGGTACGCTTGTCATCCTGCCGGAGCGGGGCTTTATCCACCGTGCAGAAACGCTGGGCTGCGCGCCGCTGATGGACCACCTCTACATGGTGGGCCTCAGCGCGCAGGATGTCGCGCGCCAGAAGGAGGCTGCTCTTTTCACGGGTCTTGCACTGCCGCAACCGCTTGCGCCGTCCTGGCTTTGGCAAGAGGTCTTTGAAAGCGCTGCGCGTCGGGGATTTTATGCCTCCTCGCCGGAGGTCTCATTCGCAATGTAGCTGGCAAAGCGGCGCGTGGAGCCCTGTCCGCGGCTGAAAATCGCAACAGCGCTTTGGTGTGCGGGGTCGAAGTGATCTGCGATGCGGCGCAGTTCAAAACAGGCAAACGCGTTGCAGATGTCCGCCCGCCACGCCCGCTCCAGTGTGCAGCCGCAAGCCCCTTGAAAAACGCAGGCTTTTGCGTTGTGCGCCACCGGCAGCGCGGCTTCAAAATGCGCTTTCATGTCGTCTGGCCCGAGGGTGGGATGAGCATGACGCAGATGCTGGATCAGCGCCACCGTCTGGAAGGCATGCGCGTCCCCGCCTCCTTGGGCGCAGCATCGGCCCTCGCAAGCCCTGCAGCCCGCGCCGTGCCAGGGATGCGGCTCCTGCGCCTGAGCTGTCGTGTCGCGTCCCTCCAGCGGCAGATCCTGGGCAAAGGCCTCCTCTACAATTGTGCTGAGATGATCCAGATAGGCCTCACGCGTGGCACGGGGGAGCGGCACCAGCGGGCTCTCCCGATGGGGCACGACCGCGACCGCGATGTCGTCAGGCGCAGCCGCGCAGGCGTTTGCAAGCGCTGTAATTTCTGGCGCGCAGGCTTCTCGCAGCGCGTGAGCCTCTTTGCGATAGGCCGCTTTCTTTTGCGCCTCCTGCGCCTGCGCTGCCGCGACCGCGATCTGACGCGCGCAGGCGGGCTGCCCGCAATGTCCGGGATGATGAACGCGCTGCGCTGTGATCTCCGTTTTGCAAACAGGGCAGCGGTGGATGTGCGCCAGGATGGCCATGTCTTCAGGTGCCTTTTGAACGGTAACGGGATTGAGCGGCATTCCCGGTGTCCTGTCAACGGCGCGCGCGGGTCGGCAAGGGTTAGATGTTACCGCGTTTCAATGGGCTGAGTGCGGTATCAAAGGCTGCTGCCAACCAGACTGAAAGGCGCCCAGTAGCGCGGGTGCAACTCGCGATCTCCGCTTGTCGGGTCATCAAGCACCTCCAGCATCGCGCGCTGGAATGCGACAGGCGCGCCATCTTGCGGCGTGTCCGAGAGTTCCTTGAACGCGCTGGTCATCAGCCGCACGGCAGCATCGCTGTCCACCGGCCAATGGGACACCACGAGCGATCTTGCACCCGCATAGAAAAACGCGCGGGCGAGGCCCGAGAGCGTCTCTCCCTCCGCAGCACCTGCCGCGGTGTTGCAGGCTGACAAAAGCACGATGTCCGCATCCAGATCGAGGGCTGCG
>JBCCPS010000016.1:0-46778 GCA_039024775.1 Pseudomonadota bacterium
CCGCCACGTCGCCGATGCTGGTGGCCGCGTCCTCTGCACGACGCTCACCAAGCGGATGGCGGAGGACCTGACCGAATACATGCACGAACAGGGCATCCGCGTCCGCTACATGCACTCGGATATCGATACCATCGAGCGGATTGAAATCCTACGCGACCTGCGGCTTGGCGCCTTTGACGTGCTTATCGGAATCAACCTCCTGCGCGAAGGGCTCGACATCCCCGAGTGCGGGCTGGTGGCCATTCTGGATGCGGACAAGGAGGGGTTCCTACGCTCGGAGACCTCGCTGATCCAGACCATTGGCCGCGCGGCGCGAAACGCGGAAGGCCGCGTGATCATGTACGCCGACAAGATCACCGGCTCCATGGAGCGGGCATTGGCGGAAACAGAGCGGAGGCGGGCCAAGCAGATCGCCTATAATGAGGAACACGGGATCACGCCTGAGACGGTTAAGAAGAATGTCGATGATATTCTGGCGGGGCTCTACAAGGGCGACACGGATCAGGCGCGGGTGACGACGAAGATCGACGCCAAGCAGGCGGGATCGAACCTGCAGGCGGTGATGGACGGCATGCGCGAGGACATGCGCAAGGCGGCGGAGAACCTGGAGTTCGAAGAAGCCGCGCGCCTGCGCGATGAGCTCAAGCGGCTGGAGACGGTGGACCTGGCGATTGCGGATGACCCCATGGCGCGACAATACGCGGTGGAGAAGGCCGTGGAGGATAGCAAGGCGGCGTCAGGGCGGTCAACGATGGGCCGGGGCGGGATGCGTGGTGGCGTGAAGCGGCGCAAGCGGCGGGGGTAGAAACTCCACGGGTTCTTAAAGAGTGACCCGTCTCATCTGCTGGTTGAGCAGAGCGTATTCCCGCCTAAATTTCGTTCAACGAACAAAAGGAAATGGCCTTTCATACTGGTGCCGCATCGGTATGAAATCAGGGCGCTGCAGTTCGGTCGCCTCGGCATCTTCGCTGCTTCATCCTGGCCCGCTGTCGAACCGATAGCGGAAAATCCCCCAACCTCAACGGCTCGGCGTTCCTGAGCCACCTCTGAGTGTTTATCGCCACGCGAAAAGTTTAAATAGTGTGACGTAGATTACTGAATAAATCGGCATTAGAGTCCAAAGCTTCCACAACAGCGACAGGTATTCCGGTCGCCTGTGTGTGCCCTGCCAGTGCTGCTTTTACCAAATTTCCGCCAAACAGTTTGGGAGCCAGAAAATGACCGGCGTGAAACTCTATAAAAAGACCCTTTTTACCAACGCCTATCAGTCCACCATCATCAAAAGCCAGAACACCGCCCCGGTGGGACCGGAGGGCGTGGATACGGCGGTCTCTGATCGGATCGGGGGCAGGAAGATGTCCGATAACAAAAAGGTCAAGGGCTCTAACAAGGGCCGATCGCAGGGCATTTGCTGTGGTATCACCGCGGGTTGGATGGGCGCCCTGCTGAGTGGAAATGCGGCCGCAACAGAGCACAGCGGGTTCAAGGAGTTCTTTACCACGCTGCGGTTTCAAGGCGCCTATTACAAGGACTACACGGGTAAACCAGGCGGCATCACCCTGCTCTTTGAGCGATTTGGCATTAACAATTCCAATCCGGCAACCACGTCGACAGAGATGACCGACACCGGCGTCGCCGGTAACTTACCAGGCGAGGAAAGCGCCTGGGCGGGCTATATCTCCGCCTATGATCATGCGGTTGGCGTAGGGTACCGGGACTACCGGTATTTTATCCTTGAACCAAACGGTGGGCTTTTCGAGTACCAGAACAAGGCAAAATTCGTGGCTGATCTCACTGCCCATTTGCAAGCCCGACGCGACAGGAAAGATGCAGGCGGGGACGTCAGCGTGAAGGCGTATTTCTATAACGCGCACGGATGACAAAAGCGCTCGAGCGGGGGCAAAAGCTCCCGCTTGGGTGGGCAGGCGGTATAAGGGCATTACATACCTGCGCATGCGTCTACTTATGCCTCTGCTGCTTTTTGCGACTTCCGCGTCCGCCTGGGAATTCACTCCCGGCACCCCCTGCATTCTCACCCAGGAGAGCCCCGAACTCACCGTCACGCTCACGCACGACCCCACCGCGCCGCTTTACTCTATCACCATCACGCGCCCTGAAGGCCTGCCCCAATCCCCCACCTTTGGGCTCGCCTTCGACGGGCCCGCTCCGCTGACCATCGGCACCGACCGGCACCGC
Source organism: Pseudomonadota bacterium (assembly GCA_039024775.1). Classification (GTDB taxonomy): domain Bacteria; phylum Pseudomonadota; class Alphaproteobacteria; order Rhodobacterales; family Rhodobacteraceae; genus Sulfitobacter. Next base: position 2,197 of record JBCCPS010000016.1, read on the forward strand.
TATCACGTGGACGGCACACAAGTGTCGGTGGAGGACACGGGCTTTGGCAATGTTCTCAATGGGATGCAGTTCAACCACACCATGCGCGCCCTGTTCGGAGAGGCAGAGATCAGCATACCGTTGGAGGGCGCCGCGGACCCCGTTGAAGCCTTTCGCGCCTGCGCGCCCGCGGCAGCGGTATGAAAGACCCCTACCGTGAAACGGATGACGAAGCCCGCGCGCTCGCCCATCAATTGCTGTCAGAGGCGAGCCATGCTGCGCTTGCCGTCACAGACCCCACCACGCAAAGCCCCAGCGTGACCAGCATAGCCCTGGCCACGAACCCCGACGGGCAAGCGATGTCCCTGATCTCAACCCTGTCAAGCCACACCGCAGCGCTTGAGGCCAACCCCCTTTGCGCGCTTCTGGTGGGAGAGCCCGGCCCCAAAGGCGACCCGCTGACCCATCCACGCCTGACGCTCCATTGCCGCGCCCGGATCATCGCGCGGGACGCGGCCGAGCACGCCTCCCTGAGGGCGCATTACCTGGCACGTCGGCCCAAGGCCAAGCTCTACGCCGATTTCGGCGACTTCCGGTTTGTCGTGTTTGTGCTGCGCGATGCGTTTCTGAACGGCGGCTTTGGCAAGGCCTTTAGGCTCACTCCGCAAGACCTCTAGCACCACAGACCCCGGCACCGCCGCCGCGGCAGTTGCTAACCCTTTGTTAACCATCATTAACCAAGATGGTGGCTGGGAGAGGTGATGCGCTTCTTGGTCCTGATCATCCTGGCGATTTGCCACTTTCAAAGCGCGCCGGCCCGCGCCGGCGCTTGGCTGCGCGAGGAAGGGACGAGCTTTCTGTCGACCTCCTTTAGCGCAACCTACTTTCGCGACATTTTTTCCGAGGTCTATGCAGAACACGGGCTGCGCGCCGACCTGACCATCGGCTTTGACTTCGGTCTCGCCACGCTGCGCAACGGCCTGCAAAGCGGCTATGCTTCCGCCTTCATCCGCAGGCCGCTGATGCACAGCGATGGGCCGCACCGCCTCTCCTATGAATTAGGCGTTGGCGCGGCCTGGCTGGCCGATGAAGTGTCGCCAACGCTCAAGACGGGGCTCAGCTGGGGGCGCGGGTTCAAGCTGGGGGAGGACTACGGCTGGGTGAATGTCGATGCCGCCGTGCATTGGGACCTGCGCCACCGGCTGCACATCGGCAAGTTGGACACGACCGTGGGCCTGAACTTCACCGACAAAACGGCCGCCATGCTGCAGGTGTTCGTCTCCCATATTCAGGGAGAGACCTACACCTCTGTTGCGCCCACAGTGATCTTCGCCCCCAAAACGGACAAGTTCCGTATCACCTTTGGCGCTGAGGCACCTTTCCAGGACACCAACAATACGCGCCTGAAAATCGGCATCTGGCGCACGTTCTAGAACGCAAGCAGGCCCCGCAGTTGCCTGCGAGGCCTCACTTTGAAACGCAGCTGCCCCTAACGGTCGTCCATCCGCACGACGATCCCGATGGTGCCGCGCACCGCTGTGGGCCAGGTCACACGCACCTGATTGCGGTCCGTGCCCTGGATCTGCTGACCGTAGGGCATGTCGTATTGCGCCACGTTGCTGGAGTTGCGAATGGGTCCCTTCGTTACAATCGAATCGATGTTCAGCGTCTGCCCCCCAAAGGGCAGCACATCCGCGCAGTCGATCAGCCAGCTGTTGGAGGTGGAGCTTTGCGTGAACTCGATCTCCGCCGCGTTTTGTGGCTGGAAAGTGACGTTGTGATAGGAATTGCCCTTCATGTAGACGTTCTTGGCCCGCGTCATGTCGAGATCAGAGAATGTCGTATCCACCCGCTCGGCCCGGTCAATGGTCCCGTTGATAGACCGGAACCGGTTGCCGGTGATGTTGACCCCGTTCAGGAAATGCCCCGCCCCATGGGGCTTGACAACGATGTAGCTGAACCAGGGCGCCACCGCGCCCGACAGGAACACATTGTCGGTGATGCCAAGTGAGCTGAAGCTGAAACCGCCGCTGAAAGCAGGCTCGGCCTCATACTCATTGGTCCACTCGATAAAGCAGTTGTCGACATAGTTCTGCGCAATCACCGAGGACGTATAACTGCGGGCGATGATGAGCCCCGCGGACCGAATGCCGTTGGTCACCCCATCGCCCTGGAAAAAGTGATTGCCGGTGATGACGTGGTTTTGCCCCGTCACCATCGCCCAATGCTTGAACCGCGTCGCACGGTTGTTGCGCAGCTTGTTGTCATTTGCGTTCACGTTCAGACCGATGGACCTGCGGGCAGGCACGGTCAGAGCGTCTTCGGAGGACAGAAACTGGCAGCGCTCGATAAGCATGCCCTGGTCGCCAGTGCCATGAGACGTCAACCCGCGGTCCTTTGGGCGGCTGAAGAACGTGTCGGTGACCCGGAAAGTGGCCCCGGTAGGCGCCAAAAGCACACCGCTGCACCGCCCGTTACACTGGATCTCCATCGCATCCAGGCCGAATTGATCCAGCTTGTTAAAGCCGCTGAAGTCCAGGATGTATTTGAACCGCGTGAAGGTGAAATTCTGCGTGCCCGCCCCATCGAACAGGGGCTGGCTCATCGTGATGGTGTTGGTGCCGTTGTTCTTTTCGGTCACATAGACCTCACGCCCCACGCCATTGCCCGTGATCAGCGAACCCACCTGAATGTTGTTGATGTTGCTGACATTGATCAGCGTGCGCGCATTCGCGGGGCTGTAGGTGGCCTGCGACACCACAACATCATCGTCCCAATCCGGGCTTGGCCCCGCTTCGAGCTGGCCATTGCGAATGGCGCGGCGGGTAGAGAAGAACTGTCGGTCAGGAACAGCGGCCTGCATGTCGATGGGGGCCGTCACCCAGACCTTGCGCCCACCCATGTCGAGCGATTCATGATCCGAGTTGTTCAAAAGCGCCTGAAAGGCTTTGCGGAACGCCAGCTGTTCGTCTTCGAAAGCCTCAATGTAGCTGGGCAGATCGTAGTTGCGGCGCAAAAGCAGCTGGGCGGCTGTCGGCATGGTGACCCGGCCCTCGAATTCGACCTTGGTATCAAAGCTCGTGTCACTGCCCAGATAGAAATTTCCTTCGGGCACAAAAACGGTGCGCCCATTGGCAGCCGCGTTTGCCAGCGCGAAGGCGGCAGCGTTGTCAACGACACCGTCACCGATGGCACCATAGTCAATCACGTTGATGCGCGACACCGTCTCACCCAGAAAAGCGGCGCTGATGTCTTCGATGATAATGTCGTCAACACGCACCACGCCGCCGTTCTGCCCCGTCAGATCGAACCCGAAATGGCCATAAACCGCCTCTCCGCCCCAGGGCATATCGACCCCCCCGCGCTGCCCGATGCCCACAATGGCCGATACCTCCACCACTTCCCCGTAGGTGGTCAGCGTGGTGGAGGGGCCAATCGTCGTAGCGCCCGGAATGGGGCTGCCGTCGGCCCGGGCGGCATAGGCCGCAACGCGCGCGGCGGGCAGATTGCCCGTGACGGCCTTGATGCGCACCCGCACTTGCAGATAGCAGCCGGGCAGGATCGGCGTCTGCCCCATGAACCGCAGCCGCGTGAGGCTTTCGGTTTTCAGAATTTCCAGCGCGCCGCCAAAATCCTGATCCGCGGGCACAAAGGCCGCATTCACTGCGTTCTCATAGGTATCCGACCCCGGTGTGCCGTCCTGGCTAGAATAAACGTCAAGCCCGTCCGCAAACGGAGAAGGGGTAAACACGACACCATCGGTGATTGCCTTGTTCATGAAATAGCCTTTCTTATGGGTGGGCAGCCCCTGCACGTGCGGTGCCGCTCTCCGGATTGCTCATCAGTCCGGCGCGCAGCCGGTGCGGCGAAAGGAAGTATCAAGAACCGGTTAAGCGCGGCTGAGACCACCGCACGGTCACCGCGCAACACCCATCCAGCAAGCGACGCCCGGGTGCAGGAGCGCAGCGGCGGCATGCCTGCTTTTTGGGTGGCTCAGATTTCTGGGAAAGTCTGTGTATTCAAGAGCTAACGGCGCGCTTCAGTGCTAAATGCATCTTGAAAACTGCGCCAATCAGCTCTGCTTGTCCGACACACCGTGTTCGGATCGCAAGACGCGAAACGTCTCGGTCTCTTTGATTGTGATGCTGGCCCATCACCTTGGGTCAAAGCGCGCCAAAGCCGCAACAGCTCCAGCGCGCACCAGATTTCTCAAGTGCGATTGTTCTACGCCGCAACGCCCGGCGCGTCGAGGATTTGCACACCACCGATGCGCCAGCCTTCGGATGTTTCAACCATCCGGTAGGCCAGCAGATGCATGGCCCCGCCAACATCTTCGACCTCCACAATCTGCACCCATTCCGCACCGACCTCGCGCAGGTCAAGAAAGCTCACCGTGCCCCACTTCCACACCATGGGATAGCCCCGCGTCACCATCTGCTGAAAGTTCTGGGGGTTTCGGAAAATCTGCTGCAGCCGCGGCGTGGCATAAGTAAACGCCGTCTCGAAATCATCCGCCTTGAAGGCATCGAACTGGGACTGGATGGTGCCTTGAATATCGCTCTGCTGCGCGCCTGCGCTGAAGGTGAGGGAGAGCGACAGCATCAGCCCTCCGATGAGTGCCAAAAGGTGCCGTGCCATACGTTGCTCTCCTATCGCTTGTACCTTAAGGGTAACGCACGACGGGCACCCGGCAAGAGTTTCAGCCTGCGGCAAGTTTGCCCGCAAGTGCCGCATCAATCAGCTCCACCGTTTCATCCACCCCGTAAAGCGCGATGAACCCGCCGAAACGCGGCCCCTGCGAGGCCCCCAGCAGCACCTCGTAAAGCGCCTTGAACCAGTCACGCAGCGGATCGAATCGGGGCTTGCCCACCGCGAACACCATGCTTTGCAGCGCTTCGGGATCAAGCCCGCCGTCCCATGCCATGAGCTGATCGCGCAACTCTATAAGCGCCTCGCGTTCGGCATCGGTTGGCACGCGGAAAACCTTCGCGGGTTTCACGAAGTCATTGTAGTACCGCACCGCGTGGGCCGCTGCGGCATCCATCCCCGGATGCGTCTGGGGCGAGGCATCAGGCGCATAGCGCTGCAAAAAGCCCCAAAGCTGGGACTTTTCCTCGGCAGAAGACACCGACGCGAGGTTCAAGAGCATCGAAAACGGAACCACCATGTCCGAGGTCGGCACGTCGCCCCCATGAATGTGCCAAACGGGGTTGCCTGCCCGCCCGGCGGCGTCTTGCGTCTCGTAAGCGCGCAGCTGCTGATGGTATTCGTCCACCGCCTTGGGGATCACGTCAAAATGCATCCGCTTGGCGGTCTTGGGCTTTTGAAACATGAAATAGCTCAGCGACTCCGTGCTCGCATAGGTCAGCCACTCGTCAATGGAGATGCCGTTGCCCGAGGACTTCGAAATCTTCTGCCCGTTTTCATCCAGAAACAGTTCATAGCTGAAGTGATTGGGTTTGCGCCCGCCCAGGAGCTCGCAAATCCGGTCATAGATCGCCGTGTTGGTCGCATGCTCCTTGCCGTACATCTCGAAATCCACGCCAAGCGCGGCCCAGCGCGCGCCAAAATCAGGCTTCCACTGCAGCTTCACATTCCCGCCCGTCACAGGCAGCGTCCACTCGCGCCCCTCCTCGTCATCAAAGGTGACGGTATGGGCCGCCCCGTCGACATGCTTCATCGGCACGTAGAGCACGCGGCCCGTCTCTGGATGGATGGGCAAAAAGATCGAATAGGTCTGCTGACGCTCTTCGCGCAGGGACTTCAGCATGACCTTCATCACATCGTCATAGCGCTCCGCCGCGCGCTTGAGGACGTCATCGAATTGGCCTGAGCGATAGAATTCCCGGGCCGAGATGAATTCATATTCAAACCCGAAGGTATCCAGGAACCGCCGCAGCATGGCGTTGTTGTGATGGCCAAAGCTCTCGTATTCACCAAAAGGATCAGGGACCGAGGTCAGCGGCTTGTGCATATGTTCGGCCAGCATCTCCTGCTGCGGCACGTTGCCCGGCACTTTGCGCATGCCGTCAAGATCGTCGGAGAAACATACAAGGCGCGTGGGGATATCGCTGATCTCCTCAAACGCGCGCTTGATCATCGTGGTGCGCAACACCTCGCCAAAGGTGCCGATATGCGGTAGCCCGCTGGGGCCATAGCCCGTCTCAAACAGCACATATCCCTTCTCGGGCGGCGCGGTCTCATAGCGTTTGAGCAGCGCGCGCGCCTCTTCAAAGGGCCAGGCCTTGCTCTGCATCGCCGCCTCGATCAACTGGGACATATCGCTCCATCTCCTCGCGCCCGCATCAATTCCCCGGCACGCCTATTGCCTCGCTCATATGGCGTCAATATTCTGCACCGCAACACACAAGTGGAGTAGGCATGCCAGACGATATCACCCACGCTCTCAGCGCGCAGGACTGCCTTGTGGCGCTGATGATTGCCGTGTCGGCCTCTGATTCCGACATCCGCACGGCGGAGCTCATCAAGATCCAATCGGCGGTCAACATGCTGCCCGTGTTCGGGGACTATGACAACGACCGGCTCAGCGTGATCAGCAAGACGGTGCTCGATCTCTTTGATCAGGAGGACGGGCTCGACGCGCTGTTCGGGCTCATCCGCGAAAATCTGCCCGAGCGGTTGTTTGAGACCGCCTATGCGCTGGCCTGCGACGTCGCAGCGGCTGACGGCACGCTGGAAGAAGCGGAGCTTCGGCTGCTCGAAGAAATCCGCTATGAGCTCAACCTCGACCGGCTGCACGCCGCCGCCATCGAAAGGGGCGCACGGGCGCGTCACATGACCTAGCCCGCAAAAAGGGGCGTTGAAGCGGCGATGGACCAGGCCAGAATGATCCCGGTCGCGGGGATCGCGCTTGCCGGGCCAAGCCGCGCCTCCACCCAATACGCCATGGTGCCGTAGACCAGCAAAAACAGCACAAAGACCGGCAGTACAGTAAACAGCAGCCCCATACCGGGGATGTTCAACCCCATCGCCACACCCAGCGCCAGAAGAAACGGCAGCCGGAGCAGGACCCGCAGCGCCACACCGCGCCCCGCGATCACTGTCCTGTCCCAGGCAATATAGGCCAGCATCGACGGCACAAGGGCCAAAGCCAACGCAAAGCGCGGACCGGTGGGCAAAAACGCAGCACCATAGCGGTCAAGCGCCAGCGCAAAGAGCCCAAGCCCCGCAACCGCTAGAAGCATCGAAGCGATCAGTATGGGCCGAAGGCGCAAGCGCGGCCACTTGCCCAGCACCGTCAAACCGATGACACCCCACATCCCGAAGAACAGCGCCAAGGCCCCAAATCCAGCGAGCCCCAGCAGCGGCAGCGACAGCAGCGAGGCGGCCACCGCAAAGGGGGCAGGCACTACGGCAGACAGCAAAGCCCTTTTGACGGAAGCTCCATGCGCACCATCGCGGGTCACAGGCAGCAAAGACGCCGCCGCCCAACCCAGCACCAGAATGGCGCCCAGCAGGCCACCAATCCAGGGCCCGGTGCGCGCAGGCTCTGCCGTTTCGCCAACCCAGGATGCAATCTCCGTCTTGGTAAAGGGCGCCCAAAGCACGCCAACGTGCCCCACCAGAGGGGCCGCAACCGCGCGGCGCTCTACATCGTCCGCAGTTGCCGTCACGCCTTCCTCCGCAGGGCCGATCTGCGCCACGGCGTTCAAAGCCACCTCGCGCAGCCGCCCTTCCTGCGCGCCGGAGATCACCAGCAAACGTTCTGGATGATCAGGGCGCACGGCCTCTGAATACATTGAAATCGCCACCACACTCTCCACCGCCTCCAATCGGTCGGCGGCACGAATGACCACATCCGTCGCCATCGAATGTCCTACCAGCGACAGGCCGGTTTTGCCGCTCACCCGCCGCGCCTCCTCCGCGATGGCAAGCGTCTGGCGCACAAGGTCTTCCGTGGTGCCAGTCAGCGTGGTGATATCGGGCGAAAGCGGCGTCTGATGCCGCCCATGCCCCTGAAAATCAAAGGCAACAACCCGGTGGCCCGCCCGCGCCAGCGTCAGCGAGATTGCCTCCATCATCTGCCGCGATCCCGCAAACCCGTGCGCCACCAGCACCAGATCGCCGCCCTCCGACGCGCCCTGGTAGGTGGTCACAGGCGTGCCGTCCCAGACCTCGCGCGTGATGGTCAGCCCGCCGCGCGCACTTTCCAGCTGAAAGACAGAAACGCCAGCAAGTAGAAGGGCGAGCAAACCAAAGATCAGGGGGAGCGGCTTCATGGGCCAAGATATGGCGCGCGGTACGCGCGGCTCAATGGATCTTGATGTTCAAAAGCACGCATTCAGAATAGAGCATGTCGATCTCCGCAAAATCGAGCAGCCCCTGCTGGCAAAACCGCGGCGTCGCAAAGGGTGTGACCTCATCGCAGATGATACCTGCGCGCGCAAAACGTCGGTCGAGCGACAGGATCGCCTCGCGCGGCGGCAGCACAGAAGCAGCGATGCGCCCCGCATGCTGTGCAAAGAGCTCCTGATCCCCGCAGTACATCACTTCATGGGTCACGTAGTCGTCGTGTTTCTTTTGCGGATAAAGCACCAGCGCGCAAAGCCCGCCTGGCGTCTCAACCGCCAGATGGCGCAGCTTGAGGCCCTGATGATCCCCGATCACCCGCCGGTCCTTCTCCGAAAGCTGCGAAAGCGTCAGCGGGTTTTCATGCACTGTCAGCGGCGTCTCCGCGCGGCCCGCATGCCAGACCAGCCGCTCTTTATCCAAGACGACCAGCCCCGCTTTCTCTAGCACCCGCACCGCCGCCTTGGCGGAGGAAAAGTTGGTCACCGTCACCGCCGGATCCGCACAAGCCAGCCGCAGCATCCGCTGCCCGATCCCGCCGCCGCGATACTCTTTGAGCACGTACCAGGAGGTCATATCCGCCGTGGTGCGCACGCCCTTACTTGTGATCCGCTGGGCATAGACCAACCCCAGACAGCCCACCATCTGAGCGCCATCGCGCAGCACGATCGCATAGCGCCCCTCCGGCCCGCACCAGCGCCCGGCATTGAGCCTGCGCCAGCCGTCGATGTCCCACTTGGCCCGGTGAAACACCCGGTTCATGAACTGCGACACCTCCTCGCGTTCCTCCGGGCGGGCATAGCGGACCTCCAGCGTCACAGGACCTCCGGCAGCGCGATCCAGCGGATGCGGCCCTTCAGATGCGCCATGAACGCGGCGCAAAAATCCCAGGTGGCCTCATCGGTTTGCAAATGGTGCGTGCAAAAGCCGGTGGGCTCCGCCTTGTCCGCGCGGCCCTCGCGCCGGGCCTCAAGATGCTCCAGACACTGCTGGAGGGTCTTTTCGGTGCCCGCAAAGCGCGCGCCCGCTTTCCAACGGATGGGGTCGATGTGGGCGTTGACCTGCACCAGGCCCGGCACCGGTTCGCGCGCGGGCCTAGCATAGAAGCTCGAGAGCCCGCGGTACCCCCAAGCGGTAAGATGCGGGATCACCTTGTCCCCGATCCTATTCCAAGGCGGCACCTGCACGGGCAGCGTGCGCGGCAATTGCGCGCCCGTCAGCCGCCGCCAGCCTTCTTGCAAATCCGCCTGCGTCAGAGCCAGATCCCGACCCTCGCCCATCTCCGAGGCGCGCAAGGGCTTCGGCTCTCCATTCTTATGAGCAAACCCGTGCTGCAACGCGTAGACCGCCTCCGTCGCTTCCAACCGAGGCCTTAACCCCGGATCAATCTCCGCCGGCACCACGGCCAGATGCAGGGGCGCTGCATGCCGCTCAGCCAAGGCGATCAGCCGGTCCAGCGCGGCTGTCGGCGCTTGGGTATCATCATCGCGCCACCAAAACGTCGGCGTCTCTCCTGCCGCGCGCCATCGCTCCAGTTCTGCCTCCAAATCCCTCCAGGTCGCCACCGCTCAGCCGCGCTCCAGGGCACCATCGCCATAGAGCACGTCCCAGCGCTCAATCAGCGCCTGCTGTACGCGTTTAGCCTTTCGGTTCCAGGTGCGCGCGCCAGGCGGACGTTCACGTTCCGCCCGGCTGATGCCTGCGCGGATGTCCATGTCAGAGGCGAGGATCGCAAAGACGACATCGCGGCCAGACGCGGTGGTCATATACCCCGTAAGGCCCGACACGAAGTTGAGCGTGCCGGTCTTGGCGTCAACCTTCACGGGGTGATCGCGCAGGATCTTGCCTTCCCCATCGCGCAGCCAGAAGGGCTTGAGGATCGGGCGCAGCTCAGAGGCGTTCACCGCCAGAATGCCCCGCGCCATATCCACCACCGTGATCTCACTGTCATCGCCCAGGCCCGAGTGATCCACGAAACCGGGCGCTTTCATGCCCAGCTTTTGGACTGCCCAGCTGTTCATCTGGGCCGCCGAGGCACGGATATCCGCCACCGCGCCCCCGCGCGCGACGGAAGCCGACAGGCCCACCATCTCTGCCGTGATGTTGGTGGAATAGCGCAACATGTCGCGCAGGATGCCCAACAGCGGCGGGCTGGCGCGCGCGATCAGCAGGTCCCCGCCTTGGGGCAGCGTCTGGATCATCTGCGGGCGGCCCAAGCGTATCCCCTGCGCCGCCGCCAGCGTGGCAAAGACATCGCCCGCGTAGAGCCCCGGCTTGCGCACCGGCAACCAGCGCGAGCCGCCATTGCCCAGCGCGCCCCGCGCCACAGTCCACGTGTCCCGCCCGGCCCTGTCCTCGTAGGTGAAGACCGGCAGCGTCCGGTCGCGGACCTGCATCACCGCCATGCCCACATCGGGGCGGTACTTCTCCGTCCGCCCCTGCATCGTCACGGCGTAGGTTGCGCCCGCCCGCTTCCATTCGAAGTGCACCCGGTTGAAATTCAGCGCCAGCCCCGAAACGCCCGGATTGTAGCCCACCTGATCCGGCTGCTCCGGATCGATCTGGCGCAACACGGGCAGATGCCCCTCATAGACCTTGAAAGCGCCCTTCACGCTTTTGATGCCCAGCGCCTTCAGCTTTGCGGCCATGTCGGCCAAACCGTCGGTATCAAGCGTGGGATCGCCGCCCCCAATCAGGATCAAATCGCCCCCGATCACGCCATCTGCGATGCCACCCGTGGCCCAAAGCCGCGTCTCAAACCGGTGCTCGGCCCCTAGCGCGTCCAAAGCATAAAGCGCGGTGATCGCCTTGGCGGTGCTGGCAGGCGGCGTTGTGGCAAGCTCATTCTCGCACTCCAACCACTGGCCCGTTTCGGCGTCAGCAAGGGCATAGGCCACCCGCCCCGACAGCTTTTGCGCACGCAGGATCGTCTCAAAATCAGGAACGGCTTTTTTGAAGAAGTCATCCGCCCGCAACACCGGCCTCAGCGACGCCTTGGGCGGCGCGGCAAGGGCCGCACTGCCTGTCACCACCGCCGCAGCGCTGGAGGTCAAAAAGAACCGACGTGACACCGCTTCTGTCATGGACCCAGTTTAAACCTGTTCCCCGCAGGCTCCACAAGACGCGAAACTTCACAATTTCACATGGGCTTACCCCATGCTAAGCGCCTGGCATGCAGCGGGCTGTGCTCATCATGTTTCTGGCGATGTCGTGCATCCCCGCGGGCGATGCCGCGGGCAAGCTCTTGTCCAATACGCTGGGTGTGCATCCGGGCTTCATCTCCTGGTCGCGCTTTGCCATCGGGCTGGTGCTGGTGCTACCGTTTCTGCCACCGCGCACCTGGGCGCTCTTGCGCGACTGGCGCATCTGGGCGCGCGCAGCACTGCTGGCGGTGGGCATCACATCCATTCAGCTGGCCCTGCGCAGCGTCGACCTTGGCACCGTTTTCGCCGCCTTCTTCATCGGGCCTATCACGTCTTACGTGCTCTCCATCATCTTTCTGAAAGAACCCGTGACGCCCCTGCGCACAGTGCTGATTCTACTGGGGTTTTCCGGCGTCCTGCTAGTGGTCAGGCCCGGATTTGAAACCGACCCAGGTGTCTTTTGGGCCGTCACCGCGGGCCTATGCTACGGCGCGTTTCTGACCATGTCGCGCTGGCTCAGCGATCTGGCGCCGCCCATCGCGCTCACCTTCACCCAGCTCTTCATTGCCTGCCTTCTGCTGACCCCTGCGGGCCTACTGACCTGGCCGTCGCTCACGCTTGAGATCTCCGCCCTCACGTTCCTGAGCGGCGCGTTTTCCATGCTGGGCAACCTGCTGCTGCTTTACGCCTATCGTGTGGCACCCGCGACGCGTCTGGCGCCGCTGGTCTATTTCCAGCTCATCGCGGCGGTGGTGCTGGGCTGGAGCGTCTTTGGCGATCTGCCCGATGCCTTCACCTGGGCCGGGCTCGCGCTGATCCTCGGCGCGGGTCTCACCTCAGCCCGGTTGCGCTGACCTCCAGGCGCCCTGCGCCCGGATCGCGGTGGAGGACACATCCAGCATCGGCACATTCACAAAGCACCAGGCGGGCGCGCGCGCGGTTGCCAACGCTTGGGCAAACCGCCCCGGAATGCGATAGTCGCGGTAGACAAAGGCCGCATGGCTCATCCGCGCCGACATCCGCTGCCCAGGCCGCGCCAGGACACCCACGGGCACGTTCTCCATGATCCAGTGCCAATCCCGCCAGAGGTGCAGCTGCGCCAGATTGTCAGCCCCCATCAGCCAGACAAAGCGCACCCCTGGCGCGCGCGCGCACAGCGCGGCCAGCGTCTGCGCGGTGTAGCGCGTGCCAAGCCGGGCTTCGATATCGGTGAGGGTCACGCGCGGGTGCTGCATCACGCGGCGGGCACGAGCCATCCGCTCCTCCAGCGGGGCAGGCCCGCGAGATTTGAGCGGATTGCCCGGACTGACCAGCCACCAGACTTGGGAAAGGCCAAACCGCTTGAGCGCCTCGCGAGTGATATGCGCATGGCCTTCATGGGCAGGGTCAAAAGACCCCCCCAAAAGCCCGATCGCCTGACCGGGCTGTGCCATTGGCATCCCATCCCTCAAGGCTGTCCCCTCTCCCTCAGGCGCTCTTGAAAGGGATATCGCGCGGGTTTGTCAATCGCTCTGCGGCTCTGGCCCCACCCCGGCGCAAACCGGGCAGTCCGCGCGTTTGGCGATGGCCACAAGCCGGGTCTCGCCATGCAACGCGTCATAGATCAAGAGCTTTCCGCGCAGGCTGGTGCCGATGCCCGCGATGGCCTTGACCGCCTCCACCGCCATCATCGACCCGACCACGCCAGGCAAGGGACCCAGCACGCCTGCTTCCGCACAAGAGGGCGCCAGCCCCGGGGCGGGTGGCTCAGGAAAGACGCAGGCATAGCAGGGCCCACCGCGCGCTGGGTCAAAGAGGCTCAGCTGCCCTTCCCACTGGCTCAGCGCGCCTGAAATCAGCGGCGTGGCCGTCGCCACGCAGGCCCGGTTAACCAGATAACGCGTGTCGAAGTTGTCTGACCCGTCGAGCACAAGGTCATACTCCGCGATCAACTCCTGCGCGATCTCCTCCGTCAGCCTGCGGTGATAGGGGCGCACTTCTATGAAAGGGTTCTGCGCCTCCATCGCGGCCTTGGCAGAAAAAACCTTCGGTAGCCCGATGTCTGCGTCCCGGTGAATGACCTGGCGTTGAAGGTTTGCGTTCTCCACCGCGTCATCATCGATGACCCCGATGGTGCCCACGCCCGCCGCAGCCAGATACTGCAGCCCGGGCGCCCCGAGGCCGCCTGCCCCGATCACCAGCACTTTCGCCTCGCGCAGCGCCTTCTGACCCGGGCCGCCCAACTCTCTGAGCACGATGTGACGGGCGTAGCGGCTCAGTTCGGTTGGCGAAAACGTTTCAGGCTTAGGCGCTGTCACCGCCACGGGTTCCACCCGCCCGCGCAGCAGCCGCAGGACCTGCCGGTAGCCCAGCCACAGCAGCACGAAACCGCCAAAGAGCATCCAAAGCGCGGGATCACCGCCCGTGGCCTGCCGCAGCGGATGCGTCTCCGGCAGAACGATCTGGATCGCGAGCACCACGAAGAAAAGCCCGGTAAGAAAGGTCACCCGCTGTTCGCGCGGCGCACCGAGATAGGCGCCCCCCGCCCAGATCGCGGCGGCCAGCAGAAAGACCAGAAACATCAGCCGACCCCGGTCGAGCCAAAGCCGCCCGCGCCCCGGGCCGTGTCCTCCAGCGTCTCCACCGCCTCGAACCGCGCTTGCACCACAGGGGCCACGATCATCTGCGCGATGCGCATACCGTGCGTGATTTCGAAGCCCTCCGCGCCGGTGTTGAGAAGGATCACGCCAAGCTCGCCCCGATAATCGCTATCGATGGTGCCGGGGCTGTTGGGCAGGGTGATTCCGTGCTTGAGCGCAAGGCCCGAGCGGGGGCGCAGCTGCACCTCAAACCCTGGCGGTATCGCAAGCCGCAGCCCGGTCGGAACAAGCGCCCGCTCGCCCGCTGCAACTTTGAGCGGCTCTTGCGGCACATGCGCGCGCAGGTCCGCGCCTGCGGCCCCCGCACTTGCGTAAGCCGGTAACCCGTGGCGCCGGTCTGCCCCTTCGACCCATTGAAACGCGATCCGCACCATGGCTCAGCCCAGCACGCCTGCAATGCGCGCGGCCAGCTTGCGCGCCACATCCGCCTTGCGCATCCGCGGCCAGCTTTCCGCGCCTTCCGCATCTATGATCACCACCGCATTCTCCGCCCCACCCATGATCCCGGTTTCGGGGGAAACATCATTGGCCACGATCCAGTCACATCCCTTATGCGCCCGCTTGGCGGTTGCGTTTTCAATGACATCATCCGTTTCCGCGGCAAAGCCCACCACCAGCCCGGGCCGTCCTTCGGCCATCTGGCTGACGGTTTTAAGAATGTCTGGATTTTCCGCAAAAGACAGCGTTGGCAAGCCGTCCTTTGATTTCTTCAGCTTGCGGCCGCTGGCCGAGGCCACGCGCCAATCCGCGACAGCAGCGGCGAAAACGCCCGCATCGACCGGCAGCGCGGCCTGCACAGCCTCCAGCATCTGTTGGGCGGTTTCGACACGGATAACCTCCACCCCCTGAGGCGGCGGCACATCTGCCGGACCCGTCACAAAAACCACCTCAGCACCCAAGCGCGCCAGGGCGGCGGCCACTGCCGCCCCCTGCGCCCCCGATGACCGGTTTGCGATGTAACGCACAGGGTCAATCGGTTCATGCGTGGGACCAGAAGTCACCAGCACCCGCCGACCAGTCATAGGACCGCCCGAAAGCTGCGCCTCAACGGCTGCGACAATCTCCAACGGTTCAGCCATGCGCCCCGGCCCGAACTCACCGCAGGCCATATCACCGTCATTGGGGCCGACGCAGGCGATGCCGTCGCCCGCCAGCGTGGCCAGATTGCGCTGGGTCGCGGCATGTTCCCACATCCGCACATTCATCGCAGGCGCGATCAGCACCGGCGTGTCGGTCGCGAGCAGCAAGGTCGACGCCAGGTCCCCCGCCAGGCCCTGCGCCATCTTGGCCATCAGATCAGCGGTCGCAGGGGCTACCACGACCAGATCCGCCACCCGGCTCAACTGGATGTGGCCCATCTCCGCCTCATCGCCCAGATCAAAGAGATCGCGATAGACCTTCACGCCCGCCAGCGCGGACACCGACAGCGGCGTCACAAACTCCTCTCCAGCGCGTGTCAGCACCGGGGTCACCTGTGCGCCGCGTTCCCGCAGCCGCCGGATCAGGTCAAGGCTTTTGAAAGCAGCGATGCCGCCGCCGATGATCAAGAGGATATGTTTGCCGTCGAGCATGGCCAAAACCTAGGCCGCAGCCCGCGCCCCCGCAAGCGAAAGCGCGCCGCATCCGGGCACGCCTTCTCTTTGAAACAGTCGCAAACAGAAAGGTTTTCAAGCGAGGAAGTGATGCACCTCACGGCTCTGGCCTTCAAGGGACTTGCGCATCTTCACGAAAGCCGCCGCTTCAAGCTGGCGTACCCGCTCTTTGGAGAGGTTCAGCTCATCCCCAAGGCTTTCTAATGTGCGTGGCGCCTCACGCAGCTTGCGCTCGCGCACGATGAATTGCTCGCGCTCATTGAGCCCCTGCATCGCGGTCACGAGCCAGGTGCGCAGCTTTTCAGTGTCATGCGCGTTCTCGACCTGCGCCTCCGCCTGCTCGCTGTCGTCCACCAGTGTCTCGATCCACTCGCGGCCCTCATCTTCGGTCGATTGCGTCGCATTGAGCGAATAATCCGACCCCGACAGGCGACCCTCCATCATCTCCACATCGTGCAGCGGCACCCCGATCTCGGTTGAGATCATCTGCCGGAGTTGATGCTTGTCCAGGGTCTCTCCGGTCTGCGCTGCCTCCCGCTCCAACCGCGCCTGAACCCGGCGCATGTTGAAAAACAGCGATTTCTGGGAAGAGGTGGAGCCGGTGCGCACCATCGACCAGTTGCGCATCACGTGATCCTGGATGGACGCTTTGATCCACCAAACGGCGTAGGTGGAAAACCTTACGCCGCGATCGGGATCAAACTTGTCAGCCGCCTTCATCAGGCCAAGCCCCGCCTCCTGGATCAAATCATTCATCGGCGCGCCGTAGCGCTTGAACTTTGCCGCCATGGAAATAGCGAGGCGCATGTAGGCGGTGATTAGGCGGTGCAGCGATTCCTCGCATCGCTCATCGCGCCAGGCGTATGCAAGTTTGAGTTCTGTTTCGGCGTCCAATAGTTCGGCTTTCATTGCCGTACGGGTGAGAGAAAATTCGCGATTGGTTTGGACAGCCATAATTTAAACCCCTGTGCTGAAGCAGGGTGACTTGAGCACGCCTGCTACAGAGTATACGCGGTGAAGATGCTTTTGGTTCTTAGACGGGCGGAAAAATGTTGCCGAAATTGACGTTCGTATTAGGTGGCGCGGCTTCGGGAAAATCCGCCTGGGCGGAGAAGCTGATTGAAACCAACGCCTTGAAAGCGCTCTATCTGGCGACCGGGCAGATCTTTGACGAAGAAATAAAATTGCGCGTCAAGCGCCATCAGGACCGCCGCGATGCCCGTTGGCGCACGGTGGAGGCCCCTTTCGACCCCGCTGCCGCACTCGTTGATCAGCCCGTGGATGAACCCGTTCTGCTCGATTGCGCAACGATGTGGCTCAGCAATCACATTCTGGCCGAAAACCCTCTTGCCCCGGCGCAAGAGGCGCTGTTGGCGGGCCTTTCCGCCTGTGCCGCGCCGGTCGTGGTGGTCTCCAACGAGGTGGGCCATGGCATCGTGCCGGACAACGCTTTGGCCCGCGCGTTCAGAGAAGCGCAGGGCAGGCTCAACATCGCGCTCGCGGCCCAGGCCGATCTCGCGGTGCTTGTCGTCGCGGGCCTGCCACAAGTGTTGAAAGGGCAGCTGCCATGACCATCTGGCACTGGGTCCGGCACGGACCGACCCATGAAAAGGCCTTTGTCGGCTGGCGCGATGTGCCAGCGGATCTCAGCGATACCGCCGCGATTGCGCGCCTTTCCGCGCAGCTCCCGGATGAGGCACTGATGATCTCCTCTGATCTAAAGCGCTGCGTCGCCACGGCCGATGCCCTGTCCGCGCGAGGCCGCAAGCGCCTGGCCCATGACCCACAGCTGCGAGAATTCAACTTCGGCGATTGGGATGGCATGGTCTTCAATGAGGTCGCCGCCCGCGACCCCGCACTCTCTCGGGCCTACTGGGAAAACCCCGGCGATGTCCGCGCGCCAAACGGCGAAAGCTGGAATGATGCCGCGACACGGGTGAACGCGGTGGTCGATGCAATGAACGCCGCACATCCAGAGGCGCATATCATCGCGGTCGCACATTTTGGCGTGATCCTGACGCAAGTGCAGCGGGCGCGCGGCCAGACACCTTATGAAGCGCTGGGTCAGAAAATCGAACCGCTTTCGCTCACACGGCTAACGTTTGAGCGAGGCCGATGGGCCGAGGAGATCGTGAATCACAACCCGTGATGGCGCGCCGCACAAATTGGCATTTGTTTCTGTCTGCCCGGCGCAGCTACTCTTATGGTCATGACATACGACCTCTACATCGGTGATCGCACATTTTCCAGCTGGTCGTTGCGCGGCTGGCTGATGCTTGAGAAATTCGCGCTGCCCCATCGCATCCACATGGTGGGCCTGTACGCCGGGACGATGGCGCAAGACATGGCGGCGCTTGCACCTGCCCGCCTGGTGCCCGTGTTGCGCCTGCCCGATGGCACTGTCGTGGCAGAGACGCTTGCCATGGCCGAAACCCTGGCCGAGCACCACCCCGAGGCAGGCCTTTGGCCCGCTGACCCCGCCGCCCGCGCGACCGCCCGCTGGCTCTGCGCGGCGATGGCCAGCGGGTTCTCCGCGCTACGCAGCGCCTGCCCGATGCAGCTATCTCATGTCGTCGAGGGCTTTGAACCCTCAACAGAGGTCCTTGGCGACTTGGCAGAGATCGAAAAGCTCTGGACGCACGCACGCGGCATGGCGCAGGGCAACGGACCCTGGCTCTTTGGCCGGTACAGCCTCGCGGATGTCTTTTACGCCCCGGTCTGCGCGCGCATCATAGGCTATGACCTGCCGGTCTCAGAGGAAGCGCGGGACTACTGCTTCACAACGATCAATGACGATGCCTTCAAAAGCTGGCGCGCCGAAGGCCTGAAAGTCCGCTACGATCCCTTCCCCTATGACATGGGCCTGAAAACACAGCCCTGGCCCTAGCCCCCCCCCACCCTTCTTTTCATCTTCCAAAGAAAAACGAGTGCTCGCGTTAACCTTTCGGAAAGAAGCATCCCCCTATCATTAACCATGTTTAATGGGGTGCTAGCAGATGGTCTCAAAGGCCTATACCGTTGCCTTTCATGGGGTTGAGGCCCGCATGGTCGAAGTGCAATGCGCCGTCACGGCGGGGCTTCCCGCCTTTTCCATCGTGGGCCTCCCCGACAAAGCGGTGAGCGAGGCGCGCGACCGGGTGCGCACGGCGCTCACCTCCATGGCCATCGCGCTGCCGTCAAAGCGTATCACTGTGAACCTCTCCCCCGCCGATCTGCCCAAGGAAGGCAGCCATTTCGACCTGCCCATCGCGATGTCCCTGCTCGCCGCGTTGGACATCCTGCCCGATGACGTCACCCAGAACGTAGTTGCCCTGGGCGAGCTGTCGCTCGACGGGTCGCTCGTGCCCGTTGTGGGCGCCCTTCCCGCCGCCATGGCCGCGGCTGCCGAAGACCGCAGCCTGCTTTGCCCCGCCGCGTCGGGCGCAGAGGCGGCCTGGGTCGGCAACACCCAGGTCATCGCTGCGGCAAC
This sequence comes from Pseudomonadota bacterium, assembly GCA_039024775.1. GTDB lineage: Bacteria > Pseudomonadota > Alphaproteobacteria > Rhodobacterales > Rhodobacteraceae > Sulfitobacter. Next base: position 21,329 of record JBCCPS010000016.1, read on the forward strand.
CCTGGGCGACGTCGTCCGCCACTACACCGGCCAGCGCCCTTTGGAGCCCGCGCAACCGGGCGAGGTGAACGGCATGCCCGCAGGCCGCGACCTGCGCGAGGTCAAAGGCCAGGAACGCGCCAAACGCGCGTTGGAGATCGCGGCCGCAGGCCGCCACCACCTGATGTTCGTGGGCGCGCCGGGGTCCGGCAAAAGCATGCTGGCCGCGCGCATGCCCACCATCCTGCCCGATCTCACCGCGCCCGAGGCGCTGCAAACCTCCATGATCCACTCGCTCGCGGGGCTTTTGGACGAAGGCGGCATCTCCCGCGCGCGGCCCTTTAGGGAACCGCACCACACCGCCTCCATGGCCGCCATCATCGGCGGCGGGCGCCGCGCGAAACCCGGTGAAGTTAGCCTCGCGCACAACGGCGTGCTCTTCATGGATGAATTTCCCGAATTCCCCCGCACCGTGCTCGAAACATTGCGCCAGCCGATAGAGACGGGCGAGGTGATGATCGCGCGCGCCAATGCGCATGTGAAATACCCCTGCAAATTCATGCTGGTGGCCGCCGCCAACCCCTGCCGCTGCGGGTTGAGCGACCCCTCGGAGGTCTGCAGCCGCGGGCCAAAATGCTCTGACGACTACCTGGGCCGCATCTCCGGACCGCTGATGGACCGCTTCGATTTGCGGGTAGAGGTTCCGCCCGTGGGCTACACCGACCTCGACCTGCCCGCAGACGGCGAAACCTCCGCCACCGTGGCCGCCCGCGTGGCGGCTGCGCGGGCCCGCCAAGCCCAGCGTTTCGCAGACCGTCCCGGGATGACCGTGAACGCGGACGCCGAGGGCGACGCGCTGGAGGAGATCGCGACGCCCGACAGCGAGGCCCGCGCCCTGCTCACCCGCGTGGCCGAACGCTTTCGCCTCTCCGCCCGGGGCTACCACCGCGTGATCCGTGTGGCACGGACAATCGCGGACCTCGACGGGTCAGAGGACGTGCGCAAACCCCATATCGCAGAAGCGGTCAGCTTTCGTCTCGCCAGCCAGGCTGCTGCCTGATCCAACCAGCCAATTGATCCAGCGTCTGCCGCGCCTCAGGCAGGATGGCGTGCATGATCGGCCAGACATGGGGCAAATCCCGCCGTAACACCAGGGTCGCCTCGACGCCGCTGTCCTGAGCCAACGCCACCAAGCGGCGCGCGTCATCCAGCAAGATTTCCGTATCCCCAACCGTCACCCAATAGGGCGGCGCGCCCGTATGATCCCCGGCCAGCGGGCTGACCCGCGCGTCTTCCACAAATCCGTCCGGAAAAAACAGCTCCGTGAGCTTCGCCGCGCTCTGAGCTGGCAAAAACACGTCCCGTTTCGCATTGCGCGCGAAACTTTCGCCTGAATACCGAAGATCGGTCAGCGGCGAGAACCCGAAGACCGCCATGGGCTTGGCTGCGCCCGTGGTGCAAAGCGTCGATGAAAGGCCAAAGGCCAGTGCGCCGCCTGCGCTGTCACCCCCCAGGATCACATCACCGGGCGCGGTGCTCTGATCAATCAGCCCCCGCCAGGCCGCCGCAATGTCATCGGGCGCTGCGGGATAAGGCGCCTCGGGGGCCAAACCGTAGCGGGGCAGCACAGCACGGATACCAAGGCGGTGCGCCAGCTGCGCGGCGAGTGCCGCATGGGTGCGCGGACTGCCAAAGGTAAAGCCGCCCCCGTGAATGTAGAAAAGCACACGGCGGGTATCGCTGAGATTGGGCGGCACCACCTCCAACGCATCGATGCAGCCAAGCCGGGTCCAGCTTTGCTGCGTGCCACGGGGTGGATGAAAGAAAATGCGGCGGTTGCGCTCCAACGCCCGGCGCAGCAGCGCCGGATGATTTGCGCGGCGGACACGGGGTTTTTCAACAAGCCGCATCCAGGTATTGAGAAGCGGCCTGACGGGGCTCACTCGGATTTGGCCTCAATCGCCTGCCATATCTTTCCGGCGATGTTCACGCCATCAAACCGCTCCAGCTCCTGAATGCCGGTTGGCGAGGTCACGTTGATCTCCGTCAGATAGTCACCGATCACGTCGATGCCGACGAAGACCTGACCGCGCTCTTTCAAAAGCGGCCCGATGGCAGCGCAAATTTCAAGGTCGCGCTCGCTCAAGCCGATCTTTTCGGGGCGCCCGCCGACGTGCATGTTCGACCGCGTCTCCCCCTCTGCCGGGACGCGGTTGATTGCACCCACCGGCGCGCCATCCACCAAAATCACACGTTTGTCGCCGTTGGAGACATCCGGCAGAAACTTTTGCACGATCAGCGGCTCTCGTGAAAAACCGGTGAAAAGCTCGTGCAATGACGTGAGATTGCGGTCCTGCGCGTCGAGCCGAAAGACCCCCGCGCCGCCATTGCCGTAAAGCGGCTTCAGGATCACATCGCCATGCTTTGCCTTGAAGGATTTGATCGTCTCCAGATCCCGCGCGATGGTCGTGGGCGGGGTCAGCTGCGGAAAATCCAACACAAGCAGCTTTTCGGGGAAATTGCGCACCCAAAACGGGTCATTGACGACCAGTGCGCTGCCTTTCAACCGATCAAGCAGATGCGTGGACGTGATGTAGTGCATGTCAAAGGGGGGATCCTGGCGCAGCCAAATGACGTCAAACCCGGCGAGGTCCACCGCCTTTTCAGGGCCGAGATCAACGTGATTGCCCTGCTCGCGGCGCACGGTGAAGTCATGCCCCCGTGCCGTGATCTTCCCCTCCTCATACGCAAGCTTATCAGGAGAATAGAAGAAAAGGTCATGGCCCCGGGCCTGTGCCTCTTCGGCCAGCCTGAAGCTGCTGTCGGCGTTGATATCAACCGCCTCGATGGGATCCATCTGGAACGCAACTTTCATGGCCATACCCCTTTCACCTTTGCGCCTAGATGGCGCAGCGCGCCGTCTGGTGCAATGGCCGCAGGAGAATTGCAGGGCGCCGTAGACAGGTCATACCCCTCTAACCCATTGGGATTCAGCCCTAAAGGTTGGGCAATGCGATGCCGGTTTTTACATGTCCGGCTTAGCCGTGACCAAATGCGTTTTCGATGATTTGCGTTTGACCCTGGCCATCCACCAGCGCCACGTCAAAGCGCACCGGCGTTAGCGTGCCAAGCTCTTCTGCGCCCAGAAATTCTTCCGCCGCTTGGGCGATGCGATGCATTTGACGAGATGTCAGACTTTCCGCAGCGCGGGCCAGATTGCGTGCCTGCTTGACCTCTACGAAGATCAGTCCATCCGCACCGCGCAAAATCAGATCAATTTCGCCACCTTGACCGCGCCACCGCCGCCGCGCAATCGCAAACCCGCGGCGCTCATAGTCCTGCGCGATCCGAAATTCCGCCGCCTGCCCTGCTTCATAAGACATCCGTCCCCGATAGTGTCGTTGATCAGGCTTCATCTGATTTCTCCAATTCGAGCGCCATCTGGTAAACCTTTCGACGGGCAAGCCCATGCGCTTTTGACACCAAATCAACCGCATCGCGCATTGAGAGCGTCTCCAATGCCGTCTCCAATTCTGAGGCTAAATCAACATCCCTAACAGTTCGTAAATGACCCCGGTCAATCAGCACCACGATTTCGCCTTTGACGAGCTGCGTGGCGTAGTCTGCCGCGAGCTCTTGCAATGTGCCGCGCCGCACCTCTTCGAATTTCTTGGTAAGCTCCCTGCAAACGGCTGCCTGACGGTCAGCGCCTAGCGCCGCCGCAGCGGCTTGCAGCATCGCTGCCAGCCGCTTGGGTGATTCGTAGAACACGAGTGTCGCCCGCACGTCCAGCAATCCTTGCAAGGCAGTTTCCCGGGCCGTTTTGGCGGCGGGCAAAAACCCCGCAAAGTGGAAGGCATCCGTCGGCAGCCCGGCTACCGTGAGGGCAGTTGTCACAGCGGAAGGCCCAGGCACGCAGGTGACGGGCAGCGATGCGCTGCCAAAGGCGCGCGACAGCTCGAACCCTGGGTCAGCGATCAGCGGCATTCCAGCCTCGGACGCATAAGCTACTGCATGGCCCTTTTCTGCCAACCCGACCAGCTCCGCGATCACGCCCGGTTTTGAATGATCGTGCAGCGCTCTGATCCGGCGACCGGCAAGGGGTATGCCGTGTATCTCCATCAGGCGGCGCAAGCTGCGCGTGTCCTCGGCGGCGAGCACGTCTGCAGAGGCCAGCACATCGAGCGCGCGCAGCGTGATATCGCGTGCCGTGCCGATGGGCACGCCCACAAAATACAAACCGGCATCAAGCCGCCGCTCTATAAAATTCAAAGCTGGACCCGCCTTTCGCCTTGTCTATGATCGCCCCAAATTCAGATGACCGATCTGGCGCTGCGGCGCTGGCTGGAAGACCCCGGGGAGACCGTTCAAGATGATTGCTTTTTTCCATGCCCGCCGCAAGAAGCTGCGGCTTTTGTGTCTGCCCTTTGTCTTTGTTCTGCTGGCGGCCTGTGACGCGCTGCCCGTCGGCGGCATTGTGGGCACCGGCGGCCCCGCGCTTGACGCGGATGAGGCGGTGCCGGTGGCCCTTTTGGTGCCACGCGGGGGCACGCCTGCTGACAATCTGCTGGCGCAAAACCTTGAAAACGCAGCGCGGCTCGCGATCCGCGATCTGGACGGGGTGAAGGTTGATCTGCGGGTCTACGGCACAGCCGGATCGGCGGGCAATGCGGCGACCGCGGCCAGCCAGGCCGTGAGCGAAGGCGCTAAGATCATCTTAGGACCCGTTTACGGGGAAGCCGCCAATGCCGCGGGCGTGGCGGTGGCTGCATCCGGCGTGAACGTTTTGTCTTTTTCCAATAACCCCACCATCGCGGGCGGCAACGTCTTCATCTTGGGGCCTACCTTTGGCAACACCGCAAACCGCCTCGTGGGCTATGCCAAACGTCAGGGCAAGGACCGGATCGTGGTGCTGCACGCGCAGGATGTGGCCGGGCAGTTGGGACGCAACGCGATCCAGCAGGCGATTTCGGCCAATGGCGCCACGCTGGCAGGCACGGTGGATTACGCCCTGAGCCAGGAATCGGTGACAGCCGCAGTGCCGCGCGTGAAGGCCGCGATGGACCAGACCGGCGCCAACGCGCTTTTCCTGACCACGAACTCGGCCACTGCGCTACCGCTTTTCGCGCAGCTTTTGCCAGAGGCTGGCATCAGCGCGCCCGGGGCCCAGTACATTGGTCTGACGCGGTGGGATATCCCGCCGCAAACGCTGAACCTGCCGGGCGTGCAGGGCGGGTGGTTTGCCCTGCCCGATCCGGGTGCCGCGGGCGCGTTCAATCAGCGCTATTCCGCCGCTTACGGAAGCGCGCCCCATCCGCTTGCCGGTCTGGCCTTTGACGGGATCGCCGCCGTCGGCGCGCTTGCACAGTCCAATCGGTCGCGTGCCCTGACAGGCGCCGCGCTGACCCAGGGCGCGGGCTTCCGTGGCGCCAGCGGCATCTTCCGCTTCCGCCGCGACGGGACCAATGAGCGCGGCCTTGCAGTCGCGACCATCCGCGCCAATTCGGTCGCGATCCTTGAGGCGGCGCCCAGAGCGTTCGGGGGCCCGGGGTCCTGAGTTGACCCAAGCCCCAACACTCCGGTCACCGCTCCAGCAGACACCCGAGAACACACGTCTGATCTGCGCGCCCGAGCTAATATTTGACGGACTCATGGTTGCGGCAGCGCTTGAAAAAGCGGTGGCGGGGCTGGAGGGCGCAGCGCTGCGCGCGGCGACCGTGCGCGTGTTGCGGGACGCGATCAAAGACGGACGAATGCGCATCGCAGAGGCCTTCAGCCGGGCGCCATTCGAGGCAAGCGCAATGACGCGGTCCTACACCTATTTGACCGATCAGGTGGTGCGTCTGGCACTGTCGGTGGCCACCACCCATCTGCACCCCAAACCCAACCCGACGGAGGGAGAGCGGGTCGCGGTGATCGCTGTGGGCGGCTATGGCCGGGGCGAAATGGCGCCGTTTTCAGACGTCGATCTGCTGTTTTTGATCCCCTACAAGGCCACGCCCTGGGGCGAAAGCGTGGTCGAAAGCATGCTCTACATCCTGTGGGACCTGAAACTGAAAGTGGGCCACGCCACCCGCACCGCGCGCGAATGCGTGCGCCTGGGGCGCGAGGACACCACCATCAAGACCTCACTTCTGGAGCACCGCCACGTCGCGGGCGATCAGACCCTGGCAGATGCGCTGAATGAGACATTGCGCAAAGAGCTCTTTTCCGGAACCGGGACAGAATTCATCGAGGCCAAGCTTGCCGAGCGCGACACCCGGCACACCCGGCAAGGCCTACGCTACATGGTGGAGCCGAACGTGAAGGAGGGCATCGGGGGCTTGCGCGACCTGCACGCGCTCTACTGGATTGCCAAGTTCATCTACCAAGTGGACGACATCTCACAGCTTGTCGCCAAAAAGGTCTTTCGGACGGAAGAATACCAGACATTCGTTGCGGCAGAGGATTTCCTTTGGGCCGTGCGGGGGCATCTGCACCTGGCGACAGGCCGCGCGACCGAGCAGTTGACCTTTGACATGCAGGCCCAAGTTGCCGAGGCCATGGGCTATGAAGACGCGGACGGCAGGCGCGGTGTTGAGATCTTCATGCAGGCCTTCTTTCGCCACGCGACCGCAGTGGGCGATCTGACGCGCATCTTTCTGACCCAACTGGAAGCCGCCCACGTAAAAGCAGAACCTCTGCTGGAGCGGATCTTCAAGCGCCGCCCGAGGATGAAGGACGGCTACGCCGAGGTCGGCGGGCGCATCACCTTTGCCGATGCGCGCAGCTTTCTGGCGGACAAGCTCAACATCCTGCGCATTTACGAGGAGGCCCTGCGCACAGGTCTTTTGATCCACCCCGACGCGATGCGCCTGATCAAAGCCAATCTGCACCTGATCGACGACGACATGCGTGAGAACCCGGAAGCACAGCGCATCTTCCTTGACCTGCTGCTCAAACACGGCAATCCCGAACGAGCGCTCCGGCGCATGAACGAATTGGGCGTGCTGTCGGCTTTTATCCCCGAATTCGAACCCATCGTGGCGATGATGCAGTTCAACATGTACCACAGCTACACGGTGGATGAGCATACCATCCAATGCATCGCCAACCTCGCGCGCATCGAAAAGGGGGAGCTGGAAGAAGAGCTGCCTGTCGTCTCCTCCATCCTGCAGAGGGGCGTAGACCGCAAGGTGCTCTATGTCGCGCTGCTGTTGCATGACATCGGTAAGGGGCGTGACCAGGACCATTCGATCCTCGGCGCCAGCATCGTGCGCAAGGTCGCCCCCCGGCTGGGGCTCACCCAAGCGCAGGTTGACACCGCGGAATGGCTGGTGCGCTACCACCTGCTCATGTCGGACATGGCGCAAAAGCGCGACATCGCAGACCCACGCACCGTGCGTGACTTTGCCAAGGCGGTGCAAACAGTCAAACGGCTCGATCTGCTCTGCGTGTTGACGGTCTGCGACATTCGCGGCGTGGGTCCCACCACTTGGAACAACTGGAAAGCAGTGCTCATCCGCGCGCTCTACCGCCAGACGGAGCGCGCGCTTGAAGAAGGCATGGAGGCGCTCAACCGCGAGAACCGCGGCGCGGAAGCCAAACGCGCGCTGCGCGCCGCCCTCTCCGACTGGCCTCGCAAGGATTTGGTGGCCGAGACCGCGCGCCACTACGATCCCTACTGGCAGGGCTTGCACGTGACCGCCCACGTCACCTTTGCCGAATTGCTGCGCAACATCGATGACAGCGCCATCACGATGGACCTGCACCCAGATGAGGACCGCGATGCCACGCGCGTGCAATTCGTGATGCCCGATCACCCCGGCATTTTTGCCAGGCTCGCAGGCGCTCTGGCGCTGGTCGGAGCGAACGTGCGCGACGCGCGCAGCTTTACGACCAAGGACGGCTATGTGACGGATGTGTTCTGGGTCCAGGACGCCGAAGACAAACCCTATGAGGCGTCCAAACTGCCGCGTCTGCGCCAGATGATCGAAAAGACGCTGAAAGGCGATGTGATCGCCCGCGAGGCGCTCAAATCCCGCGACAAGGTCAAAAAGCGCGAAGAGGCGTTTCGCGTGCCCACCCATATCACCTTCGACAACGAAGGCTCCGAGATCTACACGATCATTGAGGTCGACACCCGTGACCGCCCGGGCCTGCTCTATGATCTGGCGCGCACCCTGGCGGAGAGCAATACCTACATCGCCAATGCGGTTATCGCGACCTACGGCGAACAGGTGGTCGATACCTTCTATGTCAAAGACATGTTCGGGCTGAAGTATCACTCAAAGGCAAAGCAGCGGACCCTCGAAAAGCGCCTGCGGCGCGCCATTGAAGAGGGCGCGAACCGCGCCAAGCATTAGCGTTTAGCAATACCCGCCCTTGCCCAAGTTTAGGGCTTCAAGGCTCAGATGCGGCATCCTTGCACGAGGCGAGATGCGATCCCGCCTTGCGTCCGCGCCCGTGCGCGCCTACCCTCAAGGCAACTCGATATGAAAGGCGCGAACCATGGCGCCACAGCGTCCCAAAGGTGCGGGCGCGCTCGATAAGGACAACACACCGGCTCTGAGCCCCGCGCCAGTTCGGTCCAGGTCCACCGGCCTCTATGCCGCGCTCGATCTGGGCACAAACAGTTGCCGCATGCTGATCGCCCGCCCCGAGGGCAGCGGTTTTTATGTGGTCGACAGCTTTTCCAAGTCCGTGCAATTGGGTGCGGGGCTGGAAAAGACTGGCAGGCTGGCACGTGGGCCCATGGCCCGCACCATTCAAGCCCTGCGCATCTGCCAGCAAAAGCTGCGACGTAACAAGGTCAAGCGCATGCGACTTGTCGCAACGGAGGCGTGTCGGCGTGCCGTAAACGGCGCGGAATTCATGAGGCGGATCACGCGCGAGACGGGCCTCACGCTTGAAATCATCAAACCCGAGGAAGAGGCGCGGCTGGCCGTGATCTCCTGCGCGCCGCTGGTCAGCCCCAAGACTGAGAACCTGCTGGTCGTGGACATCGGCGGCGGCTCGACCGAACTGGTCTGGATCGACGTCTCACAGGTGCCCAAAAAGCAGCGCGCGCAGGCAATCATGCGCCTGCAATCGGGCTTCAACCAGGCGCGCAGCGATGTGCCAGCAGCCAAAGTGGTGGACTGGATCAGCGTGCCCCTGGGCGTGGCGACCCTGCGTGAGCAATTCAGCGACGTCGAAGACGACGCGGCCCGCTTTGCGCTGATGAGCTGGTTCTTTGAGGAAAACCTCGCCGATTTCGCCCCCTACCAGTCGGACCAGCCGCAAGAGCGGTTTCAGATCGTGGGCACCTCCGGCACCGTGACCACCGTAGCGGCCAGCCACCTGGGCCTGCGCCGCTATGACCGCACCAAGGTGGACGGGCTGCGCATGACCAGCGCGCAGATCGACACGGTCATTCATTCCTATTTGGCGATGGGCCCCCAGGGCCGCCGCGCGGACCCGCGCATCGGCCATGACCGGGCCGCGCTGATCATGTCGGGTGCTGCGATCCTGCAGGCACTGATGCGCTGCTGGCCTACCGACCGGCTGAGCGTGGCGGACCGTGGGCTGCGAGAGGGTCTGCTCTATGCGCAGATGTCGACGGACGGGGTGCTCACGCAGCCGGACCTTTGAGCCGCCGCCGGACGGGGCGACACACGCGATCCTGATGGACATTGCGCCGCCGAAAACACTATCACGGCGGCGGAACCTGGGCGTTCGCAAGAATTAGGAAAGGCCGTTTGCATCATGGCAAAGCGACCCACGGGCAAGAATACCTCAGGGCGCGGCCAACGGGATTTGAAGGTCAAGGTCAAATCCGCGCGCGGCCGCAAGCTGAGCTCGACCCGCTGGCTGCAACGCCAGCTCAATGACCCATACGTCAAACGCGCCCAGGCCGAAGGCTATCGGGGTCGCGCGGCGTTCAAGATCATGGAGCTTGACTACAAGTACCGCTTTCTGGTGCCCGGCGCGCGGGTGGTCGATTTGGGCGCGGCACCGGGCGGCTGGTGTCAGGTCGCCGTGCCGCGCGTCAACGCGTTGGGGGAGCAACCGGGCAAGGCACGCGGCACCATCCTGGGCATCGACCTGCAGGAAATGGAGCCCATCGCGGGCTGCGACCTTTACCAGCTCGATTTCATGGCCGACGGCGCGGATGAGCAGGTCAAGGCATGGCTCGGCGGGCCTGCAGATGTCGTGATGTCCGACATGGCGGCGGCCTCTTCGGGACACAAGCAGACGGATCATTTGCGCATCATCGCGCTGTGCGAAGCAGCCGCCTATTTCGCCTTTGATGTGCTTGACAAAGGCGGCACCTTTGTCGCGAAGGTGCTGGCCGGCGGCGCGGAGGGCGAGCTGCAGAAACTTCTCAAGCAGCGCTTTGCCAAAGTGGCCAACATCAAACCCCCGGCAAGCCGCGCGGACAGTTCGGAAAAATTCGTGGTGGCCACCGGGTTTCGGGGCTAGGGACGCCCGAAGCAAAACACCCGACCGCTTGGCATTTCAATTCGCCATCTCTTGCGTGTAAGAGGGCGCAACTTCGCAACAAAAGCGCCCCCATGTCCGTGCCCGCCCCCCTGCCCGATCTCTCAGAGCTGCGCCTGTCTGTGGTGGGACTGGGCTATGTCGGCCTGCCGCTGGCCGTTGAATTCGGCAAGACGCGCGATGTCGTGGGCTTTGATATCAATCCTCAGCGCATCGCTGAACTGAGGGCCGGGCAAGACGCGACGCAGGAGGTGGAGGCAGCAGAGCTTACCGCCGCCCGGCATCTGCGCCTGACGACGGATCCTGCGCTGCTTGGCACATGCACGTTTCACATTGTCACAGTGCCCACCCCGATCAGCGCCGACAAGACCCCGGATCTGAGCCCGTTGCGCGCGGCCTCCACGCTGTTGGCGGGCGTGCTCAAACGCGGGGACATCGTGGTCTTTGAAAGCACCGTCTTTCCCGGCGCCACAGAGGAAATTTGCGTCCCGCTCTTGGAGGCAGGCTCTGCCCTGCGCTACAACATCGACTTTTTCTGCGGCTACTCACCCGAGCGGATCAACCCGGGCGACAAATCCCGCCGCTTGCCCCTGATCCGAAAGGTCACCTCCGGCTCCACCCCGGAAGTCGCAGAACTGGTGGATGCGCTTTACGCCAGCATAATCACCGCAGGCACCTACCGGGCAGAGAGCATCGCGGTGGCCGAAGCCGCGAAGGTGATCGAGAACACACAGCGCGATCTCAACATCGCGCTTGTGAATGAGCTGTCCAAGATCTTCACCAAGATGGGGCTGGATACCGACGCGGTCCTGCGCGCAGCAGGCACCAAGTGGAACTTTCAGCCCTTCCGCCCCGGTCTGGTGGGCGGGCACTGCATCGGGGTCGATCCCTATTACCTGACCCATAAGGCCCAGCAGATCGGCTATGAGCCGGAGGTCATTCTGGCCGGGCGGCGCATCAACGATGGAATGGGGGCCTATGTCGCGGACCGGATGCTGCAGGAAATGGCGGACCGGGGGCAGGCGGCAAAGGGCGCGGACATCCTGGTGCTGGGCCTAACGTTCAAGGAAAACACGCCCGACATCCGCAACACGCGCGTCATCGACGTGATCACGCGGCTGCAAGAGCGCGGCGCGCGCGTGCATGTGCATGACCCCTGGGCCAGCCCCGCGCAGGCTGAGGCCGAACACGGGCTCACGCTGGAGGCCGCGCCGCAGCAAGGGGCCTATGACGGCGTGATCCTGAGCGTGGCCCATGACAAACTTTTGGCGATGGGGGCGGAGCGTATCAGGGCATTCGGCCGCCCCGGCGCCGTACTTTTCGATGTGAAATCCGCGTTCCCGCCTGAAGCCTCCGATCTGAGGCTCTGACGGCGATGCGGCGCGTTTTCATCACCGGCACCTCTGGCTTTATCGGCTATCACCTGGCCAAAGAGCTTTTAGCCCATGACTTTCACGTCACCGGCTACGACGGGCTGACGGACTACTATGACGTCACGCTCAAACGCCGCCGCCAGCAGATGCTGCTGCAATCGCCGCGCTTTTCCTGCGTGAACGGCATGCTGGAAGACGAAGCACTGCTGACCCAAACGCTGCGCGCTGCGCAACCGGAAGTGATCATCCACCTCGCCGCCCAGGCGGGCGTGCGGTATAGCCTCGAAAACCCGCGCTCTTACGTCAGCTCGAACCTCTTGGGCACGTTCAACGTCATGGAACTGGCGCGGGAACTGGAGGTGGGGCACCTACTGATGGCCTCCACGTCATCCGTTTACGGCGGCAACACAGAGATGCCGTTCAGCGAAGACCATAAGGCCGACACCCCGCTCACGCTCTATGCCGCGACCAAGAAGGCCAATGAGGCGATGGCACATTCCTACGCGCATCTGTGGCAGATACCGACCACGATGTTCCGCTTTTTCACGGTCTACGGGCCTTGGGGGCGGCCTGACCTGGCGCTTTACAAGTTCGTGCGCGCGGGCCTCGCGGGCCAGCCCATCGACGTTTACAACCACGGCCAGATGGCACGGGATTTCACCTATATCGACGATCTGGTGAAAGCGATCCGGCTGCTCATCGACACGGCGCCGGACGGGGCCGAAACCGTACCGGAGTGGGATACGAAAAGCCCCGTTGCCCCCTACCGCGTGGTCAATATCGGCAACGGTCAGCGGGTCAACCTGATGGATTTCATCGAAGAGATCGAAAAAGCGCTGGGGTTCGAGCTGCAAAAGAACTTCATGGAGATGCAGATGGGCGATGTGCCCGGCACCTGGGCCAGCTCGGACCTTCTTGAAGCGCTGACCGGCTTCAAGCCAGATACCCCGGTTTCAATCGGCATCGCGCGTTTCGTTGACTGGTACAGGGACTATCACGCCTCAAGCGACCAAACCAAAACCTGAGGCAGACGCTCCCTTCAAAGCACCCGCCCAACAGGCACTGCCCTGCTGCGCCGTCCCGCCCATTGGGGCGGCGCATCTGCGCCACCCCTCGGGACGGCGCATGAACATTTGTTGGGTGTGCCTCAAGTCTTGGATTGATGGCTTGAGGTCGAGGCGCGCTCAGATCGGCAGCGCACTGGTCTTTTTCACCACGTCGAGCACCACGGAGCTTTCCATCTCCTTGACGCCTGGCAAGTCCACCAGCCGCTGGTGCATCAGCGTCTGGTAGTGGTCGATGTCGCGCACCACGATGTGCAGGTGATAGTCGAAAGCCCCCATCAACAGCACGGCATATTGCACCTCTGCGATATTTGCGATCTCCCGACGAAACGCCTCCAGCGCGGCCTTGTCGTGTTTGTCGAGCTTGACGCGCGCGACGACAACGGCGTGAAAGCCGAGCTTGCGGCGGTCGAGATCGGTGCTCTTGCCGCGGATGATGCCCGCCTGCTGCATCTGAATGATTCGCCGGGAACAGGGCGATTGGGACAGGCCAACCGCATCGGCCACCTGGGACACCGACAGCGTGCCATCCCGCTGCATCGCACGCAGGATCTTCAGGTCAGTCTCATCAATTTTGTGCATGAATTTACCAACTATATCTTTTTTCTCGCATAACCTATGCAGGAAACCTCAGGTTTGAAATGCCAAAAGATATTTGATTGCGAGGCTTTTCACCTACCATTGTCCAAAAGCGGGGAGAGCTGCGCGCATGGCGGGCACAGACCCCAACGCTCGCGAAAGGATTTTTGCCGCATGAGTAAAAAGCCGCTCCTGACCTTCCCGAAACCGCCTGCCCGACCGGATGAAAGCCCCGACTTTTCGAAAGTGCACGTAGGCGTTGCGGGTGAGATTGGCGTGCCGCCGCTCGATCTGGAGGCCAAGGACAGCCGGGACTACGCCAACGGGCTCATTCGGGTCATGGACGAGGAGGGCCATGCGCGCGGCCCCTGGGCGGAGCTGATCGCGGATCAAGACGCCAGCGTCCTACGCGATGGCCTGCGCGACATGCTCAAGATGCGTGCCATCGACAAGCGGATGCTGACCGCGCAGCGGCAGGGCAAGACGTCGTTCTATCTCCAATGCACGGGCGAAGAGGCCATCGGCTGCGCCTTCCAGCGCGCGCTATCCAAGGGCGACATGAACTTTCCCACTTACCGCCAGCAGACCCTGCTGGTAGCCGCCGATTACCCGCTGGAAGACCTCTTTGGGCAGCTCTATTCCAACAGCTATGATCCGCTGCAGGGCAAGCAGCTGCCGATCCTGCATTCGGCGCGCGATCACGGCTATTTCACCATCTCCGGCAACCTTGGCACCCAGTACATCCAGGCCGTGGGCTGGGCCATGGCCAATGCGCTAACCGGCGATGGCGGTATCGCGGCGGGCTGGATTGGCGACGGGGCCACCGCCTCCAACGATTTTCACTCCGCGCTGCTGTGCGCCTCGACCTACCGCCCGCCGGTGGTGCTCAACATCGTTAACAACCAGTGGGCGATCTCCACCTACACGGGCGTGGCTGCGGGCAGTGCGCGCACTTATGCGGCGCGCGCGCGCGGCTACGGCGTGCCCGCGCTGCGGGTGGACGGCAATGACTACCTTGCTGTTGCTGCCGTGTCGAAATGGGCGGTCCAGCGCGCGCGGGAGGGCTATGGCCCCATCGCCATCGAATGGTTCACCTACCGCGCGGCGGCGCATTCGACCTCGGATGACCCATCCGCCTATCGCCCCGAAGACGAGGCCGCCGCCTGGCCGTTGGGCGACCCCGTCACACGGCTCAAAGAGCATCTGATCACGCGCCGCGAATGGTCGGAGGAGCGCCACACCCAGGCCGAGGCGGAGCTGTTGGCCCAGGTCCGCGAGGTGCAAAAGAAGGTCGAAGCCGCTGGCACGCTGGTCAATCCCGGCCCGATGTCGGCGGCGGGCATGTTTGAGGGCGTCTATGCCGACATGCCCCCCCACCTGCGCCGCCAACGCCAGGATGCGGGCGTCTGACGTGGCCCGCATGACCATGATCGAGGCCCTGCGCGACGCCATGGATGTCAAACTGACGGAGGATCCGTCGGTGGTGATCTTTGGCGAAGATGTGGGCTATTTCGGCGGCGTCTTCCGCTGCACCGCCGGGCTACAGAAGAAACACGGAGAAACCCGGGTCTTCGACACGCCCATCAACGAAAGCGCCATCGCGGGCATGGCCATCGGCATGGCCACCCACGGCATGCGCCCCTGCATCGAGATGCAGTTCGCCGACTACGTCTTTCCCGCCTATGACCAGATCACCCAGGAGGCCGCGCGCATGCGCTATCGCTCCGGCGGACAGTTTACCTGCCCCATGGTCATCCGCATGCCCACGGGCGGCGGTATCTTTGGCGGGCAGACGCACAGCCAGAGCCCAGAGGCGCTCTTTACCCATGTTGCGGGCCTCAAGACGGTAATCCCGGCCACGCCTTACGACGCGAAGGGCCTCCTCATCGCCGCCATCGAGGACCCCGATCCGGTGATCTTCCTCGAACCCAAACGCCTATATAACGGGCCGTTCTACGGCGATCACGACGGCACCTCCAAAGGCTGGGGCAGCCACCCGGCGGGCGAGGTGCCGGAAGGGCACTACACCGTCCCCATCGGCAGCGCCGAGGTGCGCCGCGCGGGGGCCGATATCACCGTGCTGGCCTATGGCACCATGGTCTTCATCGCGGAAGCCGCGGTGGAGGCCGCGGGCGTGGACGCCGAAATCATCGATCTGCGCAGCCTGCTGCCGCTCGATCTGGAGACCATCCAGGCCTCCGTTGAAAAGACCGGGCGTTGCGTGGTGGTGCACGAAGCCACGCGCACCAGCGGCTTCGGCGCGGAACTGATCGCAGAAGTGCAGGAGGCCTGTTTCTGGCATCTCAAATCGCCCATCGCGCGGGTGGCGGGCTATGACGCGCCCTATCCGCATGCCGCTGAATGGGATTACTTCCCCGGCCCCGCGCGTGTGGCGCGGGCGCTGACAAAGGCGATGGAGGACTAGGATGAAGACGCTCCCCATCAAACTGCCCGACGTGGGCGAAGGCGTGACGGAGGCCGAACTGGCCGAATGGCATGTGAATGTGGGCGACATCGTGCGCGAGGATGACATCATCGCAGCAGTGATGACCGACAAGGCGACGGTCGAGATCCCGTCGCTCTATGACGGCAAGGTCGTCGAGCGCTCGGGCGAGATCGGCGATGTGCTGGCCATCGGCACGGCGCTGGTCATGATCGAAACCGACGGCGAGGCGGCAGAGGAAAAGGGCGCGTCCGAGCCCGAGCCCGAATCCGAAACCCTTGAAGCCCCTCCCGCGTCCAAAGCGCCGCCAAAAGCCGAAGAACCCCGCGCGGCTCCCGCGCGGGGCGATGAGGCGCCGGTGCTGGCCTCCCCCCATGTCCGGGCGCGCGCCCGCACCCTTGGCGTTGATCTGCGCGCAGTGCCGGGCACGGGACCCGCTGGCCGGATCAAGGAAAGCGATCTTGAGGCATTTCTGGCCGAAGACACCAAAACCAGCCCCCGCGCCAAGGGCGCAAAACGCCAGGGCAGCAAAGAGATCAAGGTTATCGGCCTGCGCCGCAAGATCGCCGAACGCATGGCGCTGGCCAACGCCCGCATCCCTCACATCACGGTGGTGGAGGAGATCGATGTCACCGCCCTCGAAGATTTGCGCGCCAAGCTCAACGACACCCGCGGCGACCGCCCCAAGCTCACGCTGCTGCCGCTCATCTCTGCCGCGCTCTGCCGGGCGCTGAAGGATCACCCGGAGATGAACGCCCATTTCGACGACGACGCCGGCGTGATCCGCCGCCACGCGCCCGTGCACATCGGCATGGCCACCATGACAGACGCCGGGCTGATCGTGCCCGTCATCCGTCATGCAGAGGCGCTCTCCCCCTTTGAGACCGCGGTGGAGATCAAACGCCTCTCGGACGCCGCCCGCGACGGCACCGCATCGCGTGATGACCTGTCGGGTTCCACCATCACCATCACCTCTCTGGGCCCGCTGGGTGCGATCGCGACCACGCCCATCATCAACCACCCCGAGGTCGCCATCCTAGGCGTGAACAAGATGGAGATACGGCCCCACTGGGACGGCAACGGATTTGTCCCGCGCAAGAAGATGAACCTCTCGGCCAGCTTTGATCACCGGGTGATCGACGGCTGGGATGCGGCCGTCTTCGTGCAGCGCTTAAAGGCGCTGATGGAAACGCCCGCGCTGATTTTCATGGAGGGCTGAGCGATGAAGTCTAAAACCTGCACCCTCCTGATCATCGGCGCGGGCCCGGGCGGCTACGTCTGCGGGGTCCGGGCAGGTCAGCTGGGGCTCGACACGATTGTGGTGGAGGGCAAAGCGCCGGGTGGCACATGCCTCAACGTGGGCTGCATCCCCTCCAAGGCGCTCATTCATGCGGCGGATGAATTTCACAAGCTGACCGCGGCTAACGAGATGGGCATCTCGGCGGGCCCGGGCAGAATCGACTGGCGCCAGACCCAGAACTGGAAAAACGGCATCGTTCAGCGGCTCACGGGGGGTGTCTCAAGCCTTCTGAAGAAGGCCAAGACTCGGGTGATTGCAGGCCAGGCCCAGATCATCGACGGCAAGACGGTGCAGGTGGAGACGGACGACGGCCCCCTGCGCATCACCTGCAAGCATCTGGTCATCGCAACGGGGTCGAGCGCCACCGAACTGCCGTTCCTGCCCTTCGGCGGCAAAGTGATCTCCTCTACCGAAGCGCTGGCGCTAGAGGAGGTCCCCAAAAGCCTTACCATCGTCGGCGGCGGCTACATCGGGCTTGAGATCGGCACCGCCATGGCCAAGCTCGGCGCGCGCGTGAGCATCGTGGAAGCAGCAGACCGCGTGCTGCCGCAGTACGATGCAGCCCTCACCAAACCGGTGGAGACGCGGCTGCGCGCGTTGGGCATCGACCTGCATCTGAATGCGAAGGCCAAGAGGCTGGGCGAGGGCGGCGCGTTGCAGATCGAAGCGCAAGACGGCGCTCAGAGTGTGAAAGCAGAGCACGTGCTTGTCACGGTGGGCCGCAGGCCGCTCACCGATGGCTTTGGTCTCGAAAGTCTTGGACTCACCATGTCCGGGCCGCACATCCAGAT
The DNA here is from genome assembly GCA_039024775.1 of Pseudomonadota bacterium. Classification (GTDB taxonomy): domain Bacteria; phylum Pseudomonadota; class Alphaproteobacteria; order Rhodobacterales; family Rhodobacteraceae; genus Sulfitobacter. Next base: position 39,319 of record JBCCPS010000016.1, read on the forward strand.
CGACAGCCGCTGCGCCACCTCCATGCAGGGGGTCTACGCCATCGGGGACGTCACGGGCGATCCGATGCTCGCGCATCGCGCGATGGCGCAAGGCGTGGTGGTGGCCGAACATGTCGCGGGCCTGCCCACGGTCTGGGACAAGCGCGCGATCCCGGCGGTGTGTTTCACCGACCCCGAGGTCGTGGTGGTGGGCGCGCTGCCCTCCGAGGCGACCGCAACCGCCCTTTTCCCCTTCGCCGCCAATGGCCGCGCGATGAGCGTTGAGCGTACCGACGGCTTTGTCCGCGTGGTATATGATCCGCAGACAGAGCTTGTGCTGGGCCTGCAGGCCGTGGGCGCGGGCGTGGCCGAACTTGCCGGGGAATTCGCACTGGCCATCGAGATGTGCGCGACCCTGCGCGACATCGCTGATACGGTGCACGCGCACCCCACGCTGGGGGAGACAGTGCAAGAAAGCGGCCACATGGCGCTGGGTCACGCGCTCCACATCTAACGCTCCCGCGAAAGCCTCCCCGCCCAAAGCGCCAGCAGGAGGCCCGCAAAGGACGCGCCAAGCATCAGCGCCAGCAACGTCCACTCGCCGCCCTCCACCTGCACCAACTGACCCGTGATTGCCGTCAGCACCGCGCCGCCCGCGATGATTAACGCGCCTGCCACGCCCGCCGCACTGCCGGAAAGCTCTGGCCGCACGGACATGGCACCTGTGGTGCTGCCGGGCGTGGTGATACCATTACCCAGCCCCACGCAGATCGTGGCGGCGAAGTAATAGAGCGGTTCGCGGACACCGGTGCTCAGCACAATGAGCCCCGCCGTCAGCCCCGTGCAGGCGATCACCCGGCCTATCAGCATCAGCCGCGCGGGCGTGAACGCGCGGCCAAAGCGGCCCGCGAAAAAGCCACCCGCCATGAAGCCCATCGTAATCGACCCGATGTAGACGCCCAGCGTTGCCGTGCTGATCCCAAAAATCTGCCCCGCCACCAGCGGCGCGCCTGCCAGAAAGATGTAGAACGCCCCCACCGAAAACGCGCCGCAGAGCGCGAAGGCCCAAAAGGCGGGCGCGCGCAACAACTCGAGCGCCTGCGCCAGCGGCGGGCTCTGCCCTGCCGCGCGGGTTTCGCCCAGATCGAACCAGCAGAGCGCGAAAAGACCGAAACCCGCGACCGCGTAGAAGGCAAAGATCATGCGCCAGCCAAAGGCCGCGTCCATCATCCCGCCCGCAACCGGGCCAATGATGGGCGCGATGGCCATGGACATGCCGATGTAGCCGATAAGGCTTTGCGCCTCGCCCGGGCTGCGGGTGTCGCGCACGATGGCCATCGACAGGGTATAGCCCGCCGTCACACCGCCTTGCAGGATGCGTGCAATGAGAAAGGTCGTGACGTCCTGCGCCAGATAGCAGCCCACCGAGGCAAGCGCGAAAAGCGCCATCGCCCCGACCAGCACCGGGCGCCGCCCGATGCGGTCTGACAAAGGCCCCACGATCAATTGGATCACCGCCGTGACCGCCAGCGATGCCGAGACCACGAGGCTGATCGTGGCGTAATCCGTCTCAAGCGAAACAGCCATGTTCACCAGGGACGGCATAAACATGTTGAGAGAGAGCGGCGACAGGCCCGCCAGAAGGATCAGCGTGACCAGCGCGGGCGGTGTGCGGGGGTGAGACATGGCAAGGCATCCGGGGCAGTGAAAGAAGTCCCCGATCAGGGACGCGCGCGGGGTTGGACGGGCTCTATACCTGCGTCACGCGTCTTACCTGATGTACTTTCCAGATCACCGTTTGGTTTGCCATGCTCGCCACTCTATCGCGCATGGCCGAAAACACCAGCGCGCGCTTGCCATTGCACGCAGGCCCCCGCCAAGCTACCCATCAAGCACGCGCAGCAGCCGGGGCCTTCATGAAACCCATCCGCCTGATTTCCGGCTTTTTCACCGTGGGCCTCTGGACGCTCTTGAGCCGTGTGCTGGGTTTTGTGCGCGAGGTCATGATCCTGTCGCTCATTGGGCCGGGGCCCGTGATGGACGCCTTTGTCGCGGCCTTCCGCCTGCCCAACATGTTCCGCCGGTTCTTTGCCGAAGGCGCATTTAACGCAGCCTTCGTGCCGATGTTCTCCAAACGCCTGGAAAGCGGCGCGGATTCGGCGCGCTTTGCCCGGGACGCCTTCAACGGGTTGGGCCTTGTTGTGCTTCTGCTGACGGGGCTTGGCATGATCTTCATGCCTGGGCTCGTCTGGCTCACGGCGGAGGGTTACTCAGGGGATGCCCGCTTTGACCTGACAGTGGGCTATGGGCGGATCGTGTTTCCCTACATCCTGTGCATGTCGCTTGCCGCGCTCTTTTCAGGCATCCTGAACGCCACAGGCCGCTTCGCAGTTGCGGCTGCGGCACCCGTCTTGCTCAACATCATGGTGATCGCCGCGATGACCGCTGGCGCGCTAACCGGGGGGGAGATCATCACCTGGCTGGTCTGGGCCATCCCGGTGGCAGGCGTGGCGCAGCTGGCGCTGACCTGGCGGGCGGCGGCGGGCGCGGGCTTCAGGCTTACGCCCTCACGCCCGCGCTGGAACGCGGATATGAAAGCCATGGTGGTCATCGCCCTGCCCGCGGCACTCGCCTCCGGCGTGATGCAGATCAACCTCGTGGTGGGCCAGCTTGTGGCCAGCCAGTACGACAGCGCGGTGAGCTGGCTTTTCGCGGCGGACAGGCTTTACCAATTGCCGCTGGGCGTGGTCGGCATCGCCATCGGCGTCGTGCTTTTGCCCGCGCTGTCGCGCCGTTTGCAGGCAGGCGACGAGAAGGGCGCAACAGAGGCGCTGAGCCGCGCGGCAGAGGTCTCTCTGGCGCTGACGATCCCCTCCGCCGTGGCGCTTACGGTGATCCCGTTCGCGCTGGTCACGGTGCTTTTCGAGCGCGGGGCGTCCGACATCGACGACACCGCCGCCATCGCAACAGCAGTGATGATCTACGGTCTGGGCCTGCCCGCCTTCGTGCTGCAAAAAATCCTGCAGCCGATTTTCTTTGCCCGCGAAAATACCCGCAGCCCGCTCAACTACGCGCTGGTGGCCATGGTGGTGAATGCCGCACTCGCGGTGGGGCTCGCGCCCTTCGTAGGCTGGATTGCGCCTGCCATTGCCACCACGCTCGCGGGCTGGGCAATGTTTGCCTGCCTGGCCATCGGCGCGCGGCGCTATGCGGATGCCGCCAAGTTCGACGCGCGCTTTCACGCGCGGATCTGGCGCATTCTCGCAGCCTCCGCTGTCATGGGCGCGGCGCTGTGGTTTGCGAATGTCACGCTGCAACCGATGCTGGGAGAACCCTGGTGGCGGGGACTGGCACTGTTGATCCTGCTGGCCGTGGGCGCGGTCAGCTACTTTGGCACTGGCCAGCTCATTGGCGCATTCAGACTGTCGGAGTTCCGGGGCGCACTGCGCCGCGGCTAGGGGGACCATGACCGCCACGCCGCAAAACCGACCCGGCCTTGCCATCACGGCCATCGTGATCGGGATGCTTGCGATCTCGTTCAACGACATGCTGATCAAACAGCTCTCGGGCGGCTATCCGCTGCATCAGATCGTCTTTGCCCGCTCCGCCATCGGCATTGGCATCAGCCTCATGCTGGTGCACTTCGAAGGAGGCTTTCACCTCTTGAAAACGCACCAGCCGGGGCTGCACGCCCTGCGCGGCGTGCTGATCGTGGTCTCCAACATGGCCTTTTTTCTGGCCCTTGCCGCGCTGCCGCTGGCGGAGGCCACCGCGCTCTTTTTCGTGGCCCCCTTATTCATCACGCTGCTGTCCATCCCGCTCTTGGGGGAGAAGGTGGGCGTGATGCGATTGAGCGCCGTGACCGTGGGATTTATAGGGGTCGTGATCATGCAGCGGCCCTGGGCCTCTGCTGCCAGTCTTGAGGTTTCGCGCCTGGTGCTCCTGCTGCCGGTGCTGGCGGCCATCACCTATGCGCTCAACCAGCTGATGACCCGCAGGCTGGGGGTGACGGCCAAGGCCTCCGTGCTGTCGGTCTACATTCAAGGAGCGTTCATCTTCGTCTCTCTGGGGTTTTTCGTTGTCGCGGGCGATGGCGCGCTTTTACCAGCAGAGGCAAACGCCTCGCTCAGCTTCCTGTTGCGCGCCTGGGTCCTGCCCGCCCCGGGGGACGAGTGGGTATTCGTGGCGCTTGGCCTGAATTCCGCCATCATCGGATATTGTCTGAGCCAGGCCTACCGGCTGGCGGATGCCGCCACGGTCGCGCCCTTTGAATACGTGCTGCTGCCAATGTCTGTCTTCTGGGGCTTTGTGATCTTTGCCGAACTGCCGGTTTGGGAGGTCTGGATCGGCATCGCACTGATCCTAGCCTCGGGGCTGTTTGTCTTCCTGCGCGAGCGCTCCAAGGCGCGCAAGATCACCCGGGGGCTCGGCGCGCGGCGCTAAATCGCGCCACGCGTTCCAAAGTTCCGCCGTTTTCAGCGCGCATAAAGCGCCTATGAGACTTGCCTATTTCGTCATGCTCGCGCTCCTTGGCGTGGCCACCGCCATCGTCGCGATGCCCAACATCGCGCTGGTCGCGGCCCTTTACAGCTTTGGTATCGCGGTCCCGCTGATGCCGCTCATCCCCAGCGCTTTCATGGCTCTCCTGTGCCTGATGCCCGTTGTGATCACACACCGGCTCTGGCCCCTGTCCGCAGTCGCAATCGCCGCAGCCTTTTATAGCCCTGCCCTGATGTCAGACCGAACCGCCAAAGAGATCGCAACTGAGCTGCAAGCGGGCGATTTCACGACAGGCAATACGCTGCAAGGAGGACAATTGGCAGGCGTAGAAATCAGGCGCCCCGGCAAGCAGAACCTGAATCTGCGAAAGTCAAACTGGGGCCGCGAGGTCTGCGGCGATCTCTGCCGCCGCATCCTGCACAGCGGGCAGACGCCCTGGGTGCGCGTTCATTTCACGGATCAACCTCTTGGCGCGAATATCTCCACCGTGGTGCGGGGCAGCGGCGAGGGCTGCGCGGAAAGCCTCTGCTTCACTTTCACCGACAACATCTATGAACCCGCTGACCTCGTGCTGGCGCTTGAGGAGACCTACACCGGCCCCTATGACGCCAACCGCAATCCCAAGGGCTGGGCGCAATCCCAGGGCACCCGGCGCCTGACCGCAACGCACAAGGGCGCCGCGATCTGGCAGCAAACGGAGCTGCATCTTTTCACCATAAAACAGTCTCCCGCAAAGCTGTATCCAGCCACCCACGGGCTGACCAGCGGCGGCAACAACGGCGGGCTGCGCTTTCTTCGCACGTGCGACCGGCGGAACGTGATCGACGCGGCTGCCGCGGTTGAGGCGATGGGGCTAAACCTCGCCCCCGCCATCGCGACACCGGCCAAGCCGCTCAGCCGCAGCGAGCGCAAGCGCCTTGAAACGATACCGCCCACGCCCGCGCAACGGCAGGAGATTGCCTCCCTGCTTGAACGTCAGGGCGGCCTGAGCGACCCAGCCGAGCAGAAGATCAGCGGCTGGCTGTTGAAGGCACGCGGCGCGTCCGAACTGAGCGAGTAGGACGTCGATTTGATCATGCGCATCGCGAATGATCTCCGCATCGGCAACATCTTCCCGCTGGATCAGGTGATGATGCGCCAACCGGCGGTGCGGGCCCGGACGCCGCCCTGGCTCTTTGACCGGCTGGAGGCGCGCACGATGGCGAAAAACCGGCTTGTCAGCCGGCTGACCCATGATCTGCGTTCGGTCGATGAGGCGGAGCTCATCCCCTTTGCCGACCGCTACCGCGGGCTGATGGACCGCCCGGGCTATGATCTGGCCCTGCTGTCCAGCGCTGGCCGTTTCGGGTTCGACCCTTCGGACATCCTGCAAGAGGCCTATGTGCCGGGCGCCCGAGTGCGCGAATACGTGATGCGCGGCATATGCTACAGCGCGCCGCGCTGGCACGAAGGTCTGCTGCCGCTCGTGCGCGAGATGATCCGCGAAGAAGTGATCGCCCGCGCCCGAGGCAGGCTCGATGAGGTGCCAGAGGAATTGCTGCGGTTTCTGGTCTACATGGGCCAGATCGACGAAGCCCGTGACATCCTGCGCAGCTCGGATTGGACTGACACGGACTTCATTTTTGAACGCGGTTTCCTGCGCCCCAACGCGCCCGCCATCCCAGTGAACCGGATCTGCTAGCCGCTGACTTGCACCACCACCTTGCCCGTCGCCTTGCGGGTGCGCAGCAGGTCCAGCGCCTCGTTCGCCTGCTCCAGCGGCATCACATGGCTCACATGGGGCTTCAACTTTCCTTCGGCGTACCAGGCAAAAAGCTGCGCGATGCTATCCGTCAGCACCTTGGGGTTCACCCGCGCGTAGCCGCCCCAGTAGAGCCCCATCACGGTGAGGTTCTTGACCAGCAGGATATTGGCCGGGATTTGCGGCACCTCGCCCGAGGCAAAGCCCAGCGGTAACAGACGCGCCTCCGGGTTGCAGGCGCGCAAGGCGGCCTTGAACTGATCGCCGCCCACGGGGTCATAGACCACATCCGCCCCGCCCAGGTCCTTAACGATCTCGCGGATATCATCGGTCTCCGAGTTGATCAGATGATCGGCCCCGGCCTCCTTGCAAACCGCCAGCTTGTCCGCGCCACGCGCGCAGGCGATGACCTCCGCGCCCATCAGCTTGCCAAGCTCTACCGCTGTCAGCCCCACGCCGCCGGACGCGCCCAGCACCAGCAGACGTTCTCCGGCCCGCAGCCGCGCTTTGTAGTCGAGGCCCACATGGCTGGTGCCATAGGCAATCAGAAAGGCAGCCGCATCCACCGCAGGCATGTCCCCCGGGATCGGCACGCAGACGGCGGCGGGCAGTGCCACATATTCCCCCAAACCGCCAAAACCCGAGAATGCCGCGACCCGCTGGCCGGGTTTGAGGTGTGTCACACTCTCGCCCACCTCCCGCACTGTGCCCGCAAGCTCCATGCCCAGGGTGTAGGGCAGCGTGGGCTTTTCCTGATAGGTGCCCTTGATGATCAACAGATCGGCGAAGTTGAGCCCGCAGGTCTCCACCTCCACCAGCACCTCGCCCGCAGCGGGCACGGGCGTCTCTACCTCCTGCAAGGACAGCGGTTCGTTCAAGGTGGTCAGTTGCATCGCGCGCACGGGCCGGTCTCCTCTTCGTGGCTGCCTTGTCATCGCCCAGTGCCGCGCCATTGGCAAGGCAGACGCCACGCAAAGCGCGTACCACCGGCGGGCGTCCTCAATCCGCCCCGCCGAACCGCAACGTGACGCGTAGGCCCGGCGCATTGTCTGACAGCGTAAGCTCAGCACCATGCAGACCCGCGACCGCGTCTACAAGACTCAGGCCCAGCCCGTTGCCCGGCGTATGACGGCTGCGGTCAAGGCGGTAGAGCCGCTGGCGCACCCGGTCCCGCTCTTCTTCCGGGATGCCAGGGCCATTGTCGGCCACGCTCAGCTCCAGCGCGCCCGCGCGGGGCGCA
>JBCCPS010000017.1:0-46516 GCA_039024775.1 Pseudomonadota bacterium
GGCGTGTCTGGGGCAATGTTGCAGCGCAAAACGTCGATCCCGCTGGAGTGGATCAGATTTGGGGTGAGCGGCTCTGCGATCACGTCCCCGTTTGCCCGGACGAGGATCGCCACCCCGGGCGCGATCCTCCCATCTGGCGCCTCCTGGGTCGGCGACAAAAAGAGCAGGGCCTCCCCGGGTATCAGCAGCGCGGCAACCTCCTGCGCGGACATCGGCGCCGCGCCACCGATGAGGGCAAAGTCAGGGGCGGCTTCGGAGATGTCGGTCGCGATACCAGCGAGATCCGTGCGCATGGCGCGCATCTGGGCTTGCAGGTCTATCGCGCCCGCCGTGTCCCCCGCGTCAAAGGCGGAGAGGCGCGCGGCATCCAGCTCCCCAAGCTCCGCTTGCAGGTCCTGCTGACGGCGCAGCAAGGCGGCGAGATCGGGATCGCTGGCACTGAAGCGCTCTGCGGCTGAGCGCAGGGCTTGACCTGCCGCACGCTCTAGCGGCCATTGAACCAGTTGAAGAGGCGTAATGTCTGTATTTGGCCGCCCCGCTGCTTCCGGTTGGGCCAGCATCCAATGCGCCGCGGTGAGCGCGAACTGTGCAAACTGGGGATTTTGCGTGGCCGCTGGCGCCTGCGCAAACGCATCCAGCGCGCGCGCAAAGAAGATGTCCGCCGCGCTAAACTCACCGGTGGCGTCAAGCATGATGGCCATCGTCTGCAGCGAGGCGTCCACATCTGCGCCTGAGACCCCCGCGCCCTGTGACATTTCAAAGGCTTCATCATATAGCGCCAGCGCGCTTTGCGGGTCTGTTTCGATCAGCGCATAGGCTTGCAGGTAGCGCAACTGGGTATGTATCACCGTGGGCTCCGGCACCGCGCGGTCCAACCGTGCGATCAGCGCCCCGGCATCAGCCGCAAACCGGCGGCCGTCTGCTTCGTTGTCCTGCATCGCCCGGTGCATCAGGGTCACCGTTTCCGCACCAATCGTCAAAATGTCATCCGGACCCAACAGCCGCCGCGCATCTCGCGCAAGCGCGGTGCTTTGCGCCAGACTGTTTGGCGCGCCCAGCTCTGTTGCAAGAAGCAGCATCTGTTCTTGCATCCGAACCGGCAAAAGCACCTCTTCTGAGCGCGAGATGCCACCAAGGCTTGCCTCATTCGCGATCAGGGCGCGGCGGGTCAGCGCCAAGGCTTCCGCATGGCGCCCGACTTGTCCGAGGACTTGCGCGTGAAGGATGAGAAACTCAACTGTTTGCGGGTGGTTGATCCCGAACATGTCGGTCGCGGCGGTCAGACCTTCTTCGGTCAGGCGTTCGGCCGTTTCCAAGTCTCCGTCGGCAATCAAAGCGATGATCAGCGGGTTCATCGCAAGCAGCGTTTGCAAACCGACCCGACCCTCAAAGCGCTGCGCAAGAGCGGTCGCGCGTTGCCCCAGATCAATCGCGCGGTCAATGTGACCCGCTGCGATCTCTACGCTCGTAAGAAGGCGTGCGGCGTCCATTTCTTCGTACAGCGCGCCCGATGCAGACGCTAAGGCCATGACAGTGTTCAGCCCTTCGCGCGCAGCGGCGAGATTGTTGGATTTTGAATGGGCCACCGCGATCAGCGTCGCGATTTCCAGCGTCTGCGGCGCGGCTGGGCCTAGCAGGCTCAGGGCCCGTGCCTCTGCTTCAGTGAGTGTCGCGATATCGTCCCCACCGCGATGGATAAGCGACATGATCAGGTGCAATTCAACTTGTGGATCGCGCTGTTCAAACCCGCGGGCAACCTCAAGAGCCCGGGCGATGAAAGTTTGCGACAGCGAGCCCCGCGTGCCAATGCTCTGCATTGCAAGTGCGCTCAACATGTCGGATGCCAGCATCTGTTGCGTGGGCCGATGCGGGGCGAGGGCAGAGGCGATCAGCGCATCGGTCTCCTGCGCAAGCCGCTTTTGAGCCAGAAGTGCGAATGCCAGCGCGAACTCTGCCCGCGCGACCTCCCGTTCCGCACCGGGTGGGAGCTTGCGCGTGCCTGCGAGCGCTGCCCGAGCATAAGGCTCCGCCTCGGCGACCGCGCCCGTTGCCACAAGAACATAAGCCAGCTCACGTTGTGCAAGGGCAATCAAAGGCGGATGAGGGGGCGGTGCGGCTGACATCCCTGTAACTGCAGCGCGGAGTGCCGCCTCGGCTTCGACAAGATCGCCGTTGCTGAAAGCGGCGGAGCCGTAGCGCGTCGCTGCCTGTGTCACTACCGGGTGAGACGGCCCCAGCGCCTCGGTTCCGACCTGCCAGGCTTCGCGCATCAAGGCCAGCGACCGGCGCGGCGCATCAAGCAGCAGTCGAAAGCCCAATTCAGCCTTGACCATGAGGATGCCCGGATGGCTTGGTGGCACTCTGCCCTCAGCAATCGTGACCATGCGTTCAAGGATCGGCACGATCACGTGATTGGCCCGCGGGTCCAGCGCAGCCTGCATCTCGGCGATCATCATCAAGGTATCGAGAAGTTCGAGCGCATCAGGCCCGAGCCGTTCCTCAATCAAGGCCAGCAATTCTTCGGCCTCGGCCACGATTTCGGAGGATGGGTTCTGTCTGAAACGCTGGGACAGATCATTCAGCCGATCCTGCAGAGTGCCGCCTTGCGCGCCATGCGATGGCGCAGTCTGCGCCAGCGCACTCCCTGTCAAAGCACCACAGGCAACACCAAGACAAAGCGCCACTCTCAGAAAGATTTTCCGGTACAGTTGTCCAGCTGCGCGCCCTCTCGCGCGTAATTTCTGAAGCTTTAAAGGCCTTTGCGCCATGTTCAACCTCACAGGTGTGCCCCTTGTTTGCGCTGACGCTTGGCCGTCTTCTGGTCCGTCGAAGCGACCCTTGAGCAGACAAATACGCCGCGCGTCACGGCAATGCGGCTGTGCTTTCATCCATGCCAAAGTTAGGATGCATTGTTTGCTGAGACTGTAAAGTCAATCGTCAACTCGCGGCTTAGGGACCTTTTTCGCCGCTCAAACGCCAAAGCACTGTTTGGTGCCTTGTTCTATAGTCCTTTGTCTTTCACGACGGCGCAGATGTTTGACCACAAGACCCCACCGCATTCTTGAAGCTGCAAGACAGCTTTAAGGGGCGGTTGGCAGAGAAGAAGAAGATTTCAGCGCTCTCTAGAGCCCAGGCGAGCCTTGGTGTACAACGGCAGATGACAAGGTGGAAATGGTGCCCCCACACGGACTCGAACCGCGGACCTACTGATTACAAATCAGTTGCTCTACCAGCTGAGCTATAGGGGCCTAAGCGCGGCGACCAGAAATGCCGTGCGAAAGTCACGGCTCTTTAGGGGATGGCGCGCCCTGATGCAAGCGCCCTCAGGTGCTCCTCCCGAAATCATCAATTTGGCACGTTGTTGTCATGGTCTTGCCCCTGCTTTCGCGCTTAAATCCGGCCCAAGGCGGTCGACAAGCAGCCGCGGGCAATCGAAACGGGCAACCATGCGTCTCATCTTGCAAACAGGTGTGCACTACACCGAACAGGACCGGCTGACGGAGGCGCTTTTGCGCAATGCAGCGGCGATGAAGGAAAAGCAGACTGTTGTGGCCAAGCCGGACCAGTTCCGCGGGCTGCTGCGCGACACGTTGAATGCGATGCACAAGGCGCAAGTGTCCGCCAATGCGCGCGACGTGCTTTTGGATGCCATCCTGGGAGAGGCGACGGATATCAAGCCCGACCGACTGATCCTGTCCGATCCCAACTTCTTTCGCACCGCCGGCACCGCGGTGCAGGAGGGGTACTTCTACCCCGCAGCAGCCAAACGCATGGCCTACATGCAGCAGCTTTTCCCCGAAGAGCAGATTGAGATCTACATGGCGATCCGCGATCCGGGGGCGATTTTGCCGATTTTCCATTCTGTCGCGATGCATCCCAACGAAAAGATGTTCTGGGGCGACAGCAGCCCGCGCGATCTGCGCTGGTCCGAACTGATCTCTGAAATCCGCGGCGCGGTGCCTGATATCCCCATCACCGTCTGGTGCAATGAGGACATGCCGCTGATCTGGGGCCAGGTCCTGCGCGAGATTGCGGGATATGACGAGAACGAGAAGATCGCGGGCGGTTTCGACCTGCTGATGCACATCATGTCCACCGAGGGGATGCAGCGATTTCGCGCCTATCTCACAAACCACCCCGAAATGACGGAAGCGCAGCGCCGCCGCGTGATCGCGGCGTTCCTCGACAAATTCGCGCTTGAGGATGAGATCGAGGAAGAGTTCGAAATGCCCGGCTGGACCGAAGAGCTGATGGATGAGCTTTCCACCCTCTATGACGCGGATATGAAAGCCATTCAGGCCATTCCGGGCGTGCGTTTGATCACTCCCTGATGGCGCTTTTCACCTGCCCATGAAAAAAGGCGGCCCTGTCATGCAGCGCCGCCTTCTTTGCCCAATCACCGTTATGTCCCTGGCGTCAGGCTTTGGCGTTCATCCGCGTCTCAGACGCGGGAGGCTTTGCGAGCGACGGACCGCAATTCAGAGCGGTTCAAGCCCAGATCAGCCAGTTCACGGTCCGTCAGCGCGGAAAGACCCTCGTAGGTCTCGCGGTAGAGCCGGTACTGGCGAAAGCGTGTGATCAGGTCGCTGGCTGCATTCTGCAGTCGCGCAATAAAGGAATGTCTGTTTGTGGTTGTGGTATAAGCCATCATGGCACCCGTTTTTTCATCTCTTTCGTTTCGGATGTGCTGTATTTACGTGCAGAATGAAAACGGACAACCGGCATTCCCGCAAGGCCGGTATGCAAAAACGTCATACACCTAAAACTACGCAAGCAATTGCTTTCATGAGATTAAAATTTGTGTCTTTGGCCGGCACAACAGAAAACGGCGACACCTGGGAGGTCGGTGTCGCCGTAAAAATCGGACCCATAGGGAGGAGGAAAACAGGCCCGGTTAGTTGTCAGAAGCAGCGTCTCGACCACTTCCATGCATTAAAGATAGCAAATTGCTGCGACTGCACAATGATCCGTTTTGCATTGCTGCCATGCAGCATAAGCATGGATAGGAAACGGGCCCTGTCTCGTTCAGGCCACTTCCTCTTGTGATTTGCGCCAAAACTGCCATGTCAGTTTCAAGAACAGCGCGGGCGGGGATATGTCAGTAACAAAGGCGGATATTCAGGCGGTCCTGGCGGGCATCACCTTGCCAGACGGGCGCGACCTGATGGCCCATGATATCGTGCGTGCGCTGTCGGTGGAGGGCGGCAAGGTTCGATTTGTGATCGAAGCGCCATCGCCGGAGGCAGCGCAGGCGCTGACGGATGTGCGTGCCGCCGCCGAGCAAGCTGTTGCGGCGCTGCCGGGCGTAGAAAGCGCCTCCGTCGCGCTAACAGCGCATGGTCCCGCGCCAAAACGCCCGACTGCCGCGCCCAATCTCAAGATCGGGCGGCATCCCACCCCTCAGGAAGGCCCGATGAAGCCGCCCGGCGTGCAACGCATCCTGGCCGTGGCTTCTGGCAAGGGTGGCGTGGGCAAATCCACCGTGAGCGCGAACCTTGCCGTGGCCCTTGCGCGGCAGGGCCGCAGGGTGGGGCTCCTTGATGCGGATATCTGCGGGCCCAGTCAGCCGCGGATGATGGGCATCAACCAACGCCCGGAGAGCCCGGACGGCAAGACGATGATCCCGCTCAAAGCCCACGGCGTGACGTTGATGTCCATCGGATTCATGATGGAGGAAGGCAAAGCGATTGTCTGGCGTGGCCCGATGTTGATGGGCGCGCTGCAGCAGATGCTTGGGCAGGTGGCCTGGGGCACGCTGGACGTGCTGATCGTTGATCTGCCCCCTGGCACGGGCGATGTGCAGCTCACGCTCTGTCAGAAATCTGATCTGAGCGGGGCCATTGTGGTCTCCACCCCGCAGGATGTGGCGCTGATTGACGCGCGCAAGGCCATCGACATGTTCAACACGCTCAAGACGCCCGTGCTGGGGCTGATCGAGAACATGAGCGTATTTCACTGCCCCGAATGCGGGCATGAAGCCCATATCTTTGGCCACGGCGGTGTGGCGGCGGAAGCGTTTCGGATGGGCGTGCCGCTGCTGGCCGCGCTGCCCATCGACCTTGAGACCCGGCTGGCCGGGGATGACGGCACCCCGGTTGCCGCCGGTGACAGCCCGATGGCGGAGGCCTACGCCCAACTTGCCGCAGGGCTGGTGCAGGGTGGGATGGCCTAGGACTTCGGTCTGCTGATTGAGTGTGACACCATGGGAAAGCATGGGACGCGTTATGGGACGGCATGGACCCTCAACCGATAGGCATCCATTACGAATCAAATCTCAAAGGAATTTTGACTGATTCACTTGATTCCCGACAAAGATCTGTGGAACATAAGTGGAACATGGCGCAGTGCATCGGAAACCCGCAAAATATCTGGGAAATAATGGGAACTTTTTGCACAAGATATATCCCTACAACATCTTGTGTTTGACGCATAAATTAATACCATTTGAGCTAAATATCTGCCTATCTTCACACCACATCTTGTTTTTCAAGCGTGCTGAAGAGCCGATTTTGTATGGTGATCCCAAAAAAACAGTAGACGGCCATAAATTCCCATGGCATCCCTAATGCATCAGATGAGAGCGGGACAACGGGGCACCAAACGACCCCAAAACAAAACAACCTAGCAGGTTTCATACAGGCACCCACATCATCCGAACAAAGAGATCCGGCGCGCGGGCGAGCAGACATCCCCCCAGGTGGCGCGCGCAGTCGGACTTCCCCGCGAGAGCGGGACGAGGGCGGCGGGTTGATCGGTGGCAGCAGAACAACCCGCCGTTTCTATTCCGGGGCACCGGGTCACGCGGGGGCAGAGATAACGCGCGCAGGCGCATATTAGGGCAGGACAGGTGAGCCGCAGGTTCAGGGGCGAAAGCCACCACAAGGTCGATAGCAAGGGGCGGGTCAGCATTCCCGCCTCTTTTCGGCGTGTGTTGGAGGCCGGCGACCCCAACTGGAAAACCGGCGACAACCCGGAACTCGTGATCGTCTACGGCGATGCGCGGCTGAACTACCTTGAATGCTACACCATGGAAGCGATCGAAGAGGTCGACGCCAAGATCGACGCCCTCCCGCGCGGCTCTGTCGGACGCAAAGCGTTGCAGCGCATGTTCCACGGGCAATCCTTTCCCACCACGGTGGATGAAACCGGGCGGCTCGTGCTGCCCGCCAAGCTGCGCAAGAAGATCGCCCTTGAAGGCGAGGCGTTCTTTTTTGCCACCGGCGATACGTTCCAGATCTGGAAGCCCGAGACCTACGCCGCCGAAGAAGACGCCTGGACCGAAGAACTGCCGGAGGATTTCGATCCGCTGGCCTTCCTGGACGGCACGCCGGGGGAGTAGGTTGAGATGGCTGCTGCTGCCAAGACGGACCCTGCTGCCCCCCACATTCCTGTCCTTTTGTCCCCCTTGCTGGCGGCTGTGGCGCCTGTGCATGGCACTTGGCTTGACGGCACTTTTGGCGCGGGCGGCTACACCCGTGGTTTGCTGGAGGCCGGGGCGGCCCGGGTGATCGCGGTGGACCGCGACCCGCTGGCCTTTGAGATGGCGGCAGACTGGGTCGGAGGCTACGGCGACAGGATTGTGCCGCAAAGGGGCGTCTTTTCGCGGATGGACGACTACGCGGAGGACCTTGACGGCGTGGTGCTCGACCTCGGCGTCTCCTCGATGCAGCTCGACCAGGCAGAGCGCGGCTTTTCCTTCATGAAAGACGGCCCGCTCGACATGCGGATGAGCCAGGAGGGCCCCTCCGCCGCCGATCTGGTGAACACAGCAGAAGAGGGCGCGCTGGCGGACATCCTCTTTCATTACGGCGAAGAACGCGCGAGCCGCCGCATCGCCCGCGCGATAACCCGCGCCCGCGCGGAGGCACCGATTGAGACGACGCTGCAACTGGTGGCCCTCATTGAGGCGTGCCTGCCGCGCGCTAAACCGGGGCAGAGCCATCCGGCAACGCGCAGCTTTCAGGCCCTGCGTATCGCGGTGAATGATGAGTATGGGGAGCTTTTTCAAGGGCTTATGGCGGCGGAACGGGCGCTGGCACCGGGCGGCAAGCTTGCCGTGGTCACCTTTCATTCGGTGGAGGACCGGATGGTCAAGCGCTTCCTCACGGCCCGCTCCGGCGGCGGGGGCAACGCCAACCGTTATGCGCCCGAACGGCCGCGCCAAGAGCCGCAATTCCGTGTTGAGTGCCGCAAGGCCATCGGCCCGGACGCGAATGAACTGGCGCAAAACCCGCGCAGCCGCTCCGCCAAGCTGCGCGTGGCCGTGCGCACGGACGCGCCAAGCGGCGCGATTGATGCAAAATCCATTGGAATGCCTGCGGTTAAGGGAACGATGTAATGCGTGCCATTCTCTATATTCTCACCACCATCGCCGTGATTGGCCTGGCGTTCTGGGCCTACCGTGAAAACTACGCCACCCAGCAGGCGCTGGATGAGGCTGACACGCTGCGTCAGGGCATCCGGGATGCCCATTCCCGCCTTGCGGTGCTGCGCGCTGAATGGGCCTATCAGAACCGGCCCGACCGGCTGCGCGATCTGGCGGAGCTCAACTTCGAGCGGCTGCGCCTTCTCCCGCTCCACCCCGATCAGTTTGGCCAGGTGGACCAGATCGCCTATCCGCCAAAGCCGCTGTTGCCCATTACCAATCCCATCGATGTCTCCACCATGAGCCAGGAGGTTGACCCGCTATGATCCGCACGCCGCTGCGCCCGCTGGCCCGCATCCTGGAGGCCCGCAACAAGGGCGAAAATCCCGACGCCATCGAACGCGAGAACAAGCGCATCCGTCATGAGCAGATGCGCGATGCCGCACGCCAACGCGCCGAAGGTCGGCTGCTGGTGCTGGGCGTCTTCTTTTTCTGCGCGTTCAGCGTGGTGGGCGCGCGCATGGGGCTTTTGGCGATGTCCGAACCGGTGGAGCCACGGGCCCACGCGCCCGGTGCCGTGATTTCCGCCGCCCGCGCCGACATCGCGGACCGGCACGGCGCGATCCTGGCCACGAATTTTGAGACCCACGCGCTTTATGCCCAGCCGCGCCACATGGTCGATCCCGCCATGGCCGCCAAAAAGCTGGTTGAGGTCTTTCCCGATCTGAAAGAAGAACGTCTGCTCAAGGACTTCACAGGCAAGCGCAAGTTCCTTTGGATCAAGAAGAAAATCAGCCCCGAGCAGATGCAGGCGGTGCATGAGATCGGCGATCCCGGACTGCTGTTTGCCCCCCGCGACATGCGGCTTTACCCCAATGGCACGCTGGCCGCGCATGTGATGGGCGGCGCGTCCTTCGGCAAGGAAGGCGTGCACGCGGCAGAGGTGATCGGCGTGGCGGGGGTTGAGAAGTACTTCGACGCCTACCTGCGCGATCCCGCCAATGGCGCCAAGCCGCTGCAGCTGTCCCTTGATCTGACCGTGCAGGCGGCGGCGGAACGGGTGCTGTGGGGCGGCATGAAGCTGATGAACGCCAAGGGCGCGACATCAGTGTTGATGGACGTAAAAACGGGGGAGGTGATCTCCGTCGTGTCGCTGCCCACCTTCGATCCCAACGACAGGCCCCCGCCCGCGACCCAAGGGGACGCCAGCGACAGCCCGCTTTTCAACCGCTCGGTGCAGGGCGTTTATGAGCTGGGCTCTGCCTTCAAGATCTTCACGGCGGTGCAGGCGATTGACCTGGGGCTCGTGAATGCGAACACCGTGATCCAGACCGCCGGGCCGCTCAAGGTCGGGGGCTTCAAAATCGGCGAATTCAACGGCAAGAACTATGGGCCGCTGTCGGTCTCCGACATTATCGTGAAATCCTCCAACCGGGGCACCGGGCGCATGGCGCTGCAGATCGGGCCCAAGCGGCAGAAGGAGTTCCTGGACGCGCTGGGCTTTTTCAAAGCGACCCCTTTCGAGATCGTGGAGGCCGCGGGCGGCAAGCCGCTCTTGCCCAAGCGCTGGACGGATTTGTCAACGGTGACAATCTCTTACGGCCACGGGCTCAGCTCCAGCCCGATGCATCTGGCAGCCGGTTACGCGGCCATCGCCAACGGCGGCTACCGGGTCACGCCAACGCTGATCAAACAGACTGGGCCGCAGCTTGGCCCCCGGGTCATGTCCGCGCAATCGGCAGCCGACGGGCGGCGCATGCTGCGCAAGGTGGTGAGCGAAGGCACGGCCAGCTTTGGCGAGGTGCCGGGCTATGCGGTGGGCGGCAAGACCGGCACCGCCGACAAGCCTAAGCGGCGGGGCGGGGGGTACTACAAGGACAAGGTGATCGCTACTTTCGCCTCCATCTTTCCCGCGCACGATCCCAAATATGTGCTCATCGTCACGCTGGATGAACCGGTGGAGACCTCCGGCCCCAAGCCGCGCCGCACCGCAGGCTGGACCGCGGTGCCCGTGGCGGCAGAGATGATCCGCCGCATCGCACCGCTTTTGGGGATGGCACCGGATATTGAACCTGCCAAAGCGCCCGTGGTAACGCTGACCAGCGGCAACTGATAAAAGAGCCTCGCATGAGCAGTCGGGCCACTTCACTTTCCTCACTGGGCCTGACTGCCCGGGGCGGGGCCAATCCTGAGATTTCAGGCCTTGCCGTGGACAGCCGACAGGTGAAACCGGGGTTTCTTTTTGCGGCGATGCCCGGCAGCCGCGTGCACGGGGGGGAATTCATCCAATACGCCCTGCGCATGGGCGCGGCAGCCGTGCTCACAGACGCGCAAGGGGCTGAGATCGCGGCGACCGAGCTTGCAGGCTCTGACGCCGCCCTCGTGATTTCCAGCAATCCCCGGGAGGCCCTGGCGCTGACCGCAGCGCTCTGGTTCGGGGGCCAGCCTGCGACGATGGCGGCGGTCACCGGGACCAATGGCAAGACGTCGGTTTCGACTTTCGTACGCCAGATCTGGGTGGAGATGGGGCTGCCTGCCGTCAATCTGGGCACCACCGGTGTCGAAGGCGCCTGGACCGCGCCGCTCGCACACACCACGCCCGAACCCATCACACTGCACCGCACCCTGGCAGAGGCCGCGCGAAACGGCATCACCCATGCGGCGATGGAGGCGTCTTCCCACGGGCTCGACCAGCGCCGCCTGGATGGCGTCACGCTGAAGGCGGCAGGATTCAGCAATTTCACCCAAGATCACCTGGATTACCACCAGACCTTCGAGGCCTATTTTGACGCCAAGGCCGCGCTCTTTGCCCGGGTGCTGCCGCAGGATGGCACGGCCGTGATCAACATGGATGACCCCAAAGGCGTGGACATGGCGGCGATTGCCAAGGCGCGGGGCTGCGACGTGATCACCGTGGGCCGGGACGGGGGCGACCTGCACCTCACCGGCCAGCGGCTGGACAGTACGGGCCAGGACTTGCGCTTTGACTGGAGCGGTAAGACCTTTCAAAAGCGCCTCGATCTCATCGGCGGTTTTCAGGCCGACAATGTTGCGCTGGCCTGTGGTCTGGTCATCGCCTGCGGGGCGGAGCCTTCGGATGTGTTCGACACGATCCCCCATCTCAAAACGGTGCGCGGGCGGATGGAGCTGGCGGCGACGCGGGATAACGGCGCCGCGGTCTTCGTGGATTACGCCCATACGCCCGATGCGGTGGCCACCGCCCTGGCGGCGATGCGCCCGCATGTGATGGGGCGGCTCATCGCGATTGTGGGCGCGGGCGGCGACCGGGACGCGGGCAAGCGCCCGCTGATGGGGGCCGCAGCGGCTGAGGCCGCTGATTTCGTAATCGTGACAGACGACAATCCGCGCAGCGAGGACCCCGCCACGATCCGCGCCGCTGTGCTGGGTGGCGCACCGGAGGCCACGGAAGTGGGCGACCGGGCGGAGGCGATCCTGCGCGGTGTGGACATGCTGGAGCCGGGCGATGCGCTGCTGATCGCGGGCAAGGGCCATGAAACCGGCCAGATCGTAGGCGACGACGTGCTGCCCTTCGACGATGTGGAACAAGCCAGCGTTGCGGTGGCGGCACTTGACGGGAGGATGCCATGAGCTTGTGGACAGCCGCTGAGGCCGCGGAAGCGACGGGGGGCCGCGCCACGGGCGATTGGGCCTGCGAGGGTGTCTCCATCGACACGCGCACATTGGCAACGGGCGACCTCTTTGTGGCCCTCAAGGACGTTCGCGACGGCCATGATTTCGTGGCACAGGCCTTGGAGAAGGGGGCGGGCGCGGCGCTCGTCTCCCGTGTGCCAGAGGGGGTTCCGGCGGATGCACCGCTACTGATCGTGGATGACGTCTTGCCCGCGTTGGAGCGGTTGGGCGCCGCCGCCCGCGCGCGCATGGGCGGCAAGGTCGCGGCGGTCACAGGCTCGGTCGGCAAGACCTCGACCAAGGAAATGCTGCTGTCGATGCTCTCCGAACAGGGCAGCGCCCATGCCTCGGTCGCGAGCTACAACAACCACTGGGGCGTACCGCTGACGCTGGCGCGCATGCCCGCGGACACCGAATTCGCCGTGATCGAGATCGGCATGAACCATCCCGGGGAGATCGCGCCACTGGCCCGGCTGGCGCGGCCAGATGTGGCGATGGTGACGACCGTTGCCGCCGCCCATCTGGAGGCCTTTGAAAGCATCGAAGGCATCGCGCACGAAAAGGCCGCCATCTTTGAAGGGCTGCCGCCCGGCGGTGTCGCGGTGATCAATGCGGATCTCGAACAGACAGATATTCTGCTGCAAAAGGCGGAACACGGCGGTGCGGAAAAGGTGACGTTCGGGCGGCAAGCGACTGACTACGTATTGAAATCGGTAGCGGTGCAGGGGGATACGACCGTGGCGCAAGCAGCCGACGCGGGCACCCCCCTGCTGTTCAAGATCGCCACACCGGGCAGTCATTTTGCGATGAATGGTCTGGGCGCTTTGGCCGTTTGCAAGGCGCTTGGCGCCGATCTTGTTCTGGCGGCTCAGACGCTGGGGCGCTGGACGCCTTACAAGGGACGCGGCGTGCGGGAGCGGCTGCAGCTTGATCTGGTGGACGCGCACCTGACGCTGGATCTCATCGATGACAGCTACAACGCGAACCCCACCTCAATGGCCGCAGCACTTGAGGTGCTCGCCGCCGCGGAGGTGACCCACGATATCGGTCGCGTAAGCCGGGGACGTAGGATTGCATTCTTGGGCGATATGAAGGAGTTGGGGCCGCAAGCTGAAGCCTTGCATGAAGCGCTTGCCGCGCTGCCCGCGATGGAAACGATTGACGTCGTCCATTGCATCGGCCCGCTGATGAAATCCTTGCACAGCGCTCTGCCGGAGCATCAGCAGGGGCACCATGCCGACACCTCGGAGGAGATGCTGGCAAGCGTGCCGCGTTTGCTAGATGGTGGCGACGTGGTGCTTGCGAAAGGATCGCTGTCCATGAAACTGGGGCTGATCGTTGACGCGATACGCAAAATGGGTCATGCGAGAGCCGACGAGCCGCCCACAAGATGATGAGTTAGGACGCGCCCCATGCTCTACTGGTTGACCCTCTTGTCCGACGGCGGCGATTTTTTCAATCTCTTCCGCTACATCACGTTCCGCGCGGGCGGCGCGTTCATGACGGCGCTGCTCTTTGGCTTCATGTTCGGCAAACCCCTGATCAACGTGCTGCGCCGCCGGCAGGGCAAGGGTCAACCCATTCGCGACGATGGCCCCGAAAGTCATTTCATCAAGGCAGGCACGCCGACTATGGGCGGGCTTTTGATCGTGGGCGCGTTGCTCAGCTCAACGCTGCTTTGGGCGCGGCTGGATAATCCTTTTGTCTGGCTGGTGCTGTTTGTCACGATGAGCTTTGCCGCCATCGGCTTTGCGGATGACTATGCAAAAGTCTCCAAACAGACGACCTCCGGCGTTTCCGGCAAGCTGCGCTTGCTGTTAGGATTTACCGTGGCGGGCATCGCGGGGTGGTGGGCTGCAGTTTACCACCCGGATGCGTTGCAGTACAAACTGGCGCTGCCAGTCTTCAAGGACGTGCTGATCAACATGGGCTATGTGTTTGTGCCCTTTGCGATGATCGTGATCGTGGGCGCGGCCAATGCGGTGAACCTGACAGACGGGCTCGACGGGCTCGCGATCATGCCCGTGATGATCGCCGCCGGCACGCTGGGCGTGATCGCATATGCGGTGGGGCGCGTGGATTTCACCGATTATCTAGACGTGCACTACGTGCCAGGGACGGGCGAAATCCTGGTGTTCACAGCGGGGATATTCGGCGGGGGCCTTGGGTTTTTGTGGTATAATGCTCCCCCCGCGGCGGTCTTCATGGGCGACACCGGGTCGCTGGCGCTGGGCGGCGCGCTGGGCGCCATCGCGGTCGCAACGAAACACGAGCTGGTGCTGGCCATAGTTGGCGGGCTCTTTGTGGTAGAGGCGATGAGCGTGATCATCCAGGTGCTCTATTTCAAGCGCACGGGCAAGCGGGTGTTCCTGATGGCGCCCATTCATCATCACTATGAAAAAAAGGGCTGGGCGGAGCCGCAGATCGTGATCCGGTTTTGGATCATTTCGCTCATTCTGGCGATGATCGGGCTCGCGACATTGAAAGTGCGGTGAGCGCGTATGCAACGCGCTTGCGGTAGATGCGTGGCGTATCAAAGCACAAAGAGGGCAGGCGGGTGATACCGGTTCAAGGCATGTCAGGCGCAAGGGTCGCGGTGCTCGGACTGGGGCGGTCGGGGCTTTCGGCGGCGCGGGCGCTGCGCGCGGGCGGGGCGGAGGCCATTTGCTGGGATGACAACCCGGAAGCCCGGGACCGGGCGGAGGGCGAGGGATTTGCCTGCACGCCCTTCAAAGTGCCCGAACACTTTGCCGGGATCGCGCGGCTGGTCGTGAGCCCCGGCATCCCGCATCTCTACCCCGCGCCCAACCCGGTCGTGGCGCTCGCGCAAGAGGCGGGCGTGCCGGTAGACAATGATATCAGCCTTTTCTTTCAGAGCTTTGCAACACCTGATTGGGAGCGTTTCGATGTGGCCCCCAAGGTGGTGGCCGTCACCGGGTCGAACGGCAAATCGACCACCTCCGCGCTAATCCATCACATCCTGCAGCAGGTACATCGGCCAACCCAGCTGGCGGGCAACATCGGGCGCGGCGTGCTTGATCTGGAACCGCCCATCGATGGCGAGGTCGTGGTGCTGGAGCTCTCCAGCTACCAGACCGATCTGGCGCGCAATCTGACGCCGGACATCGCGGTTTTCACCAACCTCAGCCCTGATCATCTGGACCGGCACGCAGGGATGGGCGGCTATTTCGCCGCCAAGCGTCGCCTCTTTGCCGAAGGCGGCCCGGACCGCGCGATCGTGGGCGTGGATGAGCCGGAGGGGCGCTATCTGGCAGGCCAGCTCAGCCAGGGGCCGGGCGATGACCGGGTGATCCGCATCTCCGTCGCGGGCAAGATCGCGGGGCCGGGGTGGAACGTTGTGGCGCGCAAGGGCTTTTTGTCGGAGACGCGCAAGGGCCGTCAGATCGCCGCCATTGATTTGCGCGCGGTCACGGGCCTGCCCGGCGCGCACAACCATCAAAACGCCTGCGCGGCTTTCGCGGTGTGTCGCGCGCTGGGCCTCGCGCCCCGGGTGATCGAGGCCGCGTTTCATTCCTTTGGCGGTCTGCCGCACCGAAGCCAGACCATCGCGGAGGCGGGCGGGGTGCGTTTTGTCAATGACAGCAAGGCGACCAACGTGGATGCCGCTGCCAAGGCGCTCACCGCCTTCAAGAACATTCGCTGGATCTGCGGTGGGCTGGAAAAGGAAGGCGGGCTTGACGCGCTTGGGGCCGCGACGGGTGCTGTGCGCAAGGCCTATGTGATCGGACGGGAGGCGGCGGCCTTTGCCATGCAGCTCAACGTGCCGTCCGAGGTTTGCACCACGATGGCCACGGCAGTGGCCAAGGCGGCAGCAGAGGCGGAGCCGGGGGATGTGGTGCTGCTGGCACCGGCGGCAGCTAGCTTTGACCAATACGACAGTTTTGAGCGCCGGGGCGAGGATTTCGCAGCCGAGGTGCGCAAGGCGCTAGGCTGAGGCGTCCTCACTGAAACCTGAGACACGTATAACAATCAATCATCCGACCCTGAACTTGAGGCATCTCGCTTAAATCAAATCGCCTGCCCAACAGGCACTGTTGGGCCGCGCCGACCCGCCCACGTCACGCCGAAGGCGTGCTTTCAGCACGACGGGCGGCGCGATTGCGCCACCCCGCGGGACGGCGCGTGAAGTTCTGTTGGGTATGCCTCAGGTTCAGGCCCGTCGCTCGAACTCGCGCAACGCCCGTGCACAAGCCATGCCAGACGACCAAGCCCACTGGAAGTTATACCCGCCCAGCCAGCCCGTGACATCCAGGCATTCGCCAATGAAATAAAGCCCCGGCACGCCCTTGGCCTGCATCGTGCGCGCGTCGATGCCGCTCGTGTCCACCCCGCCCAATGTGACCTCCGCCGTGCGATACCCTTCGGTGCCTGTGGGCGTCATCTGCCAGTCTGTCAGCCGGTCGCAGAGCCCTTTGAGCCGCTTGTCCGACCAGTCGGCAAGATTTCCGGTGAGGTCGATGTCTTCCGCCAAATGCTCCACCAGCCGGGCGGGCAGGGCGCGCGACAGCTCCGTTGTCAGGTTGCGGCGTCCGCTGTCCTGACGCTGGCGGCGGAGGTCTTCGAAAAGGTCATGATCAGGCAGCAGCGTCACGGTGATGGCTTCGCCCTCCTGCCAGTAGGAGGAGGCTTGCAGGGCCGCAGGGCCGGAGAGCCCGCGATGGGTGAACAGCAGTCCTTCCTCAAATCGGCCCTCTCCCGCCTGAACCCGGGCAGGGGCAGAGACGCCCGAGATCGCGGCAAAGCGTTTGTCCGAAAAGGTGAACGGCACCAATGCTGCCCGGGTTTCGGTCAGACCCAGCCCAAACTGGCGCGCGATATCATAGGCAAAGCCGGTCGCGCCCATCTTGGGGATGGATTTGCCGCCTGTCGCGATGACAAGCGCGCGGGTTGTCACGCGGCGCGCGCCCTCGGGCGTGGTGAGCGTGAAGGCAAAACCGCTTTCGGTGCGTGCGATCTCTGAGGCCGCGCTTTGCAACTCCAGCGTCGCGCCTGCCGCCTGCATCATAGCGCGCAGCATCGCGATGATGTCCTTGGCGGAGCTGTCACAGAAAAGCTGGCCTAGCGTTTTTTCATGCCAGGGGATGGCATGGGCATCCACCAGATCGATGAAATCCCACTGGGTATAGCGGGCGAGCGCTGATTTGCAGAAATGCCGGTTCTCGCTCAAAAACGCATGGGGCCCGGTGTGCAGATTGGTGAAATTACACCGCCCGCCGCCCGAGATGCGGATTTTTTCGCCCGGGGCCTTGGCGTGATCCACGACCAAAATGCGCCCGCCCGCGTGGGCCGCGCACATCATGCCAGCCGCACCGGCGCCTAAGATCGTCACGTCATACTCCATGTCGTGCCACTGCCCCCTTGTTGCGGCGGGGTCAAGTTGGCGTGAGGGGGCTTTTCATCCCGCAGGCTGTGGTTAGATGTCCCGCCAGTTACGAAAAGGAGACCGCACATGCCCACCCTTCTGGCCGGACAGGCCTTTCCCAAAACGAATGTCCCGGCACTTGCGGGCGGTACGCTGACCCTTGGCACACCGCGCGGTGGCCATGACTGGCAGCTCGTGGTGCTCTACCGGGGGCTACACTGCCCGCTTTGCAAGAAATACCTCGCGCGGCTTGAGGAGTTGCAAGGCACATACGCGGAGCTTGGCGTGGATGTGATCGCGGTCTCCGGCGATCCGGAGGACAAAGCGCAGGCGATGGTCGATGAAATTGGCCTCACGGTTGCCATGGGCTACGGCCTGACCGTCGCGCAGATGGAGGCATTGGGGCTGTTCATCTCCGATCCGCGCAGCCCGCAGGAAACCGACCGGCCCTTCCCGGAGCCGGGCCTTTTTGTGATCAACGATGCGGGCAACATCCAGATCCTGGACATCTCCAATGCGCCCTTCGCGCGGCCCGATCTGGAGAGCATCGCGAATGGCATCAAGTTCATCCGGGGCAATGACTATCCGGTGCGGGGCATGCACCGGGCCGCCTAACCCCGCGCGCTGCATTGCGTGTTGTCCCGGACGTCGTTTGAGGCATACTCCCAGGCGATGGAGAACACCCTTGCCGACCGCCTGATTGCCCGCTCCGACGTGCGTGCGGAGCGGTTGATCAGCATTCTGCGGATGACACTCGCGACGATGCTTTTCGCCGGTGTCAGCGTGCTGCTTTTCCAGGCCGAAGCCATGGGCCTGGACGCCCGGCGCTTTGAGCTCAGGTGGCTTCTGGCCGGGGCGGTCTGCTACTTCATGATTGGTGCGGTGAATTTCTATTTCGCCACGCCAGAGCGGCTGCGTCCTTGGATGATCTGGGCCTTCAATCTGGCTGAGGTGCTGCTGGTCAGCTTCCAGCTTTACATCGACGTGGCCGACCCGCGCACGCCTTCGCTGCATGCTTTTGCAAGCCCCGTGGTGCTCGTTGCGGCCCTGGTGATTTGCGTGCAGGCGCTGCGGTTCCAGATCAGGCTGCACATCTTCACCACCGTCTTGCTCATTGCGCTTTGTGCTGCGATCCTGCTGCACGATCCGCAGATCGGCACGCCGCTTTCGCCCGTTGCGGCGCAAGAGCTTGATCTGGTCTACTCCGGCCCGCCCAACGTGATGCGCATGCTGATGCTCGCCGCCATGGCGCTGCTTATCGGTCTGGCGGTCGTGCGCTCCCGGCAGCTGGTCGAAAGCGTGGCGCGCGAGACGGAGATGGCGCAGAACCGCAACCGGTTTTTGCCGCCCGAGATCGCCACCCGGATGTCCGATACCGATCTGGGCGATCTGCGCGCGGGCGAGGAGACGGAGTTGGCGGTGCTTTTTGCCGATGTGCGCGGCTTTACCGCGCTTGCAGAAAGCCTTGGGCCCCGTGAAACAGCCGCTTTCCTGGGCCAGTTCCGGGGCCTGATGACGCAAGCGGTCTCCCGGCATGGGGGGTTCATCGACAAATTCATCGGGGACGGGGCCTTGGCGATCTTTGGTCTGCACAGCGATCTGTCAGCTGCGTCCAAAGCTGCCTTGCAGGCCGCGCAAGACGCTTTGAAGGCGGTCGAGGATTGGAATGAGGTGCGTAGCACACAAGGTCTGGCACCTGTGCGCATCGCTATCGGCCTGCATGCGGGCCCCGCCATGATCGGTGCCATCGGAGATGCGGAACGGTTGGAGTTCACGGCCCTGGGCAACACCGTCAACATCGCCTCCCGATTGGAGGACGCGGCAAAGCGCAACTGCTGGCGTCTCGCCGTTTCTGCCACCGCCGCAGACGCGGCAGGGCTGGAGCGGGGGGATTTTACCGAAGGCCAGGACGTGACGCTGCGCGGCCTCGCCGACCCGCTTCCGGTCCTCGCGCTGCGCTGAGGCGGCGCTCTTTTGATGCCAATCACCCCCGCACAATCAGGCTGGATTTGAATAAAATTCCGGGCTATGCTGATTAGAACGACCCTCAGAAAGAGGGCGCAAGAGGCAGTGTAGGGCATAGGGTCCATGACAGAGATGGTCTATGGCGCGGTCCCCGTGGTGCGGGACGGCGAACCGATAATTCCGAAATGGTGGCGCACGGTAGACCGCTGGTCGATGGGCTGCATCCTGATGCTTTTTGCCTGCGGATTGCTCCTGGGGCTTGCAGCCTCCGTGCCACTGGCGTCCAAAAACGGGCTCGATCCTTTTCACTACGTGCAGCGGCAAGCTTTATTCGGGGGGCTCGCGCTGATCGTGATGGTTCTGACCTCCATGATGTCGCCCACCGTGGTGCGGCGTCTTGCGGTGCTGGGGTTCATCTGCGCCTTTGTCGCGCTGGCGCTGCTGCCCTTCTTCGGCACGGATTTCGGCAAGGGCGCGATGCGCTGGTATTCGCTGGGCTTTGCCAGCGTGCAGCCGTCGGAGTTTCTCAAGCCTGGGTTCGTGGTGGTCGCGGCCTGGATGATGGCGGCCTCGCTTGAAATCTCGGGGCCCCCGGGGCGGACCTGGTCCTTTGCGCTGTGCCTGTCCATCGTGCTGATGCTGGCGCTGCAGCCTGATTTTGGGCAAGCCTGTCTGGTGCTTTTTGGCTGGGGCGTGATGTATTTTGTCGCCGGTGCGCCCATCGTGCTGCTGGTGGGGATGGCGGGCGCGGTGGTGATCGCGGGCACCGTCGCTTACGCCCATTCCGAGCATTTCGCCCGCCGCATCGACGGGTTTTTGAGCGTAGATGTCGATCCCACCACGCAGCTGGGCTATGCCACCAACGCGATCCGCGAGGGCGGGCTTTTTGGCGTGGGCGTGGGCGAGGGGGAAGTGAAGTGGTCACTGCCCGATGCCCACACCGATTTCATTATCGCGGTCGCGGCGGAGGAATACGGACTGGTGCTCGTCCTGGCCATCATCGCGCTTTACACGGGCGTCGTTGTGCGCTCGCTCCTTCGTCTCGTGCGCGAACGCGATCCCTTCATTCGGCTCGCGGGCACCGGGCTGGCCTGCATGTTCGGCGTTCAGGCGATGATCAACATGGGAGTGGCCGTGCGGCTACTGCCCGCCAAGGGCATGACCTTGCCTTTCGTAAGCTACGGCGGATCCTCTGTCATCGCCTCCGGCATCGCGGTTGGCATGCTTTTGGCCTTCACGCGGTCGCGGCCTCAGGGGCAGATCTCTGACATCATCGGGCGGGGCCGCAGGTGAGCGCGCCGCTTCTCATTATCGCCGCGGGCGGCACCGGCGGGCATATGTTC
This sequence comes from Pseudomonadota bacterium, assembly GCA_039024775.1. Lineage (GTDB taxonomy): Bacteria > Pseudomonadota > Alphaproteobacteria > Rhodobacterales > Rhodobacteraceae > Sulfitobacter. The sequence continues at coordinate 20,708 of JBCCPS010000017.1, forward strand.
CCCGCCCAGTCGCTGGCGGAGGTGATGCTGGCGCGCGGCTGGCGCGTGCGGCTGAGCACCGATGCCCGCGGCGCGCGCTATACCCAGGGCTTTCCCGACGCGGTGGAGATCAGCCAAGTCAGCTCCGCCACCTTTGCGCGCGGCGGGGTGTTGGCCAAGATCATGGTGCCGCTCAAGATCATTGCGGGCACGCTTGCGGCCAGCCTGCGCATGCTGGGGGATCGGCCCAAGGCCGTGGTGGGCTTTGGCGGCTATCCGTCGATCCCAGCGCTGGGCGCTTCCGTACTTTTGCGCATCCCGCGCATGATCCATGAACAAAATGGCGTGTTGGGCCGGGTCAATCAGCTTTTTGCCAAACGCGTGGCGCGTATCGCTTGCGGCACCTGGCCCACCGAGTTGCCCGATGGCGTGGAAGGCACGCACGTGGGCAACCCGGTGCGCGCCGCCGTGCTGGCACGCGCCGGTGCCGCCTACATTCCGCCCGGTGACTACCCGATGGAGCTGCTCGTGATGGGCGGCAGCCAAGGCGCGCGTATCTTGAGCGACGTGGTCCCGCCCGCGCTGGCGGCGCTGCCGGAGACCATAAAGCGTCACATCCGTGTTAGCCATCAGGCCCGGGACGAGGACGGCGCACGCGTCACCGACTTTTACGGCCAAGCGGGTATCACGGCTGAGGTGCAGCCTTTCTTTGACGACGTCCCGCGCCGCATGTCGGAGGCCCAGCTGGTGATCACCCGGGCCGGAGCCTCCACCATCGCGGACATGTCCGTGATCGGCAGGCCCTCGATCTTGATCCCACTTAAGGCCGCCATTCGCGATGAACAGACTGCGAATGGCCGGGGGCTCGTAGAGGCGGGAGCGGCTGTTATGATGTCCGAGGATGAGGCCACGCCTCCGGTGCTGAGCGCTCAGGTAGAGGCCATTCTCGACGATCCCGACCGGGCCGCTGAAATGTCACGCGCGGCCCTGTCCACCGGCAAGCCCGAAGCCGCCCAAACGCTGGCCGACATGGTCGAGGAACTGGCCTCCTCCGGGGCCCAACAAGGAGCAAAGCCATGAATGCAGCCGCCACCAAACTGCCCACCGACGTGGGCCCCATCCACTTTGTCGGCATCGGCGGCATCGGCATGTCAGGCATCGCCGAAGTGCTGATCAACCACGGCTACACCGTGCAGGGCTCTGACCTCAAAGCCTCCAAGATCACCGACCGGCTGGCCGACCTGGGCGCGACCATCTTTGAGGGCCAGCGGGCGGAGAATATCGAGGGCGCGGAGGTCATCGTGATCTCATCCGCCATCAAACCAGGCAACGCGGAATTGGACGGGGCCCGCCTTGCAGGCCTGCCCATCGTGCGCCGCGCAGAGATGCTGGGCGAGCTGATGCGGCTCAAATCCAACATCGCTGTCGCCGGCACCCACGGCAAGACGACCACGACCACAATGGTCGCTGAACTGCTGGTCGCAGGCGGCATTGATCCCACCGTGATCAACGGCGGCATCATCCACGCTTACGGTTCCAACGCCCGCATGGGGCAGGGCGAATGGATGGTGGTGGAAGCTGATGAAAGCGACGGCACCTTCAACCGCCTGCCCGCCACGATTGCGATTGTCACCAACATCGACCCCGAGCACATGGAGCACTGGGGCGATTTCGACACGCTGCGGCAAGGGTTCGTGGATTTCGTGTCGAACATACCCTTCTATGGCCTCGCTGTCTGCTGCACGGACCACGACGAAGTGCAAAAACTCGTCGGCAAGATCACCGACCGGCGCGTGACGACCTATGGGTTCAACGCCCAGGCCGACGTGCGCGCCCGCAACCTCACCTACAAAAACGGCGTGGCGCACTTTGACATCCACCTGCAGGCGGAGGACCGGGTGATTGAGGGCTGCGAGCTGCCAATGCCCGGCGATCACAACGTCTCCAATGCGCTTTCGGCCGTCGCGGTGGCGCGGCATCTGGGCATGAAGGGGGATGAGATCAGGGCAGCTCTGAAAGCCTTTGGCGGCGTTAACCGGCGCTTTACGAAAGTGGGCGAGGTTGAGGGCGTGACCATCATCGACGATTACGGCCACCACCCTGTGGAGATCGCTGCCGTGCTCAAAGCCGCGCGGCAAGCGACGGAGGGCCGCGTGATCGCAGTGCACCAGCCGCACCGGTACACCCGGTTGAGCCATCACTTCGAGGAATTCTGCGCCTGTTTCAACGACGCCGATGTCGCTGGCATCGCGGAGGTGTATGCCGCGGGCGAGGACCCCATCCCGGGGGCGGACCGCGACGGGCTGGTGGCGGGGCTCATCCGACACGGCCATCGCCACGCCCGCGCGGTGCAAGGAGAAGACGATCTGGTCCGGCTCGTGACAGAGCAGGCCAAGCCTGGAGACATGGTGGTGTGCCTGGGGGCGGGCACCATCAGCGCCTGGGCCAACGCGCTGCCAGAAAGACTGCAGGCCATGAAAGGAGCAGCCGCATGACACCGCTATTCTGGATATCCCTCACCTGGGTCCTTGCCGCCACGGCAGTGGGCCGCATGCCGGTGGAGAAACGATTTGTGCCGGGTGCGGCGCTGATGGTGGCAGCGCTGCCGATCATCCTGTCGATCTGGCTCCAGGTCAGCTGGCTGTTTGCCATCCTTGCCCTTGTCGCAGTGGCCTCCACCTTTCCGGTGCTCGCGCGTATGGTCATGGCACGCTACCGCGGCGAAAAGGTGGAGCTGTCGCCCAAGCTCCTGCGCTTGATGGTGGTTCCCGGTGAGCTTTGATGTCGTCATAAGAGTGCGCGTCGGCGGTTCGACAGCTGGACTGAAGGCCTGCCCATGACCCTGCTTTGGCTCTGCGTGGGATGGGTCTTTGCCTCCGCCGTCGTGGCGATGCTGCCCATCCGCAACCAGTTCGTGCCGGTCGCGATCCTGTTTCCGGCGGCCCTCGTCCTCATCGGCTGGGCCGCTTTGCAAGTACATTGGCTTGCGGGGCTTTTCGCGCTTTTCGCCTTTGTCTCCATGTTCCGAAATCCCCTGCGCTACGTCTTTGCCAAGCTGCGCGGTCAAAACCCGGAGCTGCCGGAATGAGCATGCCGCTGATCCTCGTCTGCTTTTGGGCCGTGGTCGCAAATGTCATCGCGATGATGCCCAGCCGCGACCACCACTGGCGCAACGCCTATATCCTGATTGCCGTGGGCATCCCGATCCTGGGCTTTGTCACCGCCGAACACGGGCCCTGGGTGGGCTTGCTGGTGCTGGCGGGCGGCTGTTCGGTGTTGCGCTGGCCGGTGATCTACCTAATGCGCTGGCTGCGCCGCGGCGGCACCAAGATCAAGGAGCCCGCGGAATGAGCCCGGTTGTCTACGCCCTCATCATCGCCCTTTGCTTCTGGATGGCGCTCTGCGCGGTCTGCGGGTTCCGGCGGCGTTTTCTGCTGTTCTTGGGCACGGTGATCACGGGGCTCACGATCAACCAGATCTGGATGATGGCGGGGCTCCAAGCCAACTTTCTGGAACCCCATGCGCTGATGGCGCAGATGGCGCTCATCATGTACGGGCTCAGCGCGTTTGGCGCGGGCTGGCTGGTGAGCCGGATCACCCAGGCCTGGGCCGACAGCCGCATCGACGGGCCGGAGGTTTGACCGCCGCGCGTCCTCCCGCTAAGCCCGGGCCATGATCTTAAAGCTTCCAGACGTGCGCGGGCGCCTCACGCCGAACCGACCGCTCCACAGCCTGACGTGGTTGCGCGTGGGCGGCCCCGCAGATGTGCTGTTTCAACCCGCCGATCTGGCCGATCTGCAGGGTTTCTTGCGCGATCTGCCGCAAGAGGTGCCCGTCTTTGCATTGGGCGTGGGCTCCAACCTCATCGTGCGGGACGGGGGCATCCGCGCGGCGGTGATCCGCCTGGGTCGGGGCTTCAACGGCGTGGAAATCCATGGCGATACCGTCACCGCCGGAGCCGCCGCTCTTGACGCCCATGTGGCCCTCAAAGCAGCGGACGTTGGGCTGGACCTCACCTTCCTGCGCACCATCCCGGGGGCCATCGGCGGTGCTGTCTGCATGAATGCAGGATGCTACGGCAGCTATACCGCCGACCATTTCGTTTCTGCGCAGGCCGTGACCCGCATGGGCGAGGTGATCACGCTGACGTCCGAGGACCTCAATTTCGCCTACCGACAGACCGACCTGGCGGAGGGCACGATCCTCACCTCCGCCACCTTCGCCCCGCCGCGTGGCGCGCCGGAGGCGCTGCACCAGCGGATGAAGGACCAGCTTGCCAAACGCGACGAAACCCAACCCACCAAGGACCGCAGCGCAGGTTCCACCTTTCGCAATCCGGCAGGCTTCAGCTCCACCGGGCGCGCGGATGACGTGCACGACCTCAAAGCCTGGAAAGTCATCGACGACGCGGGTCTGCGCGGGGCCACGCGGGGCGGCGCGCAGATGTCGCCCAAACACCCGAACTTCCTGATCAACACCGGAGACGCCACCGCCGCAGACCTCGAAGGGCTGGGCGAAGAGGTGCGAAAAAAGGTTTACGATGCCAGCGGCATCACGCTAGAATGGGAAATCAAGCGCGTGGGTGAAAAAACAGGCTGATCTCGCGCGCTAACGGTGCCCAGGCAGGGCGCTGGCACAATGAGGGCAAAAGCCCCGGTAAGGCAGAGGCAAATCCTTGGGTACGTCGAGCAGGACACCCCCGAGCGTAGCTGTATTGATGGGCGGTCCTTCGGCGGAGCACGAGGTATCGCTGTCAAGCGGTCGCGCCTGCGCGCAAGCGCTGAGAGAGCATGGCGGCTACGACGTGACCGAGGTCATGGCGGGCGCCGATCTGCCCGTGGTTCTGGGCGAGCTGAAACCTGACGCAGTTCTCAACTGTCTCCATGGGCGCTTGGGCGAGGATGGCTGCGTGCAGGGCATCCTGGAATGGATGGGCATTCCCTATTCCCACTCCGGCGTTTTGGCCTCTGCGCTCGCGATGGACAAGCAGCGATCAAAGGAGGTTTTCGCGGCAGCCGGGTTGCCGGTCGTGAAAAGCTTGATCTGCGCGCGCGAAGAGGTGAGCGCTGCGCATGTGATGGCGCCGCCCTATGTGGTCAAACCCAACAACGAAGGCTCCTCCGTCGGGGTCTATCTGGTAGCGGCTGAAAACAATGGCCCCCCCCAGCTGGGCCCGGAGATGCCCGCCGAGGTGATGGTGGAAGTCTATGCCCCGGGGCGCGAACTGACGACAACCGTGATGGGCGCGGGTGAGGGCTATACCGCGCGCGCGCTGACCGTCACCGATATCCTGACCACCGGTTGGTACGACTATGACGCCAAGTACAAGGAAGGCGGGTCCTCCCATGTGCTGCCCGCCGACATCCCGGACGAGATTACTCAGCTCTGCCTCGACTACGCCCTGCGCGCGCATGACGCCCTAGGTTGCCGCGGGGTCAGCCGCACCGATTTTCGCTGGGATGAAAGCCGGGGCGCGGAGGGCTTGATCCTGCTGGAGACAAACACGCAACCCGGCATGACCGCCACCTCGCTGGTGCCCGAACAAGCCGAGCACTTCGGGATAAGCTTTCCCGATCTCTGCGCCTGGATGGTGGAGGACGCCTCATGTTCGCGCTGAAGTTGCGCCGCACGCCTGCCTCCCCGCGGCCCGATCCCGCGCCCTCGCGCTGGGCCTGGCGGCTGCAACGATTGATGCTGACACCGGCCTTTCGGTTGGGTCTGCGCGCGGGCGTCCCGTTTTGCATCACGCTGATGGCGGGCACGGTCTATCTGTCCGACGACGCGCGGCGCGCTGCGATCTGGCAAAGCGTTGCTGACACCCGCGCCTCCATCGAAGAACGTCCAGAATTCATGGTCAAGCTGATGGCCATTGATGGCGCAGAGGACGCGCTGGCCGCAGAGATCCGCACGGCGGTGCCGCTTGAGTTCCCGCAAAGCTCTTTCGATCTGGACCTTGATGCGATCCGGGGGGCCATCAAGGACATCCACGGTGTCAAGACCGCGCGCGTGCGCATCCGCCCGGGCGGCGTGCTGGAGGTGGCGGTCACGCCGCGTGTGCCGGTGGCTCTGTGGCGCAATGCGCAAGGGCTTGCCCTGATCGACGCAACCGGTGCGCATGTGGCCTATGCCTCCGCCCGTGCCGATCACCCCGCGCTGCCGCTCATCGCGGGGCAGGGGGCCGCGCGTCATGTGGGCGAGGCCTTGAGGCTGCACCAGACAGCGCAGGCGCTGGGCGATAGGCTGCGCGGTTTGGTTCGCGTGGGCGAGCGGCGCTGGGACGTGGTGCTGGACCGGGAGCAGCGCATTCTGTTGCCCGAAAAGGGCGCGCGCGCCGCGTTAGAGCGCGTGATCGCGCTGGAACGGGCGCAAGAGGTGCTCACACGCGATACCGCGCGCATCGACCTGCGGCTGGCCCGCAGGCCGACCGTTAGAATGACAGAAGACGCCGCAGAGGCGCTATGGGAAATCCGGCAGAGCACCAGGGATTAAACCCCGGGCCGACGCCAAGGCAGAAGGCAGTGACGATATGATGGACCTCTACGACAGCCAGCGTTCGATGCGGCACATGCGCAAGCTGGCGATCCAGCGCGGCGTGGTGGCGATCCTGGATGTCGGGTCCTCCAAGATCGCCTGCCTGGTGCTGCGCTTTGATGGCGCGGATGTGGAAAGCGATGCGGGCGAGATCGGCAGCCTGGCGGGACAAAGCAATTTTCGCGTGATCGGTGCTGCCACCACCCGGTCGCGCGGCGTGCGCTTTGGCGAGATCTGCGCGATGGGCGAGACCGAACGCGCCATCCGCACCGCCCTTCAGGCTGCCCAAAAGATGGCGGGCATCCGCGTGGATCACGTGATCGCCTGCTTTTCCGGCGCCGAGCCGCGCAGCTACGGGCTGGACGCGCAGATCGCGCTGGAGGGCGACATGGTGGGCGAGCAGGACGTGGCTCAGGTTCTCGCCGCCTGCGACGTACCGGAATACGGCGAGGGGCGCGAGGTGCTGCACGCGCAACCCGTGAACTTCGCGCTGGATCACCGCTCGGGCCTCAGCGACCCGCGCGGGCAGATGGGTCAGGAGTTGAGCGTGGACATGCACATGCTGACGGTGGATGCCGCCGCCGTGCAGCATCTGGCCCATTGCATCAAGCGCTGCGACCTGGAATTGGCGGGCATCGCCAGCTCTTCCTATGCCTCCGGCATCTCATCGTTGGTGGAAGACGAACAGGAGCTGGGCGCGGCCTGCATCGATCTAGGCGGCGGATCGACGGGCGTGTCGATCTTCATCAAGAAACACATGATCTATGCCGATGCGGTGCGCATGGGCGGCGATCACGTGACCTCCGACATCTCGCTAGGCTTGCAGGTGCCCACCGCCAATGCCGAACGGATCAAGACCTTCTATGGCGGGGTGCACGCCACCGGCATGGACGACCGCGAGATGATCGAGATCGGCGGTGAAACCGGCGATTTCGAGCATGACCGCCGCCGCGCGTCGCGTGCCGAGCTTATCGGCATCATGCGCCCCCGGGTCGAAGAGATCCTCGAAGAAGTGCGCGTGCGGCTGGATGCGGCGGGTTTTGAGCATCTGCCAAGCCAGCAGATCGTGCTCACCGGCGGCGGCAGTCAAATCCCCGGCCTGGATGGGCTAGCCTCGAAAATTCTGGGCCAGCAGGTGAGGCTGGGCCGGCCGTTGCGCGTGCATGGCCTGCCGCAGGCTGCGACCGGACCCAGCTTTGCCTCTGCCGTGGGGCTCGCGCTTTTTGCGGCGCATCCGCAGGATGAATGGTGGGATTTCGACATCCCGGCGGACCGCTATCCGCAGCGGTCGCTGCGCCGGGCGGTTAAGTGGTTTAGGGACAATTGGTAGGCGGACAGAGGGAGACATCTGATGCGCGGTGCAGGCGGCAGTGACGGCGGGACCGGGCTTTTCCTGATTGGGCTGATCATGATGATCGGCGGCGGCTACCTTCTGCTCAACGGCATCATCGTGCGCCCGAATTTCAGCCTTGGATCGCGCGTCTTTGGCATTGGCGGGGTGCCGATCACGTCCGGCATGGTGCTGATCCCCTTCATGTTCGGCGTGGGCCTGATCTTTTATGATTCGCGCAGCTGGCTGGGCTGGCTGCTGTCTGGCGGCGCATTGCTGGCGCTGATCTTTGGCGTGATCGCAAACATGACGCTGCAACTGGCCAGCATGAGCGCCTTTGATCTTTTGGTGATTCTGGTGCTTTTGGTGGGCGGTTTGGGGCTGTTTCTGCGCTCTTTGCGGCGCATGTGAGCGGGATTTACCCCCGTGACAGGGCGGAGGAGAAACGCTAGAGTTTGAGGGTCGCGTAAGGGCTTTCAGGCCCCCCATAAAAACAACATGCGGCGCGGGTCGAGCAGGCCCCGAAATGAGTGAACTGAGTCGTTTTTCCCAGAGGGGCTGCCTTTGGGCCGGTTGTGTGTTTGTGTGACGCCTGCCCTTATCCACAACATGAAGCCCAAATGGCGAAATATCGCCGGAACAAACCATGCGAAACGCCACATTTGGTAGGTTTTTCGCGATTTCTGCGTGACGATGAGGTGCCCTTTCGTTAAGATCGCGTGAATAGCAAGGAACAGGACGCCCTTGGCACGGGCGGGACAAAACAGGCGGACACACACCATGACACTCAATCTTTCCATGCCCGGTCAGGAAGACCTCAAGCCGCGGATCACCGTTTTCGGTGTCGGTGGTGCGGGCGGTAACGCGGTCAACAACATGATCGAAAAGCAGCTGGATGGCGTTGATTTCGTGGTTGCGAACACCGACGCCCAGGCGCTCCAGCAGGCTCAGGCCGACAACAAGGTGCAGCTTGGTATCAAAGTGACCGAAGGCCTTGGCGCGGGTGCGCGCGCTGCGGTGGGCGCCGCCGCTGCCGAAGAAAGCATTGAACAAATCGTGGATCACCTGGCGGGCGCGCACATGTGCTTTATCACCGCCGGGATGGGCGGTGGCACCGGCACGGGTGCGGCCCCGATCATTGCGCAGGCAGCGCGGGAGCTGGGCGTGTTGACCGTGGGTGTGGTCACCAAACCCTTCCAGTTCGAAGGCGCCAAGCGGATGCGTCAGGCCGAGGACGGCGTGGAAGCGCTGCAAAAGGTCGTGGACACGCTGATCATCATTCCGAACCAGAACCTCTTCCGGTTGGCCAATGAGAAGACGACCTTTACCGAGGCGTTCTCCATGGCCGACGACGTGCTCTATCAGGGCGTCAAAGGTGTGACCGACCTGATGGTGCGCCCCGGTCTCATCAACCTCGACTTTGCCGACGTCCGTGCGGTGATGGACGAGATGGGAAAGGCCATGATGGGCACGGGCGAGGCAGACGGCGAAGACCGCGCCATCCAGGCCGCGGAAAAGGCCATCGCCAACCCGCTGCTGGACGAGATTTCCCTGCGCGGGGCCAAAGGCGTGCTGATCAACATCACCGGTGGTGCGGATCTCACGCTGTTCGAACTGGACGAAGCCGCCAACCGCATCCGCGAGGAAGTGGATCCGGATGCCAACATCATCGTGGGCTCTACCATGGATGAAGGCCTTGGCGGGGTCATGCGCGTGAGCGTTGTGGCCACCGGCATTGATGCCTCCGAAGTGGTCACTGACGTGCCCGTCCCGCGCCGGTCCCTGCGCGAGCCGCTGCAGCCGCAAACGGTCGAGACGCAAGCGCCCGCGCCGGTTGCTGCAGCCACCGCCGCACCTGCCGCCGCTGCTCAGGCACCGCTTTTTGACGATGCCCCGGAAGCGGAGCCCGTGGCCGAGCAAACGAGCATTTTTGATGAGGTTGAGGACGACGGCCTTCCCGCCCCGGCGTATCAGCCCCAGGTCGCGGCCTTCGAGCCACAGCAGGACGATACGCTCGAAGCTGACCCCGAAGAATACGTAGCCCCCCGGGCGCCGGCGCCCGGCACACCGTCGCCTGAGGCCTTGGCCCGGCTGCGTGCAGCGGCCCAAAAAACGGCGCCCGCGCCCGTTCAGGCAGCGCAGCCTCAGCAAGCGCCGACTGGTCAGCCCGCCTCTGCGGAAAAGCCGCGCTTTGGCATCAACTCCCTGATCAATCGGATGACCGGGCAGGGGGAAGGCGAAGGCCAGGCTCAAGCGCCGCGCGCGCCGCGCCAGCAGCCGCCGGTGCAAAACCGCGCCGCTGCGGCCGCGCCGCAGCCCAGCCAGGAGCCAAACCCGGATCAGGAACGCATCGAGATTCCCGCCTTTTTGCGCCGTCAAGCAAACTAATCAGGGTCACGTATTTTATCCAATGGGCCGCTCAAGAGCGGCCCATTTTCGTTTAAAGACAATGGCTTGCCTGACCTGTGGCGAATTGACGCCGAAGTGTTACAGCCATGTTTCAGACCGTTGCAAAGATTGAGTTGAGCACGCCGCCCCCAATGCATACCCCTAACGCAAGGCGCAACAAAATGCGCAGAAAGCAGGCAGTGTGCAGACAACCATAAAATCGCCGATCAGCTTCACGGGCAAAGGGCTGCATTCAGGTGCGCCCGCCACGGTGACGATCCGCCCGGCCAGCGCGCATCATGGCATCTGGTTCTCGCGCAGCGATATCGCAATAGGTGATCGGCTGATCCCAGGGCGCTGGGACGCGGTGAAACGCTCCCCGTTGTGCACCCGGCTGGTGAACAACAGCGGCCTTGAGGTTTCAACGGTAGAGCATCTGATGGCCGCTCTTGCTGGCTGCGGCGTGCACAATGCCCTGGTAGAGCTTGATGGGCCGGAGGTGCCGATCCTTGATGGGTCTGCTGTGCCTTTCGTGCGGGGCATCATGCAGCGCGGCATCCGGCAACTGAGTGCACCTGTGATGGCGTTTGAAGTGTTGCAGACCGTGACCGTATGCGAAGGCGATGCAACGGCGACGATCAGCCCCTCCGACACGCTGCGCATCGATTTTGAGATTGATTTCGCGGATGCCGCGATTGGCCATCAGCACAAATCGCTGGTGATGAACAACGGCTCTTTCGCCCGCGAGCTTTGTGACAGCCGCACGTTTTGCCGTCAGGCCGATGTGGACCATATGCGCGAAAACGGGCTCGCACTAGGGGGCAGCGCGGGGGAAAACGCGGTTGTCTTTGATGGCGATAAGGTCACAAGCCCCGGCGGGTTGCGGCACGCGGATGAACCTGTGCGTCACAAGATGCTGGACGCGCTGGGGGACCTGGCACTCGCAGGGGGGCCGCTGTTGGGGCATTACACAGGCACACGGGCGGGTCATTCTCTGACCAACACCCTTTTGCGGGCGCTTTTTGCAACACCGGGTGCGGTGCGCCTGGTTGCCTGTGACGCAGCACAGCGGGCACGTCTGCCGGGCTACGGATTGGTCTGGGATGAAATCCCTGATGTCGCCTGATGCGCGATCTCATTTGAATTCAATGTGTTAGCCGGGCATTGAGCCCGGCTTTTTTCAGTTGTAAAAGCAGGGAGAAGGACTGTTTTGCGGGGGCGTGAGAGCCCGTGTTTTTGTTTAAAGACCGTTTTGCATCTGCGCGTTCTGTGTTAGCTAAATCAAAAGGCCGAAAAAGGCTGGGGTGTGAAAAGATTATGGGTGCGGGCATGAAGGCCACTGGGGCGCACAAACGGCTGATTTTTGGTACAGCAGTGGTGGCACTGCTGGCTGCCTGTGGGGGGGACCGTAACGCGGGCCGCTTTACCAACAGCTTTTTCAACCCCCAGGAAATCCCGCTAGAGACCTATTCCGCCGAACAAATCTTCGAACGTGGTGAGTATGAACTGAACCGCCGCCAACCTGAGGACGCGGCCTTCTACTTTGCGGAGATTGAGCGGCTTTACCCCTATTCCGAGTGGGCCAAGCGGGCGCTGATCATGCAGGCCTTTGCCTATCACCAGGATCAGGACTATCCCAACAGCCGCTCCGCTGCGCAGCGTTTCATCGACTTTTATCCCGATGATGATGATGCGGCCTACGCCCAGTATCTTCTGGCACTCAGCTATTACGACCAGATCGACGAAGTGGGTCGCGATCAGGGCCTTACTTTCCAGGCATTGCAAAGTCTCCGGGACGTGATTGAGCGCTATCCCGACAGTGAATATGCGCGCTCCTCCATCCTCAAATTCGATCTGGCCTTTGACCACCTTGCGGGTAAAGAAATGGAGATCGGTCGCTACTATCTGCGCCGCGATCACTACACCGCTGCCATCAACCGTTTCCGCGTGGTGGTGGAGCAATTCCAGACCACATCCCATACCGCAGAGGCGCTGCACCGGCTGGTGGAGGCGTATCTGTCTTTAGGCCTTGATGAAGAGGCGCGCACGGCGGGTGCGATCCTGGGCCATAACTACCAGGGTAGTGACTGGTATGAAGACAGCTATAAGCTGTTGACCGGGCAGGGGTTGGAACCGGCGTTCTTCAAAGACAACTGGTTGGCCGCCGTCTATCGCCAGTCGATCCGGGGCGCGTGGCTCTAGCGAAGGTGGGCACATTGCTCACCCTACGGACAGATCACGATGCTGCGCGAGCTTGAGATATCGGACATGCTCATCATCGACCGGCTGGAGCTGTGCTTTCAGCCCGGTCTCAACGTGCTGACGGGGGAAACTGGCGCGGGTAAGTCCATCCTGCTCGACAGTCTTGGCTTTGTGCTGGGCTGGCGTGGCCGCGCCGACCTTGTCCGCCAAGGTGCCGCGCAGGGGGAAGTCACGGCGAGCTTTGATTTGCCAGCCACCCATCCCGCCCGCGCCGTGATGCAAGAGGCGGGGTTGGCGGTCTCCGATGAGCTGATCCTGAGACGCGTGAACACCTCTGACGGGCGCAAGACGGCCTATGTCAACGACCGGCGCTGCTCGGGAGAGATCTTGCGGGCGCTGAGCGAAACACTGGTTGAACTGCACGGCCAGCATGACGACCGGGGCCTCCTGAACCCGAGGGGGCACCGGCAGATCCTCGATGAATTCGCGGGAAATGCCAAGCTGCGCGCCGAGACCCGCGCGGCCTGGCAGGCCTTGGGCAAGGCACGGCGCGCGGCTGAGGAGGCTGCGCAGGCCCGGGCAGAGATCGAAGCCGAAGAAGAATTCCTGCGCCACGCGGTGGCGGAGCTTGACCAGCTGGACCCCCAAGCGGGCGAGGAGGCAGAGCTTGATACCCGCCGCCGCCTGATGCAGGGGGCGGAAAAAATTCGTGCCGATGTCATCACCGCCTATCAGCTTCTGGGTCAGGAGGGCGCGGAGGCCGCGTTGGCGGATGCGTTGCGTTGGCTCGACGGCGTGGCGATGAAGGCGGAAGGCGCGCTGGAGGCGCCGATGGCGGCGCTGAACCGCGCGATGGTCGAACTGGATGAGGCCATCAGCGGCGTGTCGGAGGCCATCGACGCGATGTCGTTCAATCCGCTGGAGCTTGAGGAGGCCGAGGAGCGCCTCTTTGCCATCCGCGCTCTCGCGCGCAAGCATGACGTGGCGCCCGATGATCTGGCGGGCTTCGCCGATACGTTGCGCGCCAAGCTCGACGCGCTCGATGCGGGGGCGGCGCGGGAGGCTGATCTGGCGCGCGCCGTGTCAGAGGCTCAAGTGGCTTATGACAGCGCGGCTGACGCGCTGAGCGCCGCGCGCGGGAAGGCCGCCGGAAAGCTCGACAAAGCGGTCGCCAAGGAGCTTGCCCCCCTCAAGATGGAACGCGCAGTTTTTGCCACCGCGCTCAGCCCGGAGGAACCTGGGCCAGAGGGGCGCGACGGTGTGGCTTTCACTGTGGCCACGAACCCTGGCGCGCCGGCAGGGCCCTTGGGCAAGATCGCCTCTGGTGGAGAGCTCAGCCGTTTTCTTTTGGCCCTGAAGGTCTGCCTGACCCAGAGCCAGGAGGGCCTCACGCTCATCTTTGATGAGATCGACCGGGGCGTGGGTGGTGCGACAGCGGATGCCGTGGGCCGCAGGCTTGCCGCGCTCGCGGCAGAGGGTCAGGTGCTGGTCGTGACCCATTCACCGCAGGTCGCGGCCCTGGCCCAACACCATTGGCGCGTCGAAAAGGCGGTGCGCAAAGGCGTGACAACCTCCACCGTTCTACCCTTGCGGGAAACGGCGCGGGTGGACGAAGTGGCCCGCATGTTGTCAGGCGATCAGATCACCGATGCGGCCCGTGCTGCGGCTGAGGCGCTTTTGGCCGGGTAGCGCTGAAGTTACCGGAAAAACAGGGCTTTCGCGGGTCATCTTCACCCAGCGCCCTTGACACCCCGACAGGCGCGGCCTGTAGATAAACCATCATGAGCCAGCCGCCGCCGAAGCCGAAGCCGTCCTTTTTGTCGGAGCAGGTGACCATGGCGGTCACCGCCTGTGGGGAGGCTTTGACCGTGATCCGGCATCGTGGCCCGGGCAAGGTCACCTTCTGGTTCATTGCGCTGCTCATTGGCATCGCGGCGGGCTTTGCCGCGCTCTTCTTCCGCAAAGGGATCGAGGCGCTTCAGGCCTGGCTTTACGGCACCGACGATGTGCAAAGCCTGCATTCGTTTATCTCCGGGCTGGATTGGTACCTTGTTGTCCTCTTTCCTACGCTGGGCGGGTTGGCGGTGGGGATCATCCTGCATGTCTTTACCAAAGACGGGCGCGCACGGTCGGTGGCTGATGTCATCCTGGGGGCTGCAATCCACGATGGGCGGGTGGAGACGCGGGCGGGCCTTGCTTCCGCGCTGGCTTCGCTCATCACGCTGTCGACCGGGGGATCATCGGGTCGGGAAGGGCCCGTGGTGCATCTGGCAGCCGTCATCTCCACAAAGGTCAACCGATGGATCGCCGCGGACGGGATCACGGGCCGCGATCTTTTGGGTTGCGCGGTTGCCGCAGCGGTCTCCGCCAGCTTCAACGCGCCCATCGCGGGGGCGCTCTTTGCCCTTGAAGTGGTGTTGCGCCACTTCGCGGTACATGCCTTTGCCCCCATCGCCATCGCCTCCGCCGCGGGCACGGTGATCAACCGGCTGGAATACGAAGGTGTGACTGAGTTTTCCCTGCCGCAGATGGGGGACTTGCAGTTCTACGGTGAATTGCCCGCGTTCTTTGTGCTGGGCGCGGTCTGCGGGCTGGTCGCCGTGGTGCTGATGCGCGCGATTTTCTGGGCCGAAGACGTGGGCAACGTGATCCAGGAACGCACCGGACTGCCGCGCTATCTGCGGCCCATGGTGGCGGGGGTGCTGTTGGGCGTCATGGCGCTCTTTTATCCGCACATCATCGGCGTGGGGTATGAGACAACCTCGCTCGCGCTCACCGGGCAGCTTTTGGCCCATGAGGCAATCATCTTTGTGGTCTTTAAGGTCGCCGCGGTTGCCATCACGCTGGGCGGGCGCATGGGCGGCGGCGTCTTTTCGCCCTCGCTCATGGTCGGCGCGTTGACGGGGTTGGGCTTTGGCATCATCGCAACGGGCTTTTTTCCTGAGGTCTCCGGCTCGGCTTCTCTTTATGCGCTGGCGGGCATGGGCTCTGTGGCCGCTGCCGTGCTGGGCGCGCCTATTTCCACCACGCTCATCGTGTTTGAACTGACCGGCGACTGGCAAACCGGACTCGCCGTGATGGTCGCGGTCTCACTCTCCACCGCGCTGGCCTCGCGGCTGGTGAACCGAAGTTTCTTTCTGACCCAGATCGAACGGCGCGGCGTGCATCTGGCGGCGGGGCCGCAGGCCTACCTCTTGTCGATGTTCACCGTCGCGCGGATCATGCGGCGCCCCGACGATCCCAGAGCAGCACCCGAAAAGCGATGTTGGGAGTTGATCAATGATGGCGTCTATGTCGATGGCACCGCCACGCTGGAGACGGCGATGCCGATTTTCGATCAATCAAGCGCGCTCTTTGTGCCCGTGGTGTCCCTGTCGCCCAATGCCCCGCCAGAGCTTTTGGGCGCGTTGTTCCACGTGGATGCGCTGAAGGCCTACAACCGCGCGTTGGCCG
The DNA here is from genome assembly GCA_039024775.1 of Pseudomonadota bacterium. Lineage (GTDB taxonomy): Bacteria > Pseudomonadota > Alphaproteobacteria > Rhodobacterales > Rhodobacteraceae > Sulfitobacter. Next base: position 36,591 of record JBCCPS010000017.1, read on the forward strand.
CGACAGCCGCCGAAGAACATTCCTGAGTGTTTCCAAAACAAAGACGTAGACGCGCAATGCTGTCCTACTGTTTTTCGCCGTGCAACAATCAGGCGAAATAGCTGATTCAAGTCACTTTTACCGCGACACGCCTTCCGCCATGGTTAATCCATACGGTCGCGCAGCGGTATCTTGCAGCCAATGATGCGCGCATAGTCACAGCCTGGGGTTTACGACTGGCGCTCGTGTTCGCGCATGAGGTGTCAATTCGCTGAATTTCGGAGCGTCTCGCGCGGTTTTTGGCACTCTTGCCCTTTATTTGGGCGGCCTGCTGATTAACCATTTGAGAATAGACACCGAGGGGGTGAAAAAGATGTTGGGATTCTTGCTGTTTCCACTGGTCGCGGTCGCGGGGCTTGTTGCGCTCTTTGACGACGATGACGATAACAACACCACTGAAACGCCGGTTACGCCAGACCCGCCAGAGCCGCCCAACCCACCGGAACCGCCCGAACCGCCCACACCGCCTGAACCGCCCGTCACCGGGCTGACCGGTACAGATGGCGACGACCTTCTGGTCGGCACCGGGCTTGGCGATGACATCGCAGGCGGCGGTGGCGACGATGATCTGCGCGGCTTTAACGGCGATGACACGCTCGTGGGCGGCATCGGAGATGACACCCTGCGCGCAGGCGGTGGCGATGACACGCTCTTTGGCAACCAGGGCGATGACCTGCTTGTGGGCGCGCCGGGCGATGACGTGATGGACGGCGGCTTTGGCGATGACACGCTCTTTGGCGGGGACGGCAATGACACCCTGACCGCGGCGCGTGGCGAAAACCTGATGACCGGCGGCGCGGGCGCGGACAGCATCACCGGGGGCAACAACGCTGACCAGCTTGAAGGCGACACCGGCAACGATACGCTGGATGGCGGCTCTGGCGCAGACACCATGCTGGGCGGGCTTGGTGCGGATGTCCTCACCGGTGGGCTTGGCGATGACGACATGGAAGGCGGCAGCGGCAACGACCTGATTGAGGGCGGTGACGGGGATGACATCATCGACGCGCTCTCAGACGTTGCAGGCGAGGTTGACACCGTCAATGGCGGTGCGGGCGACGACGTGATCCTCTTTGACAATGACGATGTGGTCGACGGTGGCACGGGGGAGGATACCTTCATCCTCGACGTGACAGCGCCTTTGCTCGATACGTCTTCGCCCAGTCTTCCGCCACCACCCGGCCCGGCTGTGATCTCGGGCTTTGACCCGGCAACGGAGACGCTGGTGCTGCAGGACGAGGACGGCAACCCCATCTTGCTGGAAGGCGATGTCACATTTAGCACGACTGCGGGCAACGAAGCGGGCACTGCAACGCTGATCATCGGCGACGCCACCGCGCTGGTCACCTTCACCAACGTGCAGGGCGGCATCACCAGCCTGATCGACAGTGTGGACACCTGGCTGGTCAATGAAGAAGAACCCGAAGTGGTCAGCGACCCGCCGCCGCCGACACCTTCCTAACAGTCAGCAAAGCCCCGCCGCGCGCGGGGCTTTTTGCATCTGAACCTGGTCTTAGATTTCCTCTACCGCGATCGCATCGCTGGTGTAGAAAGCGAGGTGATCTTTGATCTGCGCGACACCGGGCAGGGGGTTCTCATAAGACCAGACCGCGTTTTCCAGCGTGGTGCTTTTGGTCACGACCGAAAAATAGCTTGCATCGCCCTTGTGGGGGCAATGGCTCGTTTTGTCTGTGGGGTCGAGAAAGGCCATCGCGATGTCCTCGCGCGGGAAGTAGATCACCGGGCCATAGCTGCCCTCGCTCAACTCCAGTGCCCGGCTGCTTTCGCCCAGCACCGCGCCGCCTGCGCGTACGGACCATTTGCCGCCCGCATTTTTTATCGTGATATGCTCTGCCATGCCCGTCTCCCCAGGGTCAAAGCCGCTCTGTGCTAGAGCGGCGCTGTCGCGGCATCCAACCACGTTTTGGCACCCGGCGTAAGCCGTGGCCCGATCTTTTCGGCCACTTGCGCATGATAAGCATTGAGCCAGCCGCGACTGGCGGCATCCAGCATCTCCACCACGATGAGGCGGCGGTCGATGGGCGCAAAGCTCAGCGTCTCCCAGGTCAGCATCTCGCGTTCAGCATCGCCGCCGGGCAGGGCCGGGGCCGCGCGCACCACCAGCAGGTTTTCGATGCGGATGCCAAAGGCGCCCTCTCGGTAGTAGCCGGGTTCATTGGACAAGATCATGCCGGGCTGCAGCGGCACATGGCTAAGCTTGCTGAGCCGCTGCGGGCCTTCATGCACCGACAGGTAAGCCCCCACACCGTGGCCCAGCCCGTGGTTGAAGTCCTGCCCCGCCAGCCACAACGGCACGCGGCCCACGCATTCGATGTCGCGGCCCGCAAGGCCCTTGGGCCAGCGCAGCCGGGACATGGCGATCATGCCCATCAGCACCCGGGTGAAGGCCTGCCGCGCTTCTAGCGGCGGCGTGCCGATGGCAACTGTACGGGTGATATCGGTGGTGCCATCCAGGTACTGGCCCCCTGAATCGAGCACCAGCAGGTGGCCGTCCTCCAGCGTGGCGTCCGTGTCCTCGGTCACGCGGTAGTGCATGATGGCGCCGTTTGGGCCGGTGCCCGCGATGGTGTCGAACGAGATATCCTGCAAAGCATTGTCACGCCGCCTGTAGCCTTCCAGCGCGGTCACCACCTGGCTTTCTGTCACGCTTCCAGGGGCTTGGGCGTCCAGCCAGGCCAGATGCTCGCACAGCGCCGCGCCATCGCGCAGATGTGCGGCGATGGAGCCCGCAATTTCTGCCTGCGTTTTGCACGCCTTGGGCAGGGCGCAAGGGTCATCACCCCAAACCGCACGCGCGCCCACCGCATCCGCGATGGCCACCGACACGGTCTGCTTTTCAAGCCTCACGGGGCCTTCAAGCGTTTCAAGATGCGCCAACAGCCCCTCTGGTTCATGCAGCCGCACGATGTCGCCCAGATGGTCCTCGATCCCCTTGAGCTTTGCCGCCGCCATAAAGAGATCAACCGTCCCATCCGCGCAGAGCACGGCAAAGCCATGCACCACCGGATTGCGCGGGATGTCCGCGCCGCGGATGTTCAAAAGCCAGCAAATGGAATCGGGCAGGGTGATGACCGCACTTGTCTGCCCCGCCTGCGCCAAGACGCGCCCCAGCCGCTTACACTTTTCGTCGTGGCTTTCGCCCGCAAATTCAAGGGGATGCACCTTTGCCGGGGCGATAGGAGGTGCTGGCTGATCCTCCCATATCTGATCCACCAGATTGGCCGATTGAGCCAAGGTGATGCCCGTGCCGCTCAGCTTGCTTTCAACCTGCGCGATCTGGCCCGGCGTGTGCAGCCAAGGGTCAAAGCCGACCACCCCGCCGTTGGGCAGCTTATCGGCAAGCCAATCGCCAAGCGTCACATCTGGCCAGGGCACAGGTGTAAACACCTCCGCCACCTGGTCTTTGACCTGCGTGCGGTAGCGTCCGTCGATGAAAACCCCGGCTGTATGCGCGAGCACCGCACAAAAGCCCGCCGACCCAGTAAAGCCTGTAAGCCAAGCCAGCCTTTCATCATGGGGCGCCACGTACTCGCCCTGATGCGCATCCGCTCGCGGGATCAGAAAGCCGTCAAGCGCGGCTGCGGCCATCGCCTCCCGCAGCTTTGCCAGCCGGGGCGGGCCCTGTTCGGGTCTGGCCGTGACCTCGAATGTCTGGAACATCGCCCCTCTTTTTCTGGCTATAAATATCCAAATCCCAACGTCTTAGCTGGCGCGCTTCATCCCCATGACGCGCGCCCTTGCCCTGGGATCGCTGTCAAATAGGGCTGCCAGCTGTTCGGTGATCGCCCCGGCAAGCTGATCCACATCCGTGATCGTGACCGCCCGGTCGTAATACCGCGTCACGTCATGGCCGATGCCGATCGCCAACAGTTCCACCGCGCGGCGCTTTTCGACCATCGCGATCACGTCGCGCAGGTGTTTTTCAAGGTAATTCGCGGGGTTGACGGACAGAGTTGAATCATCCACCGGCGCACCATCGCTGATCACCATCAGGATTTTGCGCGCTTCCGAGCGGGCCAGCATCCGCCGGTGCGCCCACTCCAGCGCCTCGCCGTCGATGTTTTCCTTCAACAGCCCCTCTTTCATCATCAGCCCCAGGTTTGGCCGCGTCCGGCGCCAGGGCGCATCCGCGCTTTTGTAGATGATGTGGCGCAAATCGTTGAGCCGCCCAGGCTGCGCGGGGCGCCCATCCCCCAGCCAGGCCTCGCGCGCCTGACCACCCTTCCAGGCGCGGGTCGTGAAGCCCAGGATCTCCACTTTCACGTTGCAGCGCTCCAGCGTGCGCGCCAGCACGTCCGCGCAGATCGCCGCGATGGAGATGGGCCGCCCGCGCATTGAGCCGGAGTTGTCCAAAAGCAGCGTCACCACCGTGTCGCGAAACTCCGTATCTTTCTCCACCTTGAAACTGAGCGGCGTGGTGGGGTTCGCCACCACCCGCGCCAGACGGCCCGCGTCGAGCATGCCTTCCTCAAGATCAAACTCCCAGCTGCGGTTCTGCTGGGCTTGCAAACGGCGCTGCAATTTGTTGGCCAAGCGACTCACGGCCCCTTTCAGAGGCTCAAGCTGCTGGTCGAGATAGGCGCGCAGGCGCTCCAGCTCCACCGGTTCGGCCAGTTCCTCCGCGCCGATCACCTCGTCATGGCTGTCGAGATAGACGGTGTAATTCGGATCAGCCTCGCTCACCGGGGCAGGGGCTGGGGGCTCCATGGGCGCGTCGCCCTCGGGCATCTCCGCTTCCTCGCCCAGTTCCTGGTCGGCCATGTCGTCCATGGACACCTGCGCCTCAGAGGCGTCCTGGGTTTCCTCCTGGCTCTGCTCAGGCGTGCCTTCGGCCTCCTGATCGTCGTCGTCATCCTGGCCGGAGGTGTCGGGGTCCTGTTCCTCCTCCGATCCCTCTTCGGCCTGATCATCCTGATCATCGTCCAACTGATCGGGATCATCGCCCAGTTGATCGCCGTAGCCGAGGTCAGAGATCATCTGCCGCGCGAATTTCGCGAATGCTGACTGATCATCAAGGATGTCGTTGACATTGTTCAGGCTGTCGCCCGCCTGTTCCTCGATGAACCCACGCCACAGCTCCAGCGCGTTCTCTGCGCCTGCGGGCAGATCGCGGCCCGTCGCCAGTTGGCGCACCATATAGCCTGCGGCGGTGGCCAAAGGCACGTCAGAGGCCTGTTTGGCCTGATCATAGCCGCGCCGCAGCGCCTCATGCTTGATCTTGACGTCGATGTTTCCGGCGGTGCCCGGCATATCGCGCGCGCCCATCGCCTCGCAGCGGGCGGTTTCCATCGCCTCGTAAAGATCGCGCGCCATGTCGCCCTGGGGGCAGTATTTGGCGTGCGTTTGCCCGTTGTGATAGCGCCGGTTGAGCGCAAGCGCATCCGCGGTGCCACGGGCGAGCAGCACTTCGTCGCGCGTCATCCGGCGGCTAACCTGGGGCAGGCGCATGTTCTCCCCCGACAGGCCGGAGGGATCAACGGAATAGGTCACGGTCAGATCCGGATCATCCGCCATGACCTTGGAGGCTTCGGCCAAAGCCTTTTTGAAGGCATCGGCAGGATTGTCATTGGGCTTGGACATGGGGGCAGTTTCCGGCGCTTTTCGTTACGCGAGAACTTAGGGCGTTGTAGCAGGATTGACCAGCGCGCAGCAGATGGGATGCGCCCGTTTTCAGGGTGCGACCGCCTGCCGCAGATTTATCAGAGGAACGATTTCGAAACTGCCCTGTTTCCTCCTCAGCAACATGAGGCGGCAGGTGTTACGCAATCCCGCGATGGCAGCCCGCCTTGCTAGAAAGATTGGAGATCTATGATGACCAACCTTAAAAACACATCCGCAATCGCCCTTGCCGCCCTTCTCGCCGCGTCGCCCATGGCCGCGCTGGCCGGCACCGAAACCGGCTCGCCGCAGCAGTCCGTGGATGCAGACCCAGATGAATATGCTGAAGACGGCAGCACCGTGAAAAAGCCCGTGACCGAGATGACGGAAAGCGGCTCGCCCCAACAGGCCGTCGACAATGACGCAGACGAGCAGGTCGCAGGTAATGAAACCGATGGTGAAGGCACCATCGCCGACGAACTGCCCACCGGTTCGCCCCAGGTCTCCGGCGGCTAACGCCCTCAGGCTAGATACAGGAAAGCCCGGCCATTCGGTCGGGCTTTTTTATTGCGGTGTGGTGTTAACCCAGGCTGACACTGGCCGCGCTCTCCGGGAGCTCTTCGTCAAAGAGCCGCTGGTAGAATTCCGCCACCGTCTGACGCTCCAGCTCGTCGCATTTGTTCAGGAAAGACAGGCGGAAGGCATAGCCCACATTGCGGAATATCTCCGCGTTTTGAGCCCAGGCGATCACCGTGCGGGGGCTCATCACCGTGGAGAGCTCCCCGTTCATGAAGGCGGTGCGCGTCAGATCAGCAACCGTGACCATCTGCTTGACCTGTTTGCGGCCCTTTTCGGTGTTGTAATGGGGGTTTTTGGACAGCACGATGGCCGTCTCCGCGTCGATGCTCAGGTAGTTGAGCGTCGCCACAAGGCTCCAGCGGTCCATCTGGCCCTGGTTGATCTGCTGGGTGCCGTGATAAAGTCCCGTCGTGTCACCCAAGCCCACCGTGTTCGCCGTCGCGAACAGACGGAAGTAGGGGTGCGGTTCAATCACCTGGTTCTGGTCCAACAGTGTCAGTTTGCCGTCGACCTCAAGCACGCGCTGGATCACAAACATCACATCCGCGCGGCCTGCATCGTATTCGTCAAAGACGATTGCCGTGGGGTTGCGCAGCGCCCAGGGCAGGATGCCCTCTTGGAAATCCGTCACCTGCTTGCCGTCGCGCAGCTTGATCGCGTCCTTGCCAATGAGGTCGATCCGGCTGATGTGGCTGTCGAGGTTCACGCGAACGCAGGGCCAGTTCAACCGGCTCGCCACCTGTTCGATATGCGTCGATTTGCCGGTGCCGTGATAACCCTGGATCATCACCCGGCGGTTGTGGGCAAAGCCCGCGAGGATCGCCAGCGTTGTGTCGGGGTCGAACTTGTAGGTGCTGTCAACTTCTGGCACGCGGTCCGTCCGCTCACCAAAGCCCTTCACCACCATGTCCGTGTCGATGCCGAAGACTTCGCGAACGCTGATCTCCTCGGATGGCTTCATGTCAATGTCCAAGGCACCGTCGGCCATGTCGAAATCCCCTATGTCAAACTGCCCACCGGCAGGCCTGAAAAGTCCGCCCCTCGTGCCTCATTCATCGCGCGCGCGCAAGGGCCGGGGCGGGCGAAATTTGCCCGCCCGTGTCCCGACAAATGGATCACCGCGCGTCCATGGCAACCTGCGCGCAGCCGCAAGCGGCTTTTATCGGCCTGTCGGCGCGCGCCTCCGCCAGATCAAGCCGCAGTTTCAAATGCGCCATCTCCGCCTCTTTTCCTTGCGCCGCCAGGCAATCGTAAAGCCCGCGCAGCGCCCAGACATTGTCGGGATGCTGCTGGGCGCGGGGCAGGCCGGGGACAAGGCCAAGGTCCTCGCGAAAGACCTGTTCGGCTTTGGCATAGTGGCCCTGCTCAAACAGCAGCGCGCCAAGCGCATGGCGCGTGGGCTGCATCCAGCACCAGGGTTCATCGTAGTTGAGCCCGTCATCAAGATGCACCGCGCGGCGCAGCTCTCTGAACGCCGTCGTATAGTCGCCTTCGCGGTAGGCCAGCTCTCCGGCAAGCATCGCGCGGGCGATGTCCAGCAAATCGGTGGCCAGCACGTTGTGCATCCAGCGCGTCTGCGGCATGGCTGTGGCGGCTGCCTCAAAAACCGCCACCTGCGCGCGCGCCTCCGCCACCCGCCCCAGCGCCGACAAGGCGAGCCCTCGGGCATACTCCAGCATCGCGGCGGTGAAGGCATAGACCTGTGGGTCTTTGGTGTCGGGCAGGGCCAGGATTTCTTCCCACATGCCGAAACGGATCAGCACGTGAGGCTCAAAGCTCATGTAGGTCTCAAAATAGTCGGCCATCGGCGGGGAGGGCACGCGCAACAGCGCGTCGGGCGTGGTGGCGCGCAGGCCCTCCACCGCGCGCATCGCCGGTTCGAACTGACCCAGATAGAGCGCGCCCGCGATGATGAAGTGATAATTGTGCTGCCGGTAGCCGGTGTAGATGTTGAAGGCCCCCTCCGCCTCGTAATACTTCAAGTCCGCGGGGATCGCCGCCTCGTTCCAGCGCACGACCTTTTCGTAGTCGCCGCACAGCACGTCGATATGCGTGGGCATATGCACCAGATGGCCCGCATCGGGCACCAGCGTGCGCAGCACGTCGCCCGCGCGCAGCGCCTTTTCGGGGGTGGGCGACATCTCCATCAGATGCACGTAAAGATGCAGGATGCCGGGATGGCGCATGCCACCTGGCAGCGCCATCTGCGCCTCCAGCACGGCCCGGCATTCGGCCGTTGCGGCCCCCGGCGCAACCGTTCCCGTCGCGATGTCCCACATTGCCCATGGCGTGAGATCAAGCAGGCTCTCGGCAAAGACGCAGGCCACGTCCATGTCACCCGGGAACTGCGCATGAGCCGCGCGCATGGCGTCCGCAAAATCGGCATCCCAACGCTCCATCGTTGCGATATCGGTGGGCGTGCGCCGGGGATAGCGCAGCGCAAGCGCCTCGATCAGCGCCGCCTCCGCCGGGGTGGCATGGGCGATCTGCGTGAGGGCGGTTTGGGTGGCGTCAAAGGCCTCTTCCAGCGCCTCGCGCAGGCCTTTTTCGTCATAGCGCCACCACGGCATGTTGTAGTTTGGCCCCGCGGCATAGGCCACGCCCCAATGGGCCATCGCGCAGGCAGGATCGGCGGCGGCGGCGCGCGCAAAGCAGGCAATCGCCTCCTTGTGATTAAACCCGAACGTCCAGTTGAGCCCGCGGTTGAACCAGACTTGCGCGGCCGCTACCCCGGTGCTGACCGTCCGAGTGTAGTGGCCAAGATCATAAGCGTAATCGGTCATTTCATCCTCCGCGCTGCGCCTCAACCATGACCGCAGTGCGCTGACTTTCCCAGCCAAATTTTCCCCCTGCAGGATTTGCGCAAAACCTGCATGAACGGCCCACATGGGCTGCACAGGCCCGCACGCAGACTGCCTGCATCATGAAAAGGAGACAGACATGAGCAGGATGACACTTCAAAAGCGCACGGGGGTGGCCACGGCCGTTGGCCTTTCGGGCGCTTTGACGGCCTTCGCCATCACCCAGGCGAGCCCGTTTTTCAGCGGAGATGCAGGCTTTTGCCGCTGTGCAGGTGCGGGCGCGTTCGTGGCCGGGTTTCTGCTGGCGGGCGGCTTTGGCAAGGCGGGTGCGCAGGGGTGGATGTGGGCTGCGGGCACATTTGCCTGTGCGACCGTGCTTGGCGCGCTTTGCGCGGTGCTGTTCCTGCCGCTCGATGACTTTGTCGCACGCCTAGAGGTGCCGCAGATGGCGCTGGGGCTCCTGAGCGGACTGGCGATGGGCCCGTTCTACGTGCTTGAGATGCTAACCAGCGATCTGGCCGTGCTCTTGCCCTGGTTCGGCAGCATCCTCGCGATCCAGCTTCTGGCGCTTTACCTGCGTGAGGGCTGAGGGGCGAAACGCTGTCGCCTAAATTTTCCAACTAAGAACCTGAAAAACCCCGCTCCCTTCAAAACACCCGCCCAACAGGCACTGCCCTGCTGCTCCGTCCCGCCCTGTCTGGAGTAGTTCTGTTACGATGTGACCGACGGCGACCCCGTGTTCCGCCCTGGGGAAGCGACCCCGTCCGTGGGATTGGGGCGCCGTCGGTTGGCCCTGACCAGCCTGAACAGTTGCATGTGCCTTTTGAGCACGAAGACATGGACAGGATTTCATCATGACACAGACCTACATAGGCGTCGATCTTTCTA
>JBCCPS010000018.1:0-44985 GCA_039024775.1 Pseudomonadota bacterium
AGGGGTCGCTCCCATGCGGCTGACCACCTCAAAGCCGGGCCCGACGCGGATATCGCCTCGGGCTCAAGTTGTGAAAAAAGGGTCCGGGATGACGGACCCGCAACGAAAAGGAATATGACACGTGGCACGTATTGCCGGCGTTAACATCCCGACTGCAAAGCGGGTTCCCATCGCCCTCACCTATATAACTGGCATCGGCAAATCTTCTGCGGATGCGATCTGCGAAGCCGTAGGCATTGATCCCGCGCGGCGCGTCAATGAGCTCTCCGACGCGGAAGTCCTGTCTGTGCGCGAGCACATCGACGCCAATTACACCGTGGAAGGCGACCTGCGCCGGGACACGCAGATGAACGTCAAGCGGCTGATGGATCTTGGCTGCTACCGTGGCCTGCGCCACCGTCGCAACCTGCCGGTCCGTGGCCAGCGCACCCACACCAACGCCCGCACCCGCAAAGGCCCCGCAAAGGCCATTGCCGGCAAGAAGAAATAAGGAGGGGGATCGATGGCACGCGATACACGTCGTACAAAACGCAAAGTCTCCAAGAACATCGCGGCGGGCGTGGCCCACGTGAATTCCTCGTTCAACAACACCAAGATCCTGATCTCCGACGTGCAGGGCAACGCGATCTCCTGGTCGTCTGCCGGCACCATGGGCTTCAAAGGCAGCCGCAAGTCTACACCCTATGCCGCGCAGCTGGCGGCAGAGGACGCGGGCCGCAAGGCGCAGGAACACGGTGTGAAGACGCTGGAAGTGGAAGTGCAGGGCCCGGGTTCCGGCCGTGAAAGCGCGCTGCGCGCGCTGGCCGCTGCCGGTTTCAACATCACGTCCATCCGCGACGTGACGCCGATGGCCCACAACGGCTGCCGCCCGCCCAAGCGCCGCCGCGTCTGAGCGATTTGACTTAGGGGGCCCTTCGCGCGCGCGAACGGCTCCGGACCGCTTTTTGAAACCTCGAGCGTGGCAACCCGACCGGTCATGCGGCTGCCACTGGAATGGAGGGACACATGATCCACAAGAACTGGGCAGAGCTCATCAAACCGACACAGCTGGACGTCAAGCCGGGCAACGACCCGGCACGCCAGGCCGTTGTCGTGGCCGAACCGCTGGAACGCGGCTTTGGCCTGACCATGGGCAATGCGCTGCGCCGCGTGCTGATGTCTTCGCTGCAAGGGGCCGCGATCACCTCCGTGCAGATCGACAACGTGCTGCATGAGTTTTCATCCGTTGCGGGCGTGCGCGAGGATGTCACCGACATCGTGCTGAACCTCAAGGGCGTCTCCATCCGGATGGAAGTCGAAGGGCCCAAGCGTCTGAGCATTTCCGCCAAGGGGCCGGGCGTTGTGACGGCGGGTGATATCTCTGAGTCTGCGGGCATCGAGATCCTCAACCGTGATCACGTGATCTGTCACCTTGATGACGGCGCGGACGTCTACATGGAACTGACGGTGAACACCGGCAAGGGCTATGTCAGCGCGGACAAGAACAAGCCGGAAGACGCGCCCATCGGACTCATTCCGATCGACGCGATCTATTCGCCGGTCAAGAAGGTCTCCTACGACGTGCAACCGACCCGTGAGGGGCAGGTGCTGGACTATGACAAGCTGACGATGAAGCTCGATACGGATGGCTCCATCACGCCGGATGATGCGGTGGCCTTTGCCGCGCGCATCCTGCAAGACCAGCTGAGCATCTTCGTGAACTTCGATGAGCCTGAAAGCGCATCGCGTCAGGACGACGACGACGGGCTGGAGTTCAACCCCCTGCTCTTGAAGAAGGTGGACGAGCTGGAGCTGTCAGTGCGCTCGGCCAACTGCCTGAAGAACGACAATATCGTCTACATCGGCGATCTGATCCAAAAGACCGAGGCAGAGATGCTGCGCACGCCGAACTTCGGGCGCAAGTCGCTGAATGAGATCAAGGAAGTGCTTTCTGGCATGGGTCTGCATCTCGGCATGGATGTCGAGGACTGGCCGCCAGACAACATCGAGGATCTGGCCAAGAAGTTCGAGGACAACTTCTAGAACAGGCGGTGGCGGAATTTTCAAAAAATTCCGTCCCGATTTCTTCAAAAGAAATCGCTTCCGCAAAAACCCGGGTTACGCGCCTTGCAACTGGAGGCGCTGGCCCCAAGGAGAGCCGGTGACACGCATCGCTGGCCGGACAAAGCAAAAACGCCCGTAGAGGGCACCGAATTGGAGAATTAAAATGCGTCACGCACGTGGATACCGCCGCCTCAACCGAACCCATGAGCACCGCAAGGCGCTTTGGGCCAACATGGCGGGCTCGCTCATTGAACATGAGCAGATCAAGACAACCCTGCCCAAGGCCAAGGAACGGCGCCCGGTGGTGGAAAAGCTGATCACGCTGGCCAAGCGCGGCGATGCGCATTCCCGCCGTCTTGCCGCGTCGCGCCTGAAAGAAGCGCAGTACGTGGAAAAGCTGTTTGACGTGTTGGGCCCGCGCTATGCGGAGCGTCAGGGCGGCTACGTGCGCGTTCTGAAGGCCGGGTTCCGCTATGGCGACATGGCGCCGATGGCGATCATCGAATTCGTGGACCGGGATCGAGACGCAAAAGGTGCCGCAGACCGCGCGCGCCTGGAAGCCGAAGAGGCTGCTGAGGAGTAGGCTCAGATGCAGTTGGATTTCGAAAAGCCCCGCCTCTGGCGGGGTTTTTTGTGGCCTTCGGTTGAAGTCGCGTGTTTCGCGGACGGTGAGGTGAGAGAGTTGCACTCGGCCCTGATGCGGCACACATTCAGGCCATGAGGATTTTCGTTTTGCTGCTTTGCCTATGCGCGGGTCTGGCTGCGGCGCAGGAGGTGCCGCAGTCGCGCGCGCAGATGCAGTTGAGCTTTGTGCCGCTGGTCAAGGACGCCGCGCCTGCGGTCGTCAACATCTACGCCAAGATCATGACCGAGCCGCGGCGCACGCCGCTGCAGAGCGACCCGTTCTTTGAGCGGTTTTTCGGGGATGCCTTTTCTGACGGGCCACGCGTGCAAAACTCTCTTGGCTCGGGCGTGATCCTGTCGCCCGATGGCATTCTGGTCTCCAACTACCATGTGGTGGGCATGGCCACGGACATTCGCGTGGTCATGGGCGACAGGCGGGAGTTTTCCGCGCGGGTCTTGCTGGGTGACCGTGAAGCCGATCTGGCGATCCTGCAGATCGAGGGCGCGCAGGACCTCCCCTATCTGGCCCTGCGCGACAGTGAAAGCGTGGAGGTGGGCGAGCTGGCGTTGGCCATCGGCAACCCCTTTGGCGTTGGGCAGACGGTCAGCAGCGGCATCGTATCTGGGCTGGCGCGCTCCCGGCCCGGCGGCGGGAACCGGGGGTTGGGCTATTTCATCCAGACCGATGCGCCGATCAATCCGGGCAATTCAGGCGGCGCGCTGATCGACATGGGCGGGCGGCTCATCGGCATCAACACTTCGATCCTGACCCGGTCGGGCGGCTCCAACGGGATCGGCTTTGCCATTCCCTCCGATCTGGTGGGGGCCTTTGTGGAACAGGCGCGCGCGGGGGCGCAGAGCTTTGCCCGGCCCTGGGCGGGCATCGCGGGCCAGCCGGTTGACGCGGATATGGCGGGGCCTTTGGGCCTTGATGTACCCGGCGGCATCATCGTGTCGGGCCTGCACCCGGCGAGCCCGTTTCGCGCTGCTGGGCTGATGGTGGGCGATGTGATCACCCATGTGGGCGGTGCCCCGGTAAACACGCCCAATGAGATGATCTACCGGATGTCGGTTGCGGGTCTTGGGCGCAACGCGGTCGTGACGCGGGTGCGCGCGGGGGATGTGGCGGAGACCCCCGTGGCGATGATCGTGGCCCCTGACAGCCCGCCGCGCGATGAGATCACCCTGTCGGGTGCCAGCCTGCTGCCCGGTCTGACCGTCGCGCGGATCAACCCCGCGGTGATCGCGGAGATGAACCTCTCGCTCGAAGCACAGGGGATCGTGGTGACAGCGCACGGCCGCTTTGGCCGTCGCGTAGGCTTGAGGGCGGGGGATGTCCTGTTGTCCGTCAACCGGGTTGTGCCACAAGACCCGGAAGACGTGGCGGTCCTCTTTGGCGGCGCGGTGCGGCGCTTTCAAGTGGTGGTCCTGCGCGGCACCCGCCGGGTGTCGCTGCGGTTCAGGACGTAAGCGTGGCGGATCTGTTTGACACCGGCGGGCCCGCGCCTGCGTCCGAAAATGCCCCGCGCCCCTTGGCGGACAGGCTGAGACCAAAGACACTGGCCGAGGTCATAGGCCAGCGCGAGGTGTTGGGGCCTGAGGCGCCACTGACGGTGATGCTGTCTTCTGGCGCGCTGTCCTCGCTGATCTTCTGGGGGCCGCCAGGCGTGGGCAAGACGACCATCGCGCGGCTCTTGGCGGATGAGACGGACCTGCATTTCGTGCAGATCAGCGCGATATTCTCGGGTGTGCCGGAGCTGCGTCGGGTCTTTGAAGCAGCCAAGCTCAGACGGCAGAACGGGCAGGGCACGCTGCTTTTCGTGGATGAGATCCACCGGTTCAACAAGGCGCAGCAGGACGGGTTTTTGCCGCACATGGAGGATGGCACCATCCTGCTGGTGGGAGCCACCACCGAAAACCCCAGTTTTGAGCTTAACCCCGCGGTGATGAGCCGAGCGCAGGTGCTGGTGCTCGAACGCCTGCCGCTCAAGGACCTCGAGCGGTTGGCGCAGCGGGCGGAACAGGAGCTGGGACGCCCCCTGCCGCTGGACGGTACGGCCCGGGAGGCGCTGTTGGAGATGGCCGATGGCGACGGGCGCGCGCTGCTCAACCTGATCGAACAGGTGATGGCCTGGACCGTGGATGGCACTCTTGATCAGGCCGCCCTGACCAAGCGGCTGATGCGGCGCGCGGCGCAGTACGACAAATCCGGTGACGCCCATTACAACCTCATTTCCGCGCTGCACAAATCGGTGCGGGGCAGTGACCCGGATGCAGCACTCTATTGGTTCGCGCGCATGCTAGAGGGCGGCGAGGACCCGCGCTATCTGGCGCGGCGCATCACGCGGATGGCGGTGGAGGACATCGGCCTGGCCGATCCGCAGGCCCAGGCCGTCTGCCTGCAAAGCTGGGAAACCTATGAGCGTTTGGGCAGTCCAGAGGGGGAGTTGGCGCTGGCGCAGGCGGTAGCCTATCTCGCACTCGCGCCCAAATCGAACGCGGCTTACGTGGCCTACAAGGGCGCGCGCAAGGCGGCCAAGGCCACGGGGTCTCAGCCGCCACCAAAGCACATTCTCAATGCGCCCACAGAGATGATGAAAGACCAGGGCTATGGCGCGGGCTATGATTATGACCACGATGCCGAGGACGGTTTTTCGGGGCAGAATTACTTTCCGGAGGGGATGAAGCGGCCCGTGCTCTACGCCCCCGTTGAGCGGGGGTATGAGCGGGAGCTCAAAAAGCGCGTCGATTACTTTGCCAAACTGAGAGCCAAGCGGAACGCCTCAGAGTGAGGTTGACAAGCGGGCCTGCGCGGGGCGACACCGCGCGCATGATGTCATCGCTTTCTCTGGTCGCTTTGGGCGGTGCGCTGGGTGCCTCTTTGCGGTATCTGGCGGGCCTTGCGGTCTTTCGGCTGACGGGGCCCACGGAGTTTCCGCTGGCGATCCTGAGCGTGAACGTGCTGGGCTCCTTCTTGATGGGCGTCTTTGTCGTGGCGGCGGCGCAGAAAGGGCTCATGCACCTCAGCCCCTTGGTGATGACCGGCCTTTTGGGCGGGTTCACCACTTTTTCGGCCTTTTCGCTGGAGGCTGTCACGCTGATGGAGCGCGGCCAAATCGCCGCGGCGGCGGTATATGTCGCGGCTTCGGTGGGTCTGTCTATCGGCGGGCTGATGGCGGGGCTTTGGCTCGCCCGGGGGGTCTTCGCATGAGCGGGGTGCAACTGCGCACGGTGGAGGAGGGCGAAGGCGATCAGCGGCTGGACCGCTGGTTCAAGCGCCAGTTTCCCCAGATCCCGCAGGGGCGCATCGAAAAGATGTGCCGCAAGGGCGAGATCCGGGTTGACGGTGGCCGCGTGAAGGCGGCGACACGGCTGGAGCCGGGCCAACAGGTGCGCATCCCGCCGCTGCCGGATGCGGCGGCGCCACCGCCGACACGGGCTAAGATCACCGAGGCGGATGCCAAGATGATCCGGGCCTGCGTGATTTACCGCGACGACCATGTGATCGCGCTCAACAAGCCGCCCGGTCTGGCGGTGCAGGGCGGCTCGGGGCAGGCTGAGCGTCATGTGGATGGTCTTGGCGAGGCGTTGATGTTCGATCTGGAGGAAAAGCCCCGGCTCGTGCATCGGTTGGACAAGGACACCTCGGGCGTGTTGGTTCTGGCGCGCACGCGGGCGGTAGCGGCGGCGCTCACGGCGTCCTTCCGGCACCGCGAGACGCGCAAGATCTACTGGGCCGCGGTGGCGGGGGTGCCGCATCCCAAGAACGGGACGATCAAATACGGGCTGGTCAAGGCCGGCGGGCGCGGCGCCCGCGGCGAGGGCGAAAAGATGATCGCGGTGCACCCCGCAGAGGTGGAGGAGACGCCCGGCGCCAAGCGGGCCACAACCGACTACGCGGTGCTGGCCGCGGCAGGCTCGCGCGCCTGCTGGGCCGCGCTGATCCCCGTGACGGGGCGCACGCACCAGCTGCGCGCGCATATGGCCGAGATTGGCCATCCCATTGTGGGTGATGGAAAATATGGCGGTTCGGGTCAGGAAAACATGGGCGACGGCTGGGGCGCGCAACTGGGCGGCGTGATCTCCAAAAAGCTGCATCTGCATGCGCGGTCGTTGATACTGGAGCACCCGGTGACCAAGGCCCGGCTGCATCTGACCGCGCCGCTCCCGACACACATGCAAGCCACCTGGGACACGTTCCAGTGGCAGCCGGGTGATGTGCCTGTTGATCCCTTCGAAGAGGATTGGGGATGAGCGGCCCGCGAAGGTTGGTCGTTTTCGACGTGGACGGTACCCTGGTCGACAGCCAGAACGACATCGTTGCCGCAATGAGCCAGGCGTTCGTCTCAGAGGGTCTGACAGCACCGGCCCGGTCTGAGGTGCTGGGCATCGTGGGCCTGTCTTTGGACGTGGCACTGCCGAGGCTTGCACCGGATGCCTCAGCCGCGGCGCACCAGCGGATGGTAGAGGGCTACAAGGCGGCCTACATGGCGTTGCGTGCGCAGGCGGGCGTGGAGACATCCTCCCCGCTCTATCCTGGCGCTCGGGAGGTGTTGGCGGCGCTGGGGCAGAGGCCTGACATCGTGTTGGGCGTGGCCACGGGTAAGTCGCGCCGGGGGCTGGATAAGCTGATTGCGGGCCATAGGCTTGAAGGTGTTTTCACGACCCAGCAGGTCGCGGATTTTCACCCCTCCAAGCCGCACCCGGCGATGCTGCATGCGGCGTTGGAGGAGACAGGCGTGGCGCCTGAGCATGCCGTGATGGTCGGTGACACGAGCTTTGACATGGAGATGGCCGCCGCGGCAGGCATGGCCGGGATTGGTGTGAGCTGGGGCTATCACCCGGTGGAACAGCTGAAGGCAGCGCGGCGGGTGATCGCGCGGTTTGAGGCGCTTGCCGAGGCGCTGGATGAGATCTGGAGGGTGCGGGCATGAGCGAGTGGAAGGCCAAGCGGTTCTGGACAGAGGCCACGGTTGTCCCACTGGATCAGGGGTTCACGGTGGAACTTGACGGGCGGTCGGTAAAAACACCCGGCAAGGCGCTTTTGGTGATGCCCACCCGCGCGCTGGCGGCGGCGGTGGCCGAAGAATGGCAAGCGCAGGGTGAGATGATCAATCCGATGACGATGCCCACAACACGCACCGCCAATTCCGCCATCGACAAGGTCGCGGTGCAACATGATGAGGTGGCCACGCTTTTGGCGGCTTATGGGGACAGTGATTTGCTGTGCTACCGCGCGGATCGGCCCGTGGAACTGGTCGCGCGGCAGGCCGCGGCCTGGGATCCACTGCTCGACTGGGGAGAAACCGAATTGGGCGCGCGGCTGGAGCCGCGCGTGGGTGTCATGCATGCGCCGCAGGACCCGGAGGCCTTGGCCGCACTCGCGCGTCAGACGCGGGCGTTGCCCGATTTTGAACTGACCGCTTTTCATGATCTGGTCAGCCTGTCTGGGTCTCTGATCATCGGATTTGCCGCCGCGCGCGGCGCTTGGCCCGCAGAAGAGCTGTGGGAGATCTCAAGGCTCGACGAGCTTTTCCAGATCGAGCAATGGGGCCGCGATGAGGAGGCTGAAGCGATGGCTGCGGCCAAGCGCGAAAGCTTCCTGCACGCCCGCCGCATCTTTGATCTGCTCGCGGATTAGGCGCCTGAACGGGTCCCAGGCACTGCGTGATCCCGCGCCCGTTGGGCCGCATGCCCATAGCTGCGGGCCGGATCGCTCAAATCCTCAGCGCGCCCTCTTAAATTGAGGTTAATTTCTGGGCGGAACCCTTGACGTTCTCCCGGGAATCCCGCCAGTATCCGGGCCACTGAGAGGGAGGACCCTCTGCTATCACCTCCGGCACGGCCTGTGTCGGGACCACCGCCTAAAAAAACGGCGGAAACTCAGGAAGAGGTAAAAATGAAAAAATCTGTACTCTTTGGCGCGCTCACGTTCGCCGGCTTTGCGGCTGGCGCTGCGGCTGCGGGCACGCTGGATGACGTGAAAGAACGCGGCAAGCTGAACTGCGGTGTGACCACCGGCCTCGTCGGCTTTGCGGCACCGGATGCCAATGGCGAGTGGAAGGGCTTTGACGTGGCGGTCTGCCGCGCGGTTGCCGCTGCTGTGCTGGGCGACCCGGCGGCTGTGGAATTCGTGCCGACAACCGGCAAGACGCGCTTTACTGCCCTTGCCTCGGGTGAGGTCGACATGCTGGCGCGCAACACCACCTGGACCTTCAGCCGCGACGTGGACCTGAAGTTCGAATTTGTGGGCGTGAACTACTACGACGGTCAGGGCTTCATGGTGCCCAAGGATCTGGGCGTGTCTTCCGCCAAGGACCTGGACGGCGCGACCGTCTGCATCCAAACCGGCACCACGACCGAGCTGAACCTGGCGGACTTCTTCCGCTCCAACAACATCAGCTATGAGCCCGTGCCGATTGAGACCAACGCAGAAGCTCAGCAGCAGTATCTGGCTGGTGCCTGCGACGTCTACACCACGGACGCTTCCGGTCTTGCGGCCACCCGCGCGACCTTCGAGAACCCGGGCGATCACACGCTGCTGCCCGAGATCGTCTCCAAAGAGCCGCTCGGCCCGCTTGTCCGCCATGGCGACAACGAGTGGGGCGACGTGGTGCGCTGGACGCTGAACGCGCTGATCACGGCTGAAGAGCTGGGCGTGACCTCCGTGAACGTGGGCGAGATGGCTGGCAACACCAACAACCCCGAAGTGGCCCGTCTGCTGGGCTCTGAAGGTGAGCTGGGCGCAATGCTGGGCCTCGACGCAGACGCCTTCAAGCGCGTGATCGAGACCCAGGGCAACTACGGTGAGATCTTTGCCCAGAACATCGGCGAAGAGACCCCGATTGGTCTGGCCCGCGGCCTGAACGCACAGTGGACCGACGGCGGCCTGCTTTACAGCCCGCCCTTCCGCTAAAACCAAAAGCCGAAGGGCGCGGGGGAAACCTCGCGCCCTTCGCGCATTTACCCACCCAGGGTCGGCACGGCATCGCGCGGATGCCAGGTGCAGGCAGCGCCTAGGACAAAGGGGCCTTTTCCATGACATCCATATCAGATCCCAATACGGGTCAGGGGTCCGGCGAATTCCGGCTCTCAATGCTGCTCAACGACACGCGGTATCGCTCGATGACCCTGCAGGTCATTGCGTTCCTCGTGCTGATGCTGACCATCGGATATCTCTATTCGAACCTGTCTGCAAACCTGCGTGCGGCGGGTTTGAACATTTCCTATGAATTCTTAGGCGCCCCGTCCGGCTACGACATCAACCAGACGCTGATCTCCTATACCAGCCAGTCCACGCACCTGCAGGCGGCCATTGTTGGTATCCTCAACACGCTGCTGGTGGCCTTCCTGGCCTGCGTGACCGCAACGGTGCTGGGCGTTTTGGCGGGCGTGCTGCGGCTTTCCAACAACTGGCTGGTGCGCAAGCTGATGGCCTTTTACGTGGAGATATTCCGCAACATTCCGGTGCTGATCTGGATCGTGATCATCTTTACGATCATGATCGCGGTGCTCCCCAGCCCCCGTGCGTTCCGGGGCGATGATCCGGCCTCCACCATGCTGCTGGACCTTTTTGCCTTCACCAACCGGGGTGTCTACACGCCGGGGCCCTACTTCACGCGCGGGATCGGCGGCGAGGAAGGCTCCATCGTCAATTGGCTGCTGGTCATCGGCGTGCTCATCGCCTCTCTGTTCGCCGCGCGGGCTGTCACCGCGCGCGCCACGCGGGCGCAAGAAGAGACCGGCGTGCGGCCCAATACGCTCTGGACCAATCTGGCGATCTGGTTCGTGCCGCTGATTGCGCTGCTGTTCATCCTTGGCCTCGCCTGGGACATCCCGGAGCTCAAGGGCTTCAACTTTGCTGGCGGCATCAAGGTCGGCGGGCCGCTCATTGCGCTGTGGTTCGCATTGTCCATCTACACCGGCGCTTTCATCGCTGAGAACGTGCGCGCGGGCATCCAGGCGGTCTCTAAAGGCCAGACAGAAGCGGCAAGCGCCTTGGGCCTCAGGCCCAACCGCACCATGAGCCTTGTCGTGCTGCCCCAGGCGCTGCGGGTGATCATCCCGCCGCTGATTTCGCAGTACCTCAACATCACCAAGAATTCCTCGCTGGCCATCGCTGTGGGCTACGCCGACATTACCGCGACACTGGGCGGGATCACGCTGAACCAGACGGGCCGCGCGATTGAGTGCGTGCTGCTGCTGATGCTGTTCTACCTGGTGATCAGCTTGCTGATCTCGGCCTTCATGAACGTCTACAACAACGCGATGAAGCTGAAGGAGCGCTGATATGGCTGATACAAACACCAACATCTCCTTCGTGCGCACCGAAAGCCTGCCGCCGGTGGCCCCGCCCGCTGCGGAGACAGGGGCGTTCAAATGGCTGCGGCAGAACCTTTTTGCCACCTATGCCAACGGCGCGCTGACGATTGCGTCGCTCTATGTGATCTACCTGATCCTCCAGGTGATCCTGCCATGGCTCTTCAACGGGGTCTGGACGACATCGAGCCTTGCTGAATGCCGCGAGGTGCTGGACGGTGCCACAGGCGGCTGTTTCTCCGTCCTGACGGAACGCTGGAACCAGCTTTTGTTCGGCTTTACCTACCCCTCAGAGCTTTACTGGCGGCCTACGCTGGCCTTTGTTCTGCTCTTTGCAGCTATCGCACCGGTGCTTTTCTTTGACCTGCCCCGCAAGCTGCTGATTTTTACCGGGCTCTATCCATTCTTGGCCTATTGGCTAATCTGGGGCGGTTCGATCCTGGTGCCGTTGTTTGCGCTTGCCGGGTTCATTATCGGTTATCTGGTCTATGTCCGGCTGGAACGCGTCAGCTTTGCCGCAGGCTTTTTTGGCGGCGTGGCGGCGGCCATCGTGACCTGGGTCGTCTCCGGCTATATCACCGCGCCACTGGCCAATGTACTGGCACTGGAGGCTGTGCCCTCCCGGGATATGGGCGGTTACATGCTCAACATGATGCTCGGCGTGACTTGCGTGTCGCTGTCGCTGCCCATCGGGATCGCGCTGGCGCTGGGGCGGCAAAGCTCCATGCCGTTGATCAAGTGGATCTGCGTGATCTTCATCGAATTCGTGCGCGGCGTGCCGCTCATTACGCTGCTCTTTGTGGCGAACGTGATGCTGGCCTACTTCTTCCCGCCAGGCTCTGGCGTGGACCTGTTCCTGCGGGTGGTGATCATGATCACGCTCTTCTCCTCCGCCTATATCGCGGAGGTGATCCGAGGGGGTCTGGCGGCGTTGCCGAAGGGGCAGTATGAGGCGGCGGACTCGCTGGGCCTTGATTATCCGCAGGCGATGCGGCTCATTATTCTGCCGCAGGCGCTCAAAATCTCGATCCCCGGGATCGTGAACATCGCGGTGGGGCTTTTCAAGGACACCACACTGGTCTCCGTGATCTCCATGTTCGACATTCTGGGCATGATCCGCGGTCCAATCCTCGCCTCGACCGAATGGAACGGGGTCTATTGGGAGCTTCTGGGCTTTGCCTGCGTCGTATTCTTCGTCGTCTGCTACGGCATTTCGCAATATTCGCAGTGGCTGGAACGCCGCTTGGCAACTGATCATCGCTAGGAGGCTTAGATGGCTGAAGCTGCTGAAATGAAGGTAAGCGACCAGATCGCGATCACCATCGACAAGATGAACAAGTGGTACGGCACTTTCCACGTGCTGCGCGACATCGACCTGACGGTCTATCAGGGCGAGCGGATCGTGATCTGCGGGCCCTCGGGGTCTGGCAAGTCCACGCTGATCCGCTGCATCAACGCGCTGGAGGAGCACCAGAAGGGCACGATTGAGGTGGATGGCACGCTACTGAGCTCGGACCTCAAGAACATCGACAAGATCCGGTCGGAGGTCGGCATGTGCTTTCAGCACTTCAACCTCTTCCCGCATCTGACCATTCTGGAGAACTGCACGCTGGCCCCCATCTGGGTGCGCAAGACGCCTAAGAAGGAAGCGGAAGAGACCGCGATGCACTTCCTGGAAAAGGTGAAGATTCCCGATCAGGCGGGCAAGTACCCCGGTCAGCTGTCGGGCGGTCAGCAACAGCGCGTGGCGATTGCGCGGTCGCTTTGCATGCGCCCGCGGATCATGCTGTTTGACGAGCCCACCTCGGCGCTTGACCCGGAGATGATCAAGGAAGTGCTCGATACGATGATCGAGCTTGCGGAAGAGGGTATGACCATGCTCTGCGTGACCCACGAGATGGGCTTTGCCCGTCAGGTGGCGAACCGCGTGATCTTCATGGACGAAGGCCAGATCGTGGAGCAGAACGAGCCCGAAGAGTTCTTCAACAACCCGCAAAGCCCGCGCACGCAGCTGTTCCTGAGCCAGATCCTCGGCCACTGACGGCAGGGCGCGGATGGCACTTTGAATGCAAGACCCGGTGCCATTTGGTTGGTGCCGGGTTTTTGATTGGGCTCTAGGCCAGTTCCTTTGGGGTCGTGAAGGCGGTGCAAGAGCCCGTATCCCAATCCACCTCCGACCAGATCGGCACGTTAAAATCCGCGACCAGCGTCGCACCTGTGGGATAGTCTTGGAACGCGGATGTCTGGGGAGCATCGCTCAGCAGGTTCTCAGCGGCCTCTGCGATGCCCGGGTTATGGCCCAGCATAAGCACGGTGTCGCCCTGCGCGCCGCGCAGCGTTTGCAGGATCATCTTTGCCGGCGCGAGATAGAGGTCGCGGGTGAATGTCGTTTGAGGCTCGCCCGCCAGCGCAAGCCGCGCGAGCGTCTCCCGGGTACGCGCGGCGGAGGAGCAAAGCACCGTGTCTGGGATCAGCGCCTGCGCGTTCAGCCAGCGACCCAGCGCTGTCGCTGCGCGCTGGCCGCGCGGGTTCAGCGGGCGGTCGTGATCGGACGCGGCCCCGCTTAGCCAGTCTGATTTCGCGTGACGCATCAGGATCAGGCGTGGCATGAGGTCACTCCAGAAAATGGGCCATGTGGAAAGCCGATTGCGCGGGCAGTCTGCCGAAGCTCTGGGAAGCGGGGCAGGCGCGTCTGGCGCTACAGCCGCGCGCCATGCAGCCCTGGCCCAGCGGATGCGATAGGTGGTCCTTGCAGCTTTGCACGTCATAGCCTTTTGGCGTCAGCGCGGAGACCGGGCAGGCGGTAATACAGGGCTGTTCTGTGCAGCTGTCGCAGGGATGCGTGGGCGCGGCGGGCAGGGCGATGTGGCTGTCAAAAGCGAGCGCACCGCGAAAAGAGACGAAAAGGCCCGCGTGATCATGCACCAGCAGGTTGATGGGAGAGGCGCGCACCCGCCCGGTTTTGAGCGCCCAGCGGTAGAATGGCTGATGCGGCGGGCCGCCAAAAGGGTAGAGCGGCTCTGCCCCCAGCGTTTGCGCCCAAGCGTCGATCACGCGGCGTGACCAGCGGTCCATCGGGTCTGGCAGGCCGTCCTGATACTCGCGCGAGCGGCTGAAGACCGGCCAAAAGCCCGGTTCATCCGGGCCAAGCAGCAGCAGCGTTTTGCAATTGGCCGGCGCGCCGTCTTCGGCCTGTGGGTGAAAGCCGCCCAAGACCCTCAGTTGGCGCGCGCAGGCGTCTTGGAAGAGCGCGGCGTAGGTCATCCCTGCCGGATGATACTGCCCGCACCGTGGTCGGTGAAGAGCTCCAGCAAGCAGGCGTTAGGCGCGCGCCCGTCGAGGATCACGGCCGCCCGCACACCCCCCTCAAGGGCCGACAGCGCGGTCTGGACCTTGGGGATCATGCCGCCCGCGATGGTGCCCGCACCGATCATGGCGTTGATCTGGGCGGCGGTAAGCTCTGTCAGGACCGCGCCCTCCGCGTCTTTCACGCCCGCCACATCCGTGAGCAGCAGCAGCCGGTCGGCCTGGAGCGCGGTGGCCACCGCACCGGCTGCGGTGTCGCCGTTGATATTGAACGTCTCGCCTTGCCGCCCCATCCCAAGCGGCGCGATCACCGGGATCAGGCCCTTGTCTGCCAGATCGCGCAGCACCCGAGGATTGACTTGACTGGGCGCGCCCACGAGCCCCAGGGCAGGGTCTTCGGGCTCACACAGGATCAGGCTTGCGTCCTTGCCAGACAGGCCCACCGCGCGCCCCCCTTCGGCAGAGATGGCCTGCACGATCCGGGCGTTCACAGACCCCGATAGCACCATTTCCACCACTTCCATGGTGGCCGCATCGGTCACGCGTTTGCCGTTCACGAAGTCTGATGTGATCTCCAGCCGCTCCAGCATCTGATTGATCATCGGCCCGCCGCCGTGCACGATCACGGGGTTCACGCCGACCTGGCGCATCAGCGTCACGTCCCGGGCAAATTCGGCCATCGCGGCATCGCTGCCCATCGCGTGACCGCCCAGTTTGATGACGACAGTCGCGCCGGTGTAGCGCTGCAGGTAGGGCAGCGCCTGGCTGAGGGTCTTTGCGGTGGTGATCCAGTCGCGGTTCATGTCTTGGCGTTTCATCGTTTGATCCGTTTTCGCCGATCATAGGCGGTTGCGCCCGATTGACCATATTCGATCGCGGGCTTTAGGCCGCTGTTTCTGGAAAGGGCGAAGAGGCCGCGCGCGCCCTGAGCGCAATCGACCCAGAACCTGAGATAAGCACAACGAGAGTTCATGCGCCGTCCCGCGGGGTGGCAGAGATGCGCCGCCCCATGGGGCGCGGGACGGCGCAGCCCAACAGTGCCTGTTGGGCGGGTGCTTTGAATGGAGCGATGTGTCTCAGGTTTTGGGTCGGACGCCTTAGGCCAGCGTGGCGATGAGCGCGCGCAGGGTGGGGATGCCACAGCCCTTTTCAGAGCTTGTCAGCACGATTTCAGGAAACGCTGCAGGGTGTTTTGACAGCGCACCGCGCACCTGCGCCAGCACCTTTTCGCGGTCCTTATCCTTGACCTTGTCCGCCTTGGTCAGCACCGCCTGAAAGGTCACAGCGGCGCTGTCGAGCAGGTTCAGGATCTCCTCGTCCACCTTCTTGATCCCGTGTCGGGCGTCGATAAGCACGAAGGCGCGGCGCAGCGTTTGACGCCCGGAGAGATACTGCTTCAGCAGGCGCTGCCATTTCTCCACCACCTTGAGCGGGGCGTTGGCGTAGCCATATCCCGGCAGGTCCACGAGGTAATGCGCTTCACCAGCGGTGAAAAAGTTGATCTCTTGCGTGCGGCCGGGCGTGTTTGACGCGCGCGCGAGGGCCTTCATTCCGGTGAGTGCATTTATCAGCGTGGATTTGCCCACGTTGGAGCGTCCGGCAAAGCAGACCTCTATCCGGTCGGGCGGCGGCAGGCCGTCCATTGCGACGACGCCTTTTACAAAGGTCGTCTCACCCGCAAACAGCAGACGCCCGCGCTCAAGGCTCAGCGCATCGGGCGCGTCAGCGATGGGAAACGGAAGCGCCATCCTAGAGGACGGTTAGGCTGTCACCCACGGCCACCTTGCCGGTTTTCACGACCTGACAGTTGATCCCGAAATCCTGGTGGTTCCAATGGGTGTTCAGCAGCGACAGCGTGTCCAAGTCACGCGCGCCTGTTTCAGGGTTGGCCATCGTGGCGGGGCAGCGTTCGATGCGTTCGTGCACGTTCAGCACGGCTTCGCCAAGCTGAAGGTCTTTGCCGACCCAGTCGAACTCTGACCAGGCGGGCGCGCCCGCGAACCAGACATTGATGCGCCAGCGCAGGGGGGAAAGCGGTGCGCCTGCATTTTCAGACAGCGCATCGAGGGAGGCCGTGTTGCACAGGGATACGGACGGAAATTCCGCGTCCGTGTAGCCGCGTTCCGGCAAGGTCATCAGTTTGGCAGGAGGCCGCCCGCCTTTCGTGATAGGGCTCACCCAGTCGATCAACGCGTCCCCTTCGGTGTCGGGATTGAACGTCAGATCGGGGCGTCGGGGGTGGCTGAGCGTCAGCAGGTTCTGCGCTTCGTCGAACTGCGCGTTGATCGCCATCAGCTCAGGCACTTGCGATCCGCGGCTGAAGTTGGCGCAGCTGGCCCAGGTGCCCTCCTCCGCCTTTGCCCTTTGGTGGGCCACGGCCCAGCGCCGGTCAAAGGGCATGGACTGGCCTTCGTGCAGGGTGACCTCTTCCAGCGCTTCGCGTCCATGGCTCTTGACCGGGTGGCGGAAGAGCGCGGTGATCTTCATCCCTTTTTATCCTTGCTGGGCGCGGCATCTGCGTTCGCGGACTTCTCTTTGCGTTTGAAGCTGGAGCGGATGTTGCCAAGGATGTCAGGCTTGTACCCCTGGCTGCGCATGATGAGGTACTGCTGGATGAAAGTGATCGTGTTGTTGGCGATCCAATAGACGACGAGGCCGCTGGCAAAGCTGCCCAGAAGGAACATGAAGACCCAAGGCATCCAGGCAAAGATCATTTGCTGGGTTGGATCGGTGGGCGCGGGGTTCAGCTTTTGCTGCAGCCACATGGAGATGCCCAGGAGCAGCGGCAGGATGCCGATGAAAATTAGCGCCATGATGGAGCCCGGTTCAGGCCCGGCAAAGGGCAGCAGCCCCCAGAGGTTCATGATCGACGTGGGATCAGGCGCGCTGAGGTCCTGGAACGGGCCAAGCCAAGGCGCATGGCGCAGCTCGATCGTGACAAAGATCACCTTGTAGAGCGAAAAGAAGATGGGGATCTGCAACAGGATCGGCAGACAGCCCGCCGCCGGGTTCACCTTTTCCTTTTTGTAAAGCGCCATCATGCCTTGCTGGAGCTTCTGGCGGTCGTCGCCCGCGCTTTCCTTGAGCTTTTCCATCTCGGGCTGAAGCTCTTTCATCTTGGCCATGGAGACGTAGGATTTATAGGCCAACGGCAGCAGCACCGCCTTGATGATCAGTGTTAGCACGATGATCGCCCAGCCCATGTTGCCGATGAGGATATTCAGCTCATGCAGCAGCCAGAAAATGGGCTTGGTCAGGTAGAAGAACCAGCCCCAGTCGATGCTGTCGATGAAATTGGCCACGCCGTTCGCCTGGTAGGTCTGTAGGCTTTCCCACTCCTTTGCCCCCGCGAAAAGCTGGGTCGTGATGGATACAGTCTCTCCCGGTGCCACAGTCTGTGTCGGCAGGCGCGCGAAGGCGCGGTAGATGTCGGCGCGGGCGTCGTAGGTGAGCGCTTGGTCAAAGACGGCGGTGTCTTCGGGGATCAATACCGCCTGCCAGTAATGGGCGGTGAAACCGACCCAGCCGTCGGTGGTGTCCTCGGTGACAATTGCGGGGCGGCCCCATTTGGGGTCTATGTCCGCCTCGGCGATGTCGTCCCAGTCGGTCTCGGCCAGTTCGCCGCTTGCCTGGGCGACAGCGCCCTCATGCAGGATGAAAAAGTTCTGCAAGTCATCGGGCAGGCCGTGCTGTGCGATCATGCCGTAGGGCGCCATCGCAACGGGCGCATCCGTGCTGTTGGTCACCGATTGCGTGACGGTGAACATGAAGTCGTCATCCACTGCGATTTCACGCGTGAAGGTCTGGCCGAGCCCGTTGTCCCAACTCAGCGTGACAGGGCTGCCCGGTGTAAGCGTGTCACCCGAAGCGATGGTCCATTCGGTGTCGGGTGTCGGCACCGCTGCGGGATCAATCCCGCTGCCTGGCGCCCAACCGTGCAGGGCATAGTATGCGCCTGCGCTGCCTTCGGGGGAGAGCATCGTGACGACAGGGGAGCCTTCATCGAGGGTCACCCGGTAGTCATTCAGCTTCAGGTCGTCGATGCGCCCGCCCAGGAGAGACACAGAGCCCGATAGGCGCGGTGTTTCGATGCTCACGCGCGGTGCGTTGGCCAGTGCCGCCGCGCGGTCTTGGGGGGCGGTAACAGCCCCGGGCGTCGCGCTGTCCACGGTCGCGGGCGCGGCGGGGACGCTGGTGCCATCATCTGCCGTTTGCGTGGTGGACGTGGGCGCGGTGGGCGGCGTCTGCGTCTCGGGCGGTGGGAAGAGCGTGAACCACACCAGAATGACGAGAAAGCTGAGCGCGGTCGCAAGGATGAGGTTCTTGTTCTGATCGTCCATCGGGACAGTCACCTGATGCCATGGGGATTGACCTCGGGTTCAACAGAGGTGCGCTCCAAAGGTCAAGCGGATTCGGGTCGCTGGATTGGAGAATTGAAGAGGTAAAGACGCGGCATGCGGAGGTGGTTCGTGATGTGTAACGGGTTTCCGCAACATACTTGGCCCGACCCAAGTCCGACCGTGGCACCATGCACCAGACCAACCGCGCGGAAAGGGCACGCCGCTACTTCAAACGGCCCGTCATGATCCGAGGCACTTCCTTGAGCTTGGTATTGTGCGCATGCAGCCATTCAATTGTCTGATCAAACGGCATGGGCCAGGCGATGCCAAATCCCTGCACATGGTCACAGCCGAGCTGTGCCAGCAGGACATGCTCGCCCACCGTTTCGACGCCTTCGGCCAGGGTTTGAACGCCCAGACGCTCCGCCATGGTCAGGATCGCGCTAATCATGCGTTGCTGGTCGGGATCGCGGTCGGCCTTCATCACGAAGGAGCGGTCGATCTTGATCCGGCTGACCGAAAACCGCTGGATCGATGCGATGGAGGCGTTGCCGGTGCCAAAGTCATCCAGGTCGATCTGGCAGCCCATTTCGCTCAAAGAGGCGATGTTGCGGGTGATCACATCATCGCCGGTATCCGCCACAACTGTCTCCAGCACTTCAACCGCGAGCCGTTCCGGCTGCAGGTCGAAGCGGTCAAGCTCCCAGGAGATCTTTTCAATCAGTCGCGGATTGCTGAGCTCGGTTCCGGCGAAATTCACGCCGACGTGGGGCACCGATATCTTGGCGCCATCCCAAGCCTTCAGCGCGGCAAAAGAGTGATACATCATCACCTCCGCCAGCCGCTCCAGCAGGCCCGATTGCTCAATCGCAGGTAGAAATTCCGCCGGGGAGATCATGCCCCGGGTCGGATGACACCAGCGCGCAAGCGCTTCGAAGCCTGTCACCTTGCCGGTTTCGGTGCAGATCTGGGGCTGGAACCAAGGTA
Source organism: Pseudomonadota bacterium (assembly GCA_039024775.1). Classification (GTDB taxonomy): domain Bacteria; phylum Pseudomonadota; class Alphaproteobacteria; order Rhodobacterales; family Rhodobacteraceae; genus Sulfitobacter. The sequence goes on from JBCCPS010000018.1 coordinate 19,620, forward strand.
CGATCTGCCCCCCATCCAGCGCTCCGCCCACTTCATCGTAGAGCGCGGCGCGGTTGAGCGTCTCTTGGCGCATTTGGTCTGAGAAGGCGCGCAGCCCCGAAGGTCCGCGGCGCAGAGCCACGCGCATCGCGCAAGCGGCCGCCTCAATCCAGTCGCTGGCCAGACCGCCCGGGGCGCGTTCACGTTGGCAAAAACCAATTCCAACAGTCACATAGATCGTCACACCATCGACAGAAATCGGTTCCTCTATGGCGACCTGCATGCGTCCGCCAAGCTGGATGCAGCTTTCCAGATCAAGGTTACGCACCGGCGCCAAGCACACTGCAAAACGTCCTTCGGCAAGCTGGCCCACCCGGTCCGCGCTCCTCAGAACGGAAATGATCCGCTGCCCCGTGCGTTCGACAACCGTGTCGGCGAGGGTCTGGCCATAGCGTTCGACCAGCATATCGAAATCTTCAATTGCAATGGCGTAGAGCGCTGATTGCCGGGGGCTATCCTCCATCGCGTCAGAGATATCGCTCACAATATCCTCAAACGTGGTGCGGTCTGCGATATCGCCCACCATCGCGCTGGGTCCGCCCGCACGCGCGACACCGCCCATCACGAGATAGAGACAGGGCACAGCCCCCGCGAGCGCCATAAGAGCACCTTCCCCGCCCAGCCAGAAACCGCCCAGGCAAAGCGCGGGAAGAAAAGCCAGAGCCGTCGGGCTGCGCATCACATCAAGCGCCCGTTGATGCCATCGCTTAAGCTGATGAAACCCCTTGCCCGCCATGTCGCTTCTCCCTCCAGGTGCACAGAGCGCGTGCGTTGCCCCTATGGTCTAGCGGCTGGAAGGTGTCGCGGAGGTTAACAGAAAGTAGAAAACTCAGATCGATTTAGTGAAAATTCTCTTCAATTCCGCGTCAGACCGGCAAAGTCGAACAGCTTGGGGTCCAAAAGATGCGAGGGCCGCGCGTTCATCAGCGCGCGAAACATCACCTGCCTCCGCCCGGGGCTGTTGGCTTCCCACCCGTCCAGGATCGCTTTGACCTGCTGGCGTTGCAGCCCGTCCTGGCTGCCACACAGATCGCAGGGAATGATCGGGTAGCTCAGCGCGCGGGCAAATCTTTCGCAATCCGCTTCCCCCACATGAGCCAGCGGGCGGTAGACAAAAACATCGCCCTCTTCATTCAAGAGCTTTGGCGGCATGGTGGCCAGCCTTCCGCCGTGAAAGAGGTTCATGAAAAACGTCTCAAGAATGTCGTCGCGGTGATGTCCCAGCACAACCGCGCTACAGCCCTCCTCGCGCGCAACGCGGTACAGATGCCCGCGTCGCAGCCGGGAACACAGGCTGCAATAGGTCCGGCCCTGGGGCACCTTGTCTTTCACGATCGAATAGGTGTCCTGATATTCCACCCGGTGCGGCACGCCCATCTTTTCCAGAAAGGCGGGCAGCACGGTGGCGGGAAACCCCGGCTGACCTTGATCGAGGTTGCAGGCCAAAAGCTCCACCGGCAACACCCCCCGCCACTGCAGTTCATGCAAAACGGCGAGCAGGGTGTAGCTGTCTTTGCCGCCAGAAAGGCAGACTAGCCACTTAGCCCCTTCTTCGATCATCCCGTATTGCTCCACCGCTTCGCGCGTGGCGCGCACGATGCGTTTGCGCAGCTTCTTGAATTCGGTGGTCTGAGGCGCGCCTTCAAAGAGCGCGTGGATGTCGTTTGACTGGTCAAGCATGACGCGCGGTCCTCTCCTGAGGGTCACATCCGCCGCAGGTAAGGCGGTTGGGAGCATTGGGGTGTCTTCAGCGCCGGTATAGATCAGCTTTACGCCGCGTGCACCTGTGATCCGCATCCGGGGCGAGGGCAGCTCGCCCGCGTGCGCGTAGGTGAAAGCCAGCGCTTTGGCGGCGCCATATTTTGCGGTACTCTTTGCCCATTGCAGCACATGCATTTTCATAGGAGTTCCATGATGCCCGATTACATTTACTGCGTGCGCAGCACGCGCGGCGACGCCTTCAGACCGGAGCCGGGTGCCAACAACTGGCTGAAGGTTGCCGCGAACGTGAAAACGCCCAAGCCCTCGCATAAGATCAGCAAGGACACCTGGATCAAGGCCGTGATGTCCGAGGCGCGCCACGGGCCGCAGGACGACGGGCCCACAGGTGACATCGTGATCTACGTGCACGGCTTTAACACGCCGTTGGAGACCATGTTGGAACGCCACAGGCTGCTGTCCAAGGGTCTGAAGGCCCACGGCTTTGAAGGCGTGGTGGTCAGCTTTGACTGGCCCAGCGACAACAAGGCGCTCAACTATCTGGAGGACCGCACGGATGCCAAGCTGACCGCGCTCAGGCTGGTGGATGAGGGCATCTCCAGCTTTGCGGCGATGCAGACGCCCGATTGCATGATCAACCTGCACATCGTGGCCCATTCCATGGGCAGTTTCGTGGTGCGCGAGGCCTTTGACGATGCCGACGACCGGCCCCAGATCGCGGCGCACAGCTGGTCGGTGAGCCAGGTGATGCTGCTGTCGGGCGATGTCTCCGCCTCCTCGCTGGAGGCCGGATCGTCGAAGTCGAGCTCGCTTTACCGCCACTGCGTGCGGCTGACGAATTACTACAATCCCTTTGACGACGTGCTGACGCTTTCGAATGTGAAACGCGTAGGTGTCTCACCCCGCGTGGGCCGGGTCGGGCTGCCGGGGAATCGGCCGGGGAAGGCGGTGAATGTGAACACCGGCAATTACTTCAAGGCCAACCGCAGCGATTTCGACGGCGTCGCCAATGCACCGCACACTTGGTACTTCTATGACGCGGTGCTGATGGAAGACCTTCTGAGCACGATCCGGGGCGATACGGACCGCAATGAGATCCCCACGCGGCTGCAAGGCAGTCAGGGCAACCTCGTGCTCTGGCCCAAGGACGCGCCGCCGCCGACGGTCTGACGCTGGATCAAGGAGCGGGTTTTGTTGCGGGCTGCAACTGCCTCAGTCCGGCACATTGTCGATGCCAGACCCGCCCCAGGGGTGGCAGCGCGCGATTCGGCGGGCGGTGAGCCATCCGCCTTTCATCCCGCCGTGCATTTTCAAAGCCTCCAACGCGTAGGCGCTACAGGTCGGGTGATAGCGGCAATTGTGCCCGACCCAGGGGCTGAAGATCAGCCGATAGGCGCGCACGGGCAGGGCGAGGACATGCGCGAGCGGTGACATCAGCCGCTTTCGTGCAGCTTGGCCAGCGCATGGACGAGCTCTGCCTTGAGCTGGGAATAGGGGCGCGTCGCGGTCTTCTCGCGGCGTCCGATCAGGACGTAGTCGATGCCCGCTCTGCCGTGCACCGGCAAAACCTGGCGCGCGATCTCGCGCAGGCGGCGCTTGGCGCGGTTGCGCGCCACTGCATTGCCGACCTTCTTGGAACACGTGAAACCCACGCGTGGCGCGCCTTCGTCTCCCGCGTCTCTTTTGTTGACCTGCAGGACAAATCCCGGCGTGGCCCGATGAGCGGCCCGCGCGGCGGCCAGAAAGTCGCGGCGCTTGCGCAGGGTCTCGACACGCAAAAACACCGCCCGAGGCGTTTCCCCCGGGACAGCGCGGCCGTCGACCTGGGGTGCCTCATGCGGTGTCATCTTCAAAGCCCCGGTTGGGACGCCTTATGCGCTCAGCTTCTTGCGGCCTTGAGCGCGACGGGCGTTCAGGATCTTGCGGCCTGCTGTTGTCGCCATGCGCGCGCGGAACCCGTGGCGCCGCTTGCGTACGAGGTTTGACGGCTGGTAGGTGCGTTTCATCGCTCCGGCTCCAATCTTGGTGTTTGTTCGTCTTTTACGGCGGCGCGGTGGCGGATTCGCCTGCCGCGCGCTGCGTCAGACCCGTGGTCTACTGACCTCGCAAGCCCAAGTCAAACGCTTCGGCCCGCAAAGCGGCGGGCTTTGCAACATAATCTTCGCCTCGCAAGCCGATTTGTTTCAGTTTCCGGGCAGGCCGTCACGGGGTGGGCGCAATTACACACCGTTGATCAAGCGCGCGTGAACGCCCTGTCACGCGGCGCCGCTCCTCGCCATCTCAGGGTAGAATACCACGCAACCCCGACCCGGAAGGCAAGAAAGATGACCCAGATGTCCCAGACCGAAAATCCAAAAACAGGACCGGGCCGCTATCTGCCGCTGGCCGCGATCCTGCTGGTCGCCGGCGTCGGCGCTTTTGCCCTGCGCGACTACCTGAGCTTTGACGCCCTGCGCGAGAATCGCGAGGCGCTTTTGGCCTTCCGGGACAGCAATCTGGTGCTCACAGTGCTGGCCTTCGTGCTGGCCTATGTTCTGATTGTGGCCTTTTCGCTGCCGGGGGCGGCCATCGCCACGCTCACGGGTGGCTTCCTGTTTGGCACCTGGTTCGGCACGGCGCTCAACATCACAGCGGCCACCATCGGCGCGGTGCTGATCTTTCAGGCGGCGCGCATGGGGCTGGGGGACAAGTTGAAGGACCGCATGGAGGCCTCCGAAGGCATGGTTGCGAAGATCAAAAAGGGAATTGATGAAAACCAGTGGGAGATGCTCTTTTTCATCCGTCTGGTGCCTGCAGTGCCTTTCTTCGTGGCAAATCTCATCCCCGCTTTTCTGGGCGTGCCGCTTTACCGCTTCGCGGTTTCCACCTTCATCGGCATCATCCCTGGCAGTCTTGTCTACACCTCAGTGGGCGCAGGCCTGGGCGAGGTCTTTGCAGCAGGGGAAACACCGAACCTCGGCATTATCTTTGAGCCGCACATCCTCTTTCCGATCCTTGGGCTTTGCGCGCTGTCGCTTCTGCCGGTGGTGATCAAGAAAGTGACTGGCAAGAAGGACCTGGTGAAATGAACCGCTTGAAGACAGACGTTCTGATCATCGGCGCGGGCTCCGGCGGGCTTTCCGTCGCGGCGGGGGCCGCTCAGATGGGGGCCGATGTGGTCCTGCTGGAAGGCCATAAGATGGGCGGCGACTGCCTCAATTTCGGCTGCGTGCCATCCAAGGCGCTCATCGCCAGCGGCAAGGCGGCTTACGGCCAGCGGCACTCCCTGCAATACGGCGTGGCAGATGGCCCCGGCGAGGTGGACTACGTCGCCGCTAAGGACCATGTGGCCGATGTCATCGCCACCATCGCGCCGGTAGACAGCCAGGAGCGGTTTGAGGGCTTTGGCGTAAAAGTGATCCGCGAATTCGGGCGCTTCATTTCCGAGACGGAGGTGCAGGCCGGCAATACGGTGATCAAGGCGCGTCGGATTGTCATCGCGACCGGCTCCTCCCCGCTGGTGCCGCCCGTTCCGGGGCTGGATACGGTGCCTTACGAGACCAATGAGACACTTTTTGATCTGCGTGAGCAGCCCGAGCATCTGCTGATCATCGGCGGCGGGCCCATCGGGATGGAGATGGCGCAGGCGCACATCCGGCTGGGCTGCAAGGTGACGGTCATTGAGGGCGACAAGGCGCTGGCCAAGGACGATCCCGAATTGGCCACGGTGGTGCTGGAGACGCTCAAGGACGAAGGCGTGGTGATCGAGGAAGGCGCGCTCGCGGCCGAGGTCAAGGGCAAGGCGGGCGCCATTGAGGTGCACGCCAAGGACGGGCGGGTCTTCAAGGGCTCGCACCTTTTGATGGCGGTGGGGCGCAAGGCCAATACCGACAGGCTTGATCTGGAGAAGGCCAAGATCAGTACGACGCAGACCGGCATCAAGGTGGATCAGGGCCTGCGCACGACCAACCGGCATGTCTATGCCATCGGCGATGTGGCGGGCGGGCTGCAATTCACCCATGTGGCGGGCTATCATGCGGGCGTGATCATCCGCTCGATGCTCTTTGCGCTGCCGAGCCTGGCCAAGACCGCGCATATCCCCTGGGCCACCTACACTGATCCCGAGCTCGCACAGGTTGGCCAAACGGAAGCGCAGGCCAAGAAAAAGCACGGGCCGGCGTTGGAGGTGGTCCGGTTTGACTACCATCACAACGACCGGGCCATCGCGGAGCGCAAGACCAAGGGCTTTATCAAGGTGATGGTCGTGAAGGGCCGGCCCGTGGGCGTCTCCATCGTGGGCTATCAAGCGGGGGAGCTGATTAATCTTTGGGCCCTGGCACTGGCGAACAATCTGAAAATGAGCCAGATTGCCGCGATGGTCGCACCCTATCCGACAATTGGTGAAGTGAACAAACGCGCGGCGGGTGCCTATTTCGGCCCCCGGCTGTTTGAAAGCGACATGGTCAAGCGCGTGGTGCGCTTCGTGCAGCGGTTCATCCCGTGATGGAGGGCGACGGGCGCCGCAGGCGACACCCCGCCCTCCATCCCGAAGGGACGGCGCTCTGATGATCAACACTCTGTCGGGCCGGCTACTGATGCTCACGATCATCTTTGTGATGATCGCGGAGGTGCTGATCTTTGTGCCCTCCATCGCGCGGTTTCGCGAGGACTACATGCTCAACCGGTTGGAGCGCGCGCAGATCGCCTCCTTGTCGCTTTTGGCCGATGACATGCTTGATGAGGAGCTTGAGGACGAGCTGCTGAAAAACGCGGAGGTCTACAACGTCGTGCTGCGGCGCGACGAGGTGCGGCAGTTGGTGCTGGCCTCTGACATGCCCAAGCCGGTGACCGCGACTTATGATCTGCGCGATGCCTCCGCGCTGACGCTGATCCGGGATGCGGTGCGCCGGATGCTGCGCACGGAAGACGACGTGATCCGTGTGATCGGCGCGCCAGTGCGGGAGGCAGGGCTGCTCATTGAGATCACCATGGACACCGCCCCGCTGCGCGCGGCCATGATCGATTACGGCGTGCGCATCCTGATCCTGTCGGCCTTCATTTCCGGCGTGACGGCGGCGCTGCTGTTCATCGCTCTGCGCGTCTTTCTGGTGCGCCCCATCAAACGGGTTGCGGGCCACATGCAGCGTTATGCTGCCGCGCCCGAGGACGCGCGGCGGGTGATCCAGCCCAAGTCAAGCGTGTCTGAGTTGCGCGAGGCCGAAGAGGCGCTGAAATCGCTGCAAACGGAGCTCACCCAAGCGCTCAAGCAAAAGGAGCGGCTCGCGCAGCTGGGATCGGCGGTCAGCAAGATCAGCCATGATCTGCGCAATATTCTGACCTCCGCGCAGCTTTTCACCGACCGGATCGAGGCGTCCGAAGATCCAGCCGTCAAACGGATGGCGCCAAAGTTGGTGGGCTCGATCACCCGTGCGGTTCACCTGTGCGAAAGCACGCTGGCTTTCGGCAAAGCAGAGGAGCCCGCGCCCACGCTCACTCAGGTCGCATTGGATCAGTTGGTGGCGGATGTGATCGACAGCGAACGCCTGGCCGTTAAGGAGGGCGAGATTGAGTTTGTCGCGGAGGTCCCGTTGATGATGATGGTCCGCGCCGATCCCGAGCAGCTTTACCGCGTGTTGGCAAACCTGGTGCGCAATGCGCGCCAGGCGCTGATTGCCGCACAGGGCGAGGGCCGCATTCGCGTGACAGCGGAGGAGACTTATACCACTTGGCACATCACCGTGTGCGACAACGGGCCCGGCCTGCCCGCTAAAGCCCAAGAGCACCTGTTTACGCCGTTTCAGGGCGGCGCGCGCAAAGGCGGGTCTGGCTTGGGTCTTGCCATCGCGCAAGAGTTGATGCGCGGGCATGGTGGTGAGCTGGCGTTGGAGCATACGGGGCCCGAAGGCACACAATTCACAATCTCGCTGCCAAAAGGGGATGGCACATTGGTCTGACCGCCGCGCGCCAAAGAGGGCTTGCAAAGCCCGGATCAGAGCACTACACCGCGCGGCAGTGGACCGATAGCTCAGCTGGATAGAGTACTTGACTACGAATCAAGGGGTCGGGGGTTCGAATCCTCCTCGGTCCGCCACTTTCATTCTCGACATCGTTGGAAATGCGCTCTCACGGCTTGGAACGTGTGATGCGCAGGCAGAGGCCTAGCGCCATGCGTCATGAGCGCGGCCAGCGCTCGTTAGCGCGTGCGGGGACGCGCCAACGGTTGGTCAAGCTTCAGCTGCCGCGCGCCCCGCCACCTGCCGCGCTTCAAAACTTGCCGGAGTTGCCCCATGTCTCGCGCGGGCCGATCTGTTCTTCGTTCATCCAGTGCTCCGCAATGCGGCCCTCCGCCACCCGGTAGAGATCGAAGACGGCGATGTCCTGGCCTTGCGCATGACGTTTGCCGTAGGTCACGACGAAATCTCCCTGACCCATCAGATGAAACAGCATCTCGTAGCGGCCTGCGGCTTGCGAGGAGAGCCATGCCTTCAGCCCGTCCTGGCCCGCAGCAATGGGTGCTGCGTGCTCTATGAGGTCGGGGGCGACGTATTGGTCCAACTTGGCGTGGTCGTCCTCTTGCCGCACCTGTTTGGTGTACTCCAGCACCAGCGCCTTGTTGGCCGCGGTGTCGGCGGCGGTGTCCACCTCCCGCGCGCCGCCCACCATGTCCTGGCCCGAGGCGGTGACCGCCTCGTAGGCCGCGATGGTGTCCCAGTGCTCCAGGATCAGGCCGCCCGCGTCGGTGTAGAACATGTCCATCGTCACCCACTGCGCGGCGCCGTCGTTGAGCGACTGATAGGCGCTGCAAAAGACCCAAGGGCCGTCTTCGAAGATGCGCAGGATCTGGATGTCGCGCTTGGGGTTGCGTTCCACGAAGGGTTCAAAGAAGGCCAGAAAGCCCTCCGCCCCGTCGCCCACGCCAGTCGAGTGCTGCGTGTAGCGATGCCCGGTGTTGCGCAGAACGGCTGCGCGCGCGTTGCCGCCCGCGATGCCGTCCAGATAGATGTCGCGCACGCGTTCGATGCCACTTCCCATTGGATCAAGCTCCCTTCTTTATGTCCTGTATCGCCCGCGCGCGGCGGGCCTTGCTCATTTGTCCCAATAGGCCCCGATGAGCCCTAAAAGAAACGCGCCGTCATAGCCCGGATAGGCCGCGCGCATCGCGGCCTCCACCGCGTCGGGTGTTTCGCCCTGTTGCCAGGCGGCGTCGAAGGTCTTGAGGTAGGCGATTGCGGTGTCAAGCTCGCCCCGCGTCGTCGGCAACCCGTGGCCCACAAGAAGCGTATCAAAGGCCGGATCATCGCGCAGGCCTTCCAGCGTGGCGATCCAGTTGGCGCGGTCCACGCCCGGCGCGAAGTAGACTCCGTTGTAGACCAGATCCTGGACCACCGCGACCTTCTGCTCTGGCAGGACGGCCACGATGACCTTGGGGGCCTCGGCGTTGTCATAGCTGCGGAATTCTACCGGGACGCCACCGATCTCGGTCATCCCAAGGGCCAGGTCCGCGCCCGTCAGCAGCGCGGTGGGCTCCGGCGTATCGCCGGAGGCGGCTTCGGCGCGAATAGCCTCACGGATTTCGGGCAGGGTTTGGAACGCCACGCCGTCCATCGCCGCCACGCCGCCCCAGTGGTCGGGGTGTTCATGGCTGACATAGGCCGTGTGCACCGGCTTGCCGGTCGAGGCGATGAGGCCCGCGACTTCTTGTGCTGTGGGCGCCATGAAAGTGGCATCCACCAGCAACAGTTGATCGCCCATCTCGATCACGTGAGAGGTGACGTTCACCGCCTGCGGGGGCGAGACATAGGTGTGAAAGGTCACGCCGCCCTTGGCAAAGCTATGCACCGTGCCGGGGGGCATGTCCCCCTGGGCCAGTGCGGGGCTGGGCGCGGTGGTGCCTTTGATCAGCGCCACGGCGCCAGCGGTCAGGGCCGCGCCTTTGATCAAGGCGCGCCGGTTGAGGGTGTTTGTCATGATAAGGGTTCCTGCTGTTCGAAAGAGGCGCGGTTATTCGCCCGCGTGGTACGCCTGGCTCAGCGCAAAGCTGTCCTCAAACCAGTGCCAAAGGACGATCTGGCCATCCCGGACCTTGGCCCGCAGCGCAAAGGAAAAGTCTCCGATCTCCGTGCCCGACTTGGTCGTGATGCCGTTCATCACGCCAAAGACCGCAACGGTGTCGCCCAGGGCGAAGGCATCGGTGTTTTCCCATTTGGTGGTCTGAAGCCCCGCGCCGAAGACGCCCAGGAACTCAAAGATCTCCTCCTTGCCTTCGATGTCGCCGCGGATCCACGGGATGCTCTGATCACCTTCGTTGTGCCAGACCATGTCATCGGCCATCAGCGGCGACATGGCGTCCGGGCTCTCGCCCATCGCGGCCATAAAGGCCATCACCGTGTCGAATGAGGCTTGCGAGGTGGGGTCCATTGTCTGAGCTCCTGCTTGTTGGCTGAGGATGAGGGCGAGCGCGGTTGCAAGGCTCGTTTTGATCAGGGTTCTTCGGTGCATGGGGGCTCCTGTTTTGGGGTGAAAGTAGGGGCTGACGCGGGATCGAGCTGCCAGTCCAGCCGCGGGTCTTCGCGAAAAGCGTAGCGTTCAAGATGGCGGGTCATCACCGTGATGACCTCATCCAGCCCGGCGGCATCTGGGGCCAGCGCGCTGAACCGCAGCCGGGTGGCATCCGCCGCCATCTCGCAGCGGCCGAAGGGGAATTGCACCCAGCCGGACCCTGTTGTCATGCCGGTTTCGACCTTGCGCCCGAAGTGGCGGCACAGGCTGTCCAAATGGCGTTGGCCGGCATCGGTGCGGAACGTGGCGCGGCCTGTGATGTTGGGTGTGTCTTGCATCTCCCGGCCAGAGTAGCCGGGGCGAATTTCTTTGGGTATTCGCTCAATTCAGGGGACACACATCGGCTGAGCCGAACAATAGGTGCACTCTAGGGGCAGGCTTCAAGGCGTCGTCATCAGGTAGGGCGTATCCGCGATAAACGCCTCAAAGTAATCCGCGAAGGTTGCGACCACGGGCGGCAACTGCGTGTACGGGGGATAGTAGAGCGTGAGCCAAAGCGATGCGACATGCCAGTCCGGAAGCACCTCTACCAGCGCGCCAGTCTCCAACGCATTTGCGGTAATGAAATCGGGCAGAAGGCAGATGCCTTCGCCCGCCAGCGCCATGGCAAACAAAAAATCGCCGTTGTTGGCCACGACGCCTGCACCCGCGCGCACCACGCGCTGGCTGCCCGCTTGGCTGAACACCCAAGCCTCTGGCTCTCCGGTCGCGCTGTAGGACATTAGATGTGCGCCAGGCAGATCATCGGGGTGCGCGGGCGTGTCAATACGGTCCATGAGGGCAGGGGCTGCCACCGCGCGCATGGGCACCTCGCAGAGCTTGCGCCAGATCGTTGATTTGTCCGCGGGCGGGCCGGAGACGCGTATGGCCAGATCGCAGGTCTCCTCGATCACGTCGATAAGGGTATCGGTGAAATTGAGCGTCACGGAGATGCGCGGATAGGCGAGCCGAAATCCAGCAATTACCCGGGGCAAAAGGTTCACGCCCAGCGATACGGGTGCTGTCAGGCGCAAGCGCCCACTATCGGGCAGGAACGCGCGCTGTACGTCTCGGGTGACCGCGTCGAAACCCTCCAGCAGCGGTCGGTAGCGTGCCAGCACGGAGGCGCCCGCGCTGGTCAACGCCACCTGCCGCGTGGTGCGCACCAAAAGCTGGGTGCCCAAATCCCTTTCAAGCTGCGCGATTATGCGCGTGACGGAGGCGGCTGCGAGGCCAAGCTCCTGCGCGGCGCGCGAAAAGCTTTTCAGATCAGAGACAGCGCGCAGGACGCGGATGGGTTTGAGATCGAGCATGGGGCATTACTATTCCGCTTTGGACAATAATAAACATGTAATGATGGCCATTAAAGTCCTCTGAGACTGCGCCATATTGGGCAGCAAGACAAAACCCAGAGGAGCAAGGCCATGATCAAGGACATCAAAGGACTGCATCACGTCACCTCGATGGCGTCGGATGCGGCGACGAATAACCTCTTTTTCACTGACACGCTGGGGCTGCGGCGGGTCAAGAAAACAGTAAATTTCGACGCGCCGGAGGTTTACCACCTCTATTACGGCGATGAGGTCGGCACGCCGGGCTCCGTGATGACGTATTTCCCCTTTGGACAGATGCCCCAAGGGCGGCGCGGCGCGGGTGAGGTCGGCGTGACCGAATTCGCCGTACCGCAGGGCAGTCTGGCCTTTTGGTCCGAGCGGCTGGCCGCAAAGGGCGTGCGCGGTCTGACCGAAGACGCCGCCTTTGGCGAGAAGCGCTTGGGGTTTGAAGGGCCCGACGGCGATGGCTTTGCCCTCGTGGAAAGCACGGCGCAGGGCCGCACGCCCTGGACCGGCAATGGCGTGCCAGAGGACACCGGCGTCTTTGGTTTTCACGGCGCGCGCTTCCGGCTGCAGGAAACGGAGGCCGCGGGCGAGCTGTTGCGCTTCATGGGCTATCAGAAGGCCGATACGCAAGGTGACATCACGCGCTACGTGATCGAAGGCGGCAACCCTGCGGATACGATTGATCTGGAGCGCGTGCCGGATGCCGCGCGCCGGGCCAACCAGGGCGCGGGATCCGTGCATCACATCGCCTTTGCGGTGGAGGACCGCGAAGCGCAGCTGCGCGTGCGCAAGGCGCTCTTGGACACCGGCTATCAGGTGACGCCGGTGATTGACCGCGATTACTTCTGGGCGATCTATTTTCGGACGCCGGGCGGGGTGCTGTTTGAGATTGCAACGAACGAGCCGGGTTTTGACCGGGACGAGGACACTGCACACTTGGGCGAGGCGCTCAAACTGCCGCTGCGTTATGAGCCGCACCGCGCGCAGATCGAAGGGCTGCTGCCCAAGATCGCGGCGTGAGGGAGGCGACAATGACGCAAGAGCTTTATCAGGCGCGGGTCACCGCGCTAGAGCCTGGCCGCCCGCTGGTGTTCGCCTTTCACGGCACCGGAGGGTCCTCGTTACGGCGGGGCGGCGGGATGCGATCACGCCCTGGGCGATGACCAAACGGCTGACAGGGTGGCTGACCGCGCAGGGCGTTGATCTGACGACCGAAATTCATGACGACGGGCATGAGGTGCAGCCGCGGGAGTGGACTGCGCTGGCAGAGCTTTTTGTCAAAACGCCGGTCCACGCGGATGTTTGAGCTACACTTGGGAGTGAAGATATGAGACCGAAATCCCACATCAGCAGGCGCTTCTTTCTGGCCTCAACCGGTGCGGCACTGGCCCTGCCGGGGGCCGCCCGCGCCTCCAGGCAGGCAGCGCGCAACGCTTTGGCAGCGGGTGAGGCGGTGGTTTATTTCCGCCACGGGGCCACCACCTGGTCGGGCGTGGACAGCATCGACTGGCCGCGCGCGCGCCAGCGGCTGCTCTCTGACTTTGGCATCGCGCAGTCAGAACGCATAGGTGCTGCTTTTCGCGCGCAGGGCTTCCCGGTGGGCGAGGTGCTTGCCAGCCCCTTCGCACGCTGCCGCGACATGGCGGAGATCGCCTTTGGCCGGGTGGTGGAGCATATGGCGCTCATCGGGCTTTTGTCAGATGCCGAGGGACGTGAGGCGCGGGTGGACTTCCTGCGCGGGCTGATGGCGCGGCCCACGGCGGGCGGCAACCGCATCATCGTCTCGCACCGGTCCAATATCGCGCAGGTCGCGGGCGTCACGCTTGAGGAAGGCGAGGCGGTCGTCCTGCGGCCCACTGGCGCGGGCTTTGACGTGCTGGCAACCTTCATGCCGCAAGACTGGTAAGCGCGGCCTTTCGACATTCAAACCCACAGCAAGGAGCCATGAGATGAGTTGGAACCCCACCCAAGGGCCGGATTGCCCCAGCACGGACAACGCCATCGAGACGCTGATCATCCCCCGCGCCCGCGATCTGGGCGGCTTTGAGGTGCGCCGCGCGCTGCCCTCGCCCAAGCGGCAGATGGTGGGGCCCTTCATCTTCTTCGATCAGATGGGCCCGGCGGAGTTCATCACCGATGGCGGCATCGACGTGCGCCCGCATCCGCACATCGGGCTGGGCACGGTGACTTACCTCTATGACGGAGAGTTCGAGCATCGCGACAGCCTGGGCACCCACCAGATGATCTATCCCGGAGAGGTGAACTGGATGGTCGCGGGCCGCGGGGTGACCCATTCGGAGCGCACGAGCCCCGAGACGCGCGCCACCCGGCACAAGCTTTTCGGCATCCAGACCTGGATCGCGCTGCCTGAGGACCGCGAGGATATGGCGCCGGATTTCGAGCATCACAAGCAGGGTGCTTTGCCGCTGCTCGAAGACGGCGGTGTCACCGCGCGGCTGATCCTGGGCGATGCCTTTGGCGCGGTCAGCCCCGTGACGATGCAGTCGGAGACCTTTTATGCCGACGTGGTGCTGGCCCCCGGTGCCGCCTTTCCGCTGCCCGACAACCACGAGGATCGGGGCATCTATGTGACCCAAGGTGCCATCGAGGTCGCCGGAGAGACCTATGAGGCGGGCCGGATGATGGTCTTTCGCCCCGGCGACAAGCTTTCGGTGAAGGCCGGAGCGCAGGGTGCGCGGCTGATGGCGCTGGGCGGGGCCACGCTCAACGGGCCGCGGTATCTGTGGTGGAACTTTGTGTCCTCCTCCACCGAGCGGATCGAGCAGGCCAAGGAAGACTGGAAAGCTGCGGATTGGGAGGGTGGCCCCTTCAAGCTGCCGCCCGGCGATGACGCCGCACACATCCCCATTACGCCGGAACTTGACCGCACCCGCCCACGCGGCGCGTCTTAATCCAGCGTCCGCGCGCATCAGGTTCTTGCACCGCGCGCCATTGCGGACGACACTGATGGCGAAGCTCCGGCGGCGATCCATGCTGATGACGGAAGTTTAGATCAAAGGACCCGCGCCAAGCGGGCCGTATCCAACGGGAGAAGGAAGAAAGCGATGAAAAGACTGCTTGCGATGACAACCGCGCTGGCCCTTGCGGCGGGCGGCGCTGTGGCGGAGACAAAGATCGGCATGATCACCACGCTGTCGGGCGGCGGCGCGGGCCTTGGCATTGACGTGCGCGACGGTTTCATGCTGGCCATCAGCCAGTCGGGGCGCGATGACATCGAGGTCGTGATCGAGGATGATCAGCGCAAGCCCGACATCGCGGTGCAATTGTCCGACAAGATGATCCAGTCCGAAAAGGTGGACATCATGACCGGCATCATCTGGTCCAACCTCGCGATGGCCGTGGTGCCTGCGGCGGTGAACCAGAACGTCTTTTACCTCTCACCAAATGCCGGGCCCTCCGCGCTGGCGGGGCAGGGCTGCCACCCTAACTACTTCAACGTGGCCTGGCAGAACGACAATCTGCATGAGGCGGCGGGCGCCTATGCCAACGGCGCGGGCTTTACCAACAGCTTCATCCTTGCGCCGAACTATCCGGCGGGCCAAGACGCGCTGACTGGCTACAAACGGTTTTTCGAGGGCGAACTGGCGGGCGAGATCTACACCCAGTTGGGCCAGACCGACTACGCCGCTGAGATCGCGCAGATCCGCGCCTCGGGGGCGGACAGCGTGTTCTTCTTCCTGCCAGGCGGCATGGGGATTTCCTTCCTCAAGCAATACGCGGACAGCGGCGTGGATCTGCCCGTCGTGGGCCCTGCGTTCAGCTTTGACCAGGGCATCCTGCAGGCCGTGGGCGGGGCGGCTTTAGGCGTGGTGAACACCTCGCAGTGGAACAAGGACATCGACAATCCGACCAACGCCGCTTTCGTGGAGAGCTTTCAGGCCGAATACGGCCGCCTGCCCTCGCTTTACGCCAGCCAAGGGTTTGACACGGCGAACCTGATCCTCTCCGCATTGGAAAAGGCGAGCCCCTCTGACGCGGATGCCTTCCGTGACGCGCTGCGGGCCGCGGATTTCTCCAGCACGCGGGGCGATTTCGCCTTTGGACCCAACCAGCACCCGGTGCAGACGATCTATGCCCGCGAGGTGGTGCAGGAGGGTGACGTCTTTACCAACAAGATCCTCGGGCCCGCGCTGGAAAACCACGCGGACGCCTACGCGGGTGACTGCAAAATGTAAGCGAGACGCGCCCCGGGTCAGACCCGGGGCGAATACGCCTGATGTCCACCATCCTGATCATCGAACAGATCCTCAACGGTCTGCAATTCGGCGTGATGCTGTTTTTGATGGCAGCGGGGCTCACGCTGATTTTCGGCGTGATGGGGCTCATCAACCTGGCGCACGGCTCGCTTTACATGGTGGGGGCCTTTGCGGCTGCTGCGGTGGCCGGCGCGACGGGGTCTTTCCTGCTGGCGCTTGTCGCGGCCCTCGCAGCGGCGGCCTGCGCGGGCGCGATTGTGGAGCTGGTGGTGATCCGGCGGCTCTACCGTGCGGCGCATCTTGATCAGGTGCTTGCGACCTTCGCGCTGATTCTGATCTTTTCGGAAGGCACGCGGTATGTCTTTGGCTCCTTCCCGCTGTTCCTCGACACGCCCAGCTACCTCTCCGGCCCTGTCACGCTGCCGGGGGGCATCCAGTACCCGCTCTACCGGCTCGCGCTGATCGGCGCGGGGCTTGCCGTGGCACTGGGGCTCTGGTGGCTGACCGCGCGCACGCGGATCGGCATCCAGATCCGTGCGGGCGAGAATGATCGGGAGATGATCGCGGCGCTCGGCGTGGATATCTCGCGGCTCTATACGCTGGTGTTTGCGCTGGGTGCGGCGCTTGCAGGGCTCGCGGGTGCTTTGGTGGGCGCGATCCAGTCGGTGCAGGTGGGCATGGGGGAGCCGGTGTTGATCCTGGCCTTCGTGGTGATCGTGATCGGCGGCATCGGGTCGATCAAGGGCGCCTTCATCGGCGCGCTGCTGGTGGGGCTGACGGATACGCTGGGCGGCATCTTTCTGCCCGAGCTCTTCAAGCTTTTCATGGAGGCGGGCGCGGCCACGCAGACCGGATCGGCGCTGGCCTCCATGGCGGTCTACATCCTGATGAGCGCGGTCTTGATCTGGCGGCCCACCGGCCTTTTCGGCGCGCGCGCATGATCGCTGAGCGCCATATCAACCTCCTCGTTCTGGCCATCTTCCTCGCGATCCCGCTTTGGGCGCTTGTCACGGAGGAGCCTTTCACGATCACGCTTGCCACGCGTGCCGCGATCCTCGCACTGGCGGCGGTGGGGCTAAACATTGCACTTGGCATCGGCGGGTTGGTGAGCCTGGGCCACGCGGTGTTCTTTGGCCTGGGCGGCTACGCGATGGGCATCCTGGCCTTTCACGCGCAAAGCTTTACCCCGCTGGAGCTTGGCCCGCTGACCATCGCGGGCACGAAATCCATGCCGGTGATCTGGCTCACGGCCATCCTCTTCTCAGCGCTCGCCGCGCTCATCATCGGCCTTTTGTCGCTGCGGACCAGCGGGATTTACTTCATCATGATCACACTGGCCTTCAGTCAGATGTTCTTTTTCTTCTCCATATCCTGGAGCGCTTATGGCGGCGAGGACGGCCTGTCGATCTGGGTGCGCAACGGCTTTCCGGGGCTCAACACGCTGGTGCCGATCCAGTTCTTCGCGCTCTGCTTTGCCGCGCTTTGCGCGGCGCTGCTGCTTCAGTGGCGTCTGCGTGCTTCGCCCTTCGGGCTCGCGCTCAACGCCGCACGGCAGGTGCCGCAGCGGGTGGAGACGGTGGGGCTTGACCCGATGCGGCTCAAGCTGCTTGCCTTCGTGATCTCGGGCGCGATCACGGGGCTTGCGGGCGCGCTTTTCGCCGATCTCAACCGGTTTGTGAGCCCTACGATGTTTTCCTGGCAGCTTTCGGGGGAGCTCATCGTGTTCATCATCATCGGCGGCGTGGGACGGTTGATGGGGCCTGTAATTGGCGCGGGGCTCTTTGTGGCGCTGGAGCATTTCCTGGGCGGGCTGACGGAGTTCTGGCTGGTCTGGCTGGGGGTGATCCTGCTGCTGATCGTGCTGTTCGCGCGCGGCGGCATCATCGGGATCCTCACCGGAAAGGCGGGGCCAAATGTCTGAGGTGATCCTTGAGACGCGCAATCTGACCAAGCGCTTTGGCGCGCTGGTGGCCACCGATGACGTATCCCTCGACCTGCGCGCGGGTGAAATTCACGCCATCATCGGTCCGAATGGCGCGGGTAAGTCTACCCTGATCGGTCAGATCAGCGGCGCAATCGCACCCGACGCGGGCAGCGTGCATCTGGGGGGCCGCGACGTATCGGCCCTGAGCACGGCGCAACGCGCGCGCGCAGGCCTCGCCCGGACCTTCCAGATCTCTGCGCTTGCGATGGAGGATACCGTTATGGAAAACGTCCTGCTGGGGGCGATCGGGCAATCGGCGCGGCCCTGGCGGTTTTGGCGCGGAGCGCTCGGCGACAAAGACCTGCGCGCCCGGGCGGAGACGGCTCTGACGCGCGCAGGCCTGGCCGATGCCGCGGGGCAGGTCACCGCCAATCTGAGCCACGGCCAGCGGCGGCAGTTGGAGGTCGCGGTGGCGCTGACGCTGCAACCGCGGGCCTTCATCATGGATGAGCCGATGGCGGGGCTTGGCGCGGAGGGGTCCAAGACCATGACGGAGTTCCTGTCGGGTCTGCGCAGCGAGGCGCCTATTCTGCTGGTGGAGCATGACATGGACGCGGTCTTTGCGCTGGCTGACAGGATCAGCGTGCTGGTCTATGGCCGCGTGATCGCGACCGGCACGGTGGATGAGATCAGGGCCTCCGAGGAGGTCAGAAAAGCCTATCTGGGGGACGCGGCGTGAGCCTTTTGAGCGTGTCGAACCTTACGGCGTCTTACGGGCCGGTGCCGGCGCTTTTTGGCGTTGATCTGGCGCTGGAGGCGGGCGAGGTGCTGGCGCTGATGGGCCGTAACGGGATGGGCAAAACCACCACGGTCAAGGCGATTTGCCGGATGATCGCCTCTGAGGGAGGGCTGCGCTTTGAGGACCGCGACCTGCACGGCCTGCCCAGCCACGCGGTGGCGCGCCTTGGCATCGGGTTGGTGCCGGAGGGGCGGCGCTGTTTCAAGGATTTGACGGTGGCGGAAAACCTGCTGGCTGCCGCGCGGCCCGGGCCTTGGGATCTCAGAACGGTCGCAGCGCTGTTTCCCAGACTGGAGGAGCGGCGCAGCCAGCGCGCGGCCTCGCTGTCGGGCGGGGAGCAGCAGATGCTGGCCATCGGGCGCGCGCTGATGACCAACCCGCAGCTTCTGATCCTCGATGAGGCGACGGAGGGCCTTGCCCCCATTGTCCGGCAGGAGATCTGGGCCGCGATCACGCGGATCAAGGCGGAGACCGGGATGGCGATCCTGCTGATCGACAAGAGCCTGCGCGAATTGGCCGCGGTATCGGACCGCGCGGTGATCCTCGCCCGGGGCAAGACGGTTTGGTCGGGGCCGATGGCGGATTTGTCTGCGGAGGTGACCCGTGACTACGTGGGGGTCTGAGATCAAAAGCGGAAATACAAAAGTCTAGGCCACCTGACCCTGCTTTAAACCTAGGATCGCAACGTCTTCGTTTTTCCCTTCAGTGCCAGCACCTCAAAAAAGAAACAGCGCTTCAATCAAAGTACCCGCCCAACAGGCACTGCCCTGCTGCGCCGACCCGCCCCCGTCACGCCGGAGGCGTGCTTGCAGCACGTCACGCCAAAGGTGTGCTTTCAGCACGACGGGCGGCGCATCTGCGCAACCCCGCGGGACGACGCATGAACTGAGGTGGTAAACCTCTCAGGTTTTGGTTCGAAGATGCTACGTCACCCGTTTTGGCGTGAGATACTCCGGACGATCCCAGAGCCGCCCGTCCAGTACCTCCCGCAGGATCGCAACCGCGCCCAGCACATCGTCCTCATCGATATACAGTGGGGTGAAGCCAAAGCGCATGATGTTGGGCGCACGGAAGTCACCGATCACGCCGCGGTCAATCAGCGCCTGCATCGCGGCATAGCCCTGTTCAAAGCTGAAAGACACCTGGCTGCCGCGTTCAGCGCTGTCGCGCGGGCTGGCGAGGGTGAGCGCTGGGCAGTGGGCTTCGACCTCCCGAATGAAAAGCTCGCAAAGGCGAACGGAGGCGGCGCGCAGCTCACCCATGTCGATGCAGTCCCAGAGGCTCAGCGCGTGTTCGAGGGCGGTCATCTGCATCACGGGCGGCGTGCCCACGCGCATCCGGTCGATGCCGGGGGCGGGGCGGTAGTCGGGCTCAAAGGCAAAGGGGCTGTCGTGGCCCAGCCACCCGGCGAGGGCGGCTTCCATGTCCGGCGCAATGTCGGCGCGGGCATAGATGAACGCGGGCGCGCCAGGGCCGCCGTTGAGGTATTTGTACGTGCAACCCACTGCGAATTCGCACTGCGCGGCGGCCAGATCCACCGGCACCGCTCCCGCGCTATGCGCGAGATCCCAGAGCATGACCGCGCCCGCTTCATGGGCAGCACGGGTCACGGCGTTCATGTCGTGCATGCGCCCGCTGCGGTAGTCGATCTGGGTCAGCATCGCGACCGCAACGCTGTCATCCATCGCGGCTGCGACCTCATGCGGAGCGACCACCTTCAACTGATATCCCTTGTCCAGCTGCTGGATCAGCCCCTGCGCCATGTAGAGATCGGAGGGGAAGTTGCCGCTGTCGGACAGGATCACGCGACGGTCGGGGCGCATTTTCAGCGCCGCTGAGAGCGCCTGATAGACCTTCACCGACAGCGTGTCGCCCATGGTGACCGTGCCCTCGGGCGCGCCGATCAGGCGCCCGACCATGTTGCCCACCCGCGCGGGCTGGTCCATCCAGCCGTCGCGGTTCCAACCGGTGATCAGATGCGCGCCCCATTCGTCTTGCAGCATCGCCTGCAGCTTGGCTTCCGTGCCCTTGGGCAGCGGGCCGAGCGAATTGCCGTCGAGATAGATGAGCCCCTCGGGCAGGTGAAAGCTGTCCTTGATGGGCAGGTGCCTAACTGTGTCTTTCATAGCTGACCTCTTACCTGCCAGAGTTCTGGGAACAATTCCACTTCGAGCATCTGGCGCAGATATTTCACGCCCGACGTGCCGCCCGTGCCGCGTTTGAAGCCGATGATCCGCTCCACCGTGGTGACGTGGTTGAAGCGCCAGCGGCGAAAGTAGTCTTCAATATCCACTAGTTTTTCCGCCAACTCATAGAGGGCCCAGTGCCGGTCGGGCGCGGCATAGACCTCTTTCCAGGCCTGCGTGACCGTGTCGTCTGCTGCATGGGGCTGATTCAGCCGGTAGACGTGCGGCTCAAAAGCGCGTCCCAGATGCCCGGCCAATTGGTCAAGCGCCACGTGATAGAGGCTCTTGCGGCGCAGTTCCTGGGCCAGCATGCGGTGCAGCTCTGGCCGGTGGGCGTGCACCTGCATCATCGCCTGGTTGCGATTGCCGAAGATGAATTCGATCAGCCGGTACTGGTGGGACTGAAACCCCGAAGACCGGCCCAGATCGTCCCGAAAGGCGGTGTATTCGCTGGGCGTCATGGTCCGCAGCACGTCCCAGGCGCTGTTGAGCTGCTCAAAGATGCGCGCGACGCGGGTGAGCATTTTGAAGGTGGGCGAAAAGTGCCCTGCCGTCAGTTCCTCGCGCGCGATGGCCAGTTCGTGCAGCACCAGCCGCATCCAAAGCTCGGAGGTCTGGTGCTGGATGATAAAGAGCATCTCGTCATGGGCATCCGACAGGCGGTGCTGCGCGCCCAGGATGGGATCGAGCGCGAGGTAGTCGATGTAGGACATGTCCTTTTCAAAGGACATCTGCGCGCCCTCCGGCGGCGCTTCGGGCCCGGTCATGGGCAAGCCCTTCTGTATAGTGAACCCGTTCTTTTCATGTCGCCGATTTATCCGGTTTGCAGGGCCGAGTACCCTCGTGCCCTGCGTGCAAAGCTAGCGCATCCCGGCGCAATTCAAAATGCCACGGCGTACGGCGTGTGAGCTCTTGGATCGCGGCGCGTGCTGCGGCAAGCTTGGGCCATGACGCAAACGCCCCGCGAGACCGATCTCTATCCGCCGATCAAGGCGTTTCTGGAGGACCAGGGATATACCGTGAAGTCAGAGGTGGGTGCCGCGGATGTCGTGGCCGTGCGCGGCGCGGAGCCGCCTGTGATCGTGGAGCTAAAGTTGGGGTTCAGTCTGGCGCTCTTTCACCAGTGCCTCGCGCGGCTGAAGGTCAGCGATGAGGTCTATCTGGCTGTGAGCCGCCAGCCCGGCAAACGCTTTGGCAAGGCCCTCAAGGACAACATCGGGTTGGCCCGCCGGTTGGGGCTGGGGCTGATCACGGTGCGGCTGAAGGACGGCTTGGTGGAGGTGCACTGCGATCCGGGTGCCTATGCGCCGCGCAAGTCGCGCAAGAAAGAACAGCAGCTCTTGCGCGAGTTTGCTCGGCGGCAGGGCGATCCGAATGACGGCGGGCAAACGCGGGCGGGGCTTGTCACGGCCTACCGGCAGGACGCGCTGAAGCTGGCGGTGTATCTTTTTGAGGTGGGGGCAAGCAAAGGTGCGGATGTCGCGCGGGAAACGGGCGTGCAGCGGGCTACCACGATGATGCGCGACAATCACTATGGCTGGTTTGAAAAGGTGGAGACCGGCGTTTACTGCCTGACGCCCGCAGGGGCCGAGGCGGTCGGCGTGAGCGGGCGCGTTCTGGGGGCCTGAGGGGGCGAAGTCTTTTGAAGACTTCGGGCCGATTTCTTCAAAAGAAATCGCGCCTCAGAACGGCTGTCGCTCCAGCGTGTAGCCGCGCTGCTC
This sequence comes from Pseudomonadota bacterium, assembly GCA_039024775.1. Lineage (GTDB taxonomy): Bacteria > Pseudomonadota > Alphaproteobacteria > Rhodobacterales > Rhodobacteraceae > Sulfitobacter. The sequence goes on from JBCCPS010000018.1 coordinate 42,082, forward strand.
TAGAAGATTGGGCAGGCCATACTCCCCGGCCAGATGCAGCGCACCGGAGGCAATCACGACGCGGGCCTCCTCCAGCGCGTCGATTTTGTCCATCCAGGCCTCGTTGCGCACGCGCAGCAGCAGGTCGATGAATTCGTCAAAGAGCGCGTCGAATTCGTCTTCTGGCATGTCGATCATGGGGCGGGCGACCACGCGCGACAGCTCCAGCGCGGCGAGCGTTTCTTCGTCGAAGTACTGTTGTTTGAGCGTGTAGGAGGCATTTTCCGAGGCTTCATCGGGCAGGATGCCCAGGGTCAGCAGCGCGATCTGGTCCTCAATCGGGTCCTGGTTGAAGAGCTGGAACACCGACTTGGGGTCTTCGAGCGACCGCGTGGGCACACCCGCCTGCGCGGCGATCTCGATGATGCGCGCATCAAGCCCCTCCTGTCCGCTGGCCACCGCGCGCATCTCGCAAGGCGACATCGACAGCATCAGCGACAGGTACCAGGGCTGGAATTTCGCGGCCATGAACCCCGGGATGCCGCGTGCCTCTGCCGCGGCGGCAAGCGCTGCCCAGTCTTCAGGCGGCATGAGGTCGATGAGCGTCTCACCGGTCAAAAACGCCAGTTCGGGGGTCAGCGCCATGTCCCGCTCCAGCTGCTTTTGGTCCTCTTCGGTGGCCTCCACCATCAGCAGGTCGGCGGTTTCGACGACCAGGGCCAGGCGCGCGGCGAGCGCGTCCATGCGCGGGTCGTCGATGTGCATCGTGCCGATGAGGTGAATGACTTGATCGCCCTTGGTGGCGCGCCAGTGGTTGCCGGTGGCATAGGGCGCATCCGCGATGCGCCGATCAATCTCGGTTTGTTGTGCGTCGGTCAGCGTTTCGCGCAGATCGGTGCCGCCGCAATTGGCCCAAAGCGTAACGGGCAGCAGTGTAAATAGAAGAGCGATGAGCGCGCGCATTGAAACCTCCTTGAAACCGGATGCTATGAAACGTACGTCGCGTGGCCAATGGATGCAAAGGCCGCTTTGCAGACCCCGGCAAAAAATCCCCAAAGAGCAGTTGACTCGTGATCGCACGGTCCATAGTTAGCCGTCGTTAGCACTCAGGGGAGCTGAGTGCTAACGCTCCAGCGCCTGCAAAGGGGCGGGGAGTTGGGAGAAAACTTTGAGCGATCAAGGAGCTGCAAAGATGGCATTGAAACCGCTTCATGACCGGGTGCTGGTCAAGCGCGTCGAAAGCGAAGAGAAAACCGCGGGCGGGCTGATCATCCCCGACACGGCAAAGGAAAAGCCCTCCGAGGGCGAGGTTGTCGCGGTGGGCGACGGCGCACGCAAGGACAGCGGTGAGCTGATTGCACCGGCTGTCAGCGCGGGCGACCGCATCCTCTTTGGCAAGTGGTCCGGCACGGAAGTGACCGTCGACGGGACCGAGATGCTGATGATGAAAGAGAGCGACATCATGGGGATCCTGACCTGATCGGGAAGAAGGGTGAAATCACCCATCCTACGGGGCGCAGTGCTCCGACCATGAAGTCTCACGAAATTTCCAACGTAATGGAGAAACGAAATGGCTGCTAAGGACGTCAAATTCGACACCGATGCCCGCAACAAGATGCTCAAGGGCGTCAACGTGCTTGCTGACGCTGTGCGCGTCACCCTAGGCCCCAAGGGCCGCAACGTGGTGCTGGACAAGAGCTTCGGCGCGCCCCGCATCACCAAGGACGGTGTGTCCGTCGCCAAAGAGATCGAGCTGGAAGACAAGTTCGAGAACATGGGCGCGCAAATGGTCAAGGAAGTGGCCCAGCGCACCAATGATGAGGCCGGTGACGGCACCACCACTGCCACCGTGCTGGCCCAGGCCATCGTCAAGGAAGGCATGAAGTCTGTCGCTGCGGGCATGAACCCCATGGACCTCAAGCGCGGCATTGACCTGGCAACGGCCAACGTCGTTGAAGCGATCAAGAAAGCGGCGCGCGAAGTCAAAGACTCCGACGAGGTCGCACAGGTTGGCACCATCTCTGCCAACGGCGAAGCCGAAATCGGCCGCCAGATCGCGGACGCGATGCAGAAAGTGGGCAACGAGGGTGTGATCACCGTCGAGGAGAACAAGGGCCTGGAGACCGAGACCGATGTGGTCGAGGGCATGCAGTTCGACCGCGGCTATCTCTCCCCCTACTTTGTCACCAACTCCGACAAGATGACCACCGAGCTGGAAGACGCCATCATCCTGCTGCACGAGAAGAAGCTTTCTTCGCTGCAGCCGATGGTCCCGCTGCTGGAGCAGGTCATCCAGTCCCAGAAGCCGCTTCTGATCGTGGCAGAGGATGTCGAAGGCGAAGCGTTGGCGACCCTCGTGGTCAACAAGCTGCGCGGCGGTCTGAAGATTGCAGCCGTCAAGGCGCCGGGCTTTGGTGATCGCCGCAAGGCGATGCTGCAGGACCTCGCGATCCTCACGGGTGGTCAGGTGATCTCCGACGATCTGGGCATGAAGCTTGAATCCGTCACGATGGACATGCTGGGCTCCGCCAAGCGCGTCTCCATCACCAAGGACGAGACCACCATCGTGGACGGCGCCGGTGAGAAGGCCGAGATCGAAGCGCGCGTGTCCCAGATCCGCACGCAGATCGAGGAAACCACCTCTGACTACGATCGCGAGAAGCTCCAGGAGCGTGTGGCCAAGCTGGCAGGCGGCGTTGCCGTCATCCGCGTGGGCGGCATGACCGAAGTGGAAGTGAAAGAGCGCAAGGACCGTGTGGACGACGCGCTGAACGCGACCCGTGCAGCGGTGCAGGAAGGCATCGTCGTTGGCGGCGGTGTTGCTCTGGTACAGGCGGCCAAAGGTCTGGAAGGCCTGACGGGTGAGAACAACGACCAGAACGTCGGCATCACCATCGTGCGCCGCGCGCTGGAAGCGCCGCTGCG